>JAFQOY010000153.1 GCA_017412025.1 Clostridia bacterium | reverse complement strand
CAGCGGCAGACCGTCAACAATACTTTGTTGACGGTCTGAAACTCCCGTGAAATGCGGGAGTTTGTTTTTTGATTGCAATCCCAAAGAAAAAGCAGCGCTTGCTGAACATGTGCTTCGCAAGCGCCGCTTGAAGAATGACACGAAAGACTCATGGGCATTTCGAATTCTCTGTCCAGATGCTCTTCATCCGGTGAATCCGAAGCGAATGGATCATCTGTCCCTCTCCGAACAGGCTGACGCCGTCCGCCTGCTCATCAGGATAGACGTTCAGAGAACACACGGCCTGACCGTCGTCAAAAAAGACTTCGATCACGGAGACGTCCAGCAAAATCCGCATTCTGAGCCTTTTGCTCGCTTTGCGGAAAGTGGTGTGCAGCTTGGCCAGTACCCTGGTCTGATTGCCGATGGCGCTCATGACAGGCGGGAACATCGTAGCTACAGCGTCAAATTCCTCCGCGCTGGCAAGGCGGGTATCGGCATAGATCAGGTTTTCACCCGGACGGCATCCGATTTCTGCGTAGCGCCCGTCCTTTTCCATGCATCGGATTCCAAAGGGCGTATCGCACCGGATTTCAAAATCCACTTCGATATCCAGGCACTGCCCTCGAACAGCCGACAGATCGCACGCTTCAATCGGCATATCCGAAAACGCCGTGCAGGATGTACGAAGCGTTTCTACCTCTTTAACAGGCTGCTGGCAGATATGTGTTTCTCCTGCCTCATTTACTGCCGTCAGTTCTCGGGGAATGGACATATTGCAGCGCCATGGATCGGTAGGGCCTTTGGCAGCATCTCGCATCCAGGCCAGCCAGACGCAGCGATTGTCCGGCATGTTTTCATAGGAATAGCATGCCTGCCAGCTGTTGGCAAAGTCCTCCGGGCGAATCCCCTGCGTGGGTGTAAAGCCTCTGGCAGTCAGCACGCCCGCATAATAACCATATCCGTTTACATTCAGAATCCACTGATCGCCAAGCTTAAACAGATCGGGGAATTCCTCAAAGACAGCCATGTCGCTCACAAAACGCCAGTCAAGCAGATTGGAAGAGCGGAAGAAACGATAGGTCCCTCCGCCGGTGATCATGAGCCATTCATCGCCGAAGCGCAGCACTTTGGGATCACGGAAATCCCTCCACTCCGGTCCCCGTCCGCCGCGGATGACGGGATTGCCGGAATACTTGGTAAAGCTTCTGCCGCAGTCCGCGCTGTACGCCAGCGATTGATATTCCGTTCCGTCGTCGGCGTGATGGGTAAACAGCGCCACAAGACCGCCCTCTTCGCCAAAAAGACCGCTGGTATTGCGATCGTCCGCAACAATGGTTCCGGAAAAGATAGAACCCAATTCATCCGGCTCCAGCGCAACGGGCAGATGCCGCCAGTTGATCATATCTGCGCTGACGGCATGTCCCCAATACGGCGCGCCCCAGGCGATATCGTGCGGATTATACTGATAAAAGAGATGGTATTCGCCGCGATAGAAAATCAGACCGTTCGGATCATTCAGCCATCCTTCAGGCGCAGTAAAGTGATACTGAGGACGGAAACGCTCATGATAAAGCGGAAGTTTTTTGTTCATGCTTTACTCCTTAATGCCGCCAGAGGTCAGGCCCTCTACGATGTAGCTCTGACACAGGAAGAAGATAATGACGACCGGAACGATGGCCAGCGCAACTGCCGCCATGACGACAGAAAGATTTCCCGCGCCCATATATCCCTTCAGATAGACCAGACCCAGCGGAAGGGTCATCTTCTCGATGTTGGTCAGGAAAATCAGCGGCTCAAAGTACATATTCCATGCAGAGGTAAAGGTGAGGATGATCAGCGTAACCAGCGTGGGCTTCACCTGCGGCAGCATAATCTGCCAATACGCGCGGAAAATACCTGCTCCATCGATATATGCCGCATCCTCGTAAGAACGGGAAATGGCCGCAAAACTCTGCCTGAACAGGAATACGCCAAAGGCATTGCATACGCTGGGCAAAATGAGCGAAAGCAGCGTATTGGTCAGCTTCAGTCGGCTCATGACCACGTACATGGGGATGATGATGGATTGCCTGGGAATCATCAGGCTGATCAGAAACAGGTTAAACAGCAGCGTGCGTCCCTTAAAGCGCAGGCGTGCAAAGGCATAGCCCGCCAAAGGGCAGGTGACCAGCTGCGCCAGCACAATCGCGGCGGAGGAAATGAGGCTGTTCATATACAGATTGGGTATATTGGCCTTGGATTCCCGAAGCGCGAGATAGCTGGACAGATCAAAGCTGTCCGGAAAGATGGTGAACGGCAGCCGATAGGCGTCCATGGGATTGCGCAGAGAAATGGTGATCATCCAGATGAAGGGAATCATGAGGAAAAACACAATCAGCAGAAGCAGAGCGTTAGGAATGAGGCGCATCATACCCTTGTATTTTTTGCGTTTGCAAAATCCTTTTACCATTTGCATTCACCTCAATCGTTTGTATTGCTCTTGTCAAACTTCAGCTGGAAGAGCGATATAATCAGAATAGCTGCAATCAGCACGACGGAAAGCGCAGAAGCGTAGCCCATGTTGTAGCTTTGGAATGCCTTTTCATAAATGTAGAGCAGAATACTGCGGGTGCTGTTTCCGGGTCCGCCTTCGGTAATGACGGACATGCTGTCAAAAGCCTGCATACCGTAGATGGTATTGAGGATAATCATCATAATGATCATGGGACGCAGCAGGGGCAGCGTGATATGAAAAACCAAATGACGGCGGCTGGCGCCGTCGATCTGGGCGGCTTCGTAATAATCTTTGGGAATCCCCTGCAAACCTGCCAGAAAAACCAGCATGCCGTAGCCGCAGTTTTTCCACACGTCCAGCGCGATCAGCATGTACATGGCAAGACGTACATCGGTAAACCACGGAACCGAAGGAAGGCCGAATCTGTTCAGATAAAAGTTGACCATGCCCATATCCTTGGAAAACATGAAGGACCAGATCAGCGCAACATAGGACATGGCGACAATATACGGAAAAAAGATAGAGGCGCGGGCAATGTTGCGCACAGGTGCAAACAGTTTGGCGCTGTTCAGGCCGATGGCCAGAACCAGAGCAACCAGCGTCTTCAGCACCATCGTCCACAGCGTATACTGCAGGGTATTGGCTGTGATGGTCGGCAGCGTGCGATCCGTGAGCAGCTTGGCGAAGTTTTTCAGTCCAATCCACTGCGCGGGCTGGATGACGTTATACTTGGTAAAAGAAAAATAAATCGTGGCGCACAGAGGAAGAAGCGTGAAAACAATGTAAAACAGATACGTCGGGGCAATGAACAGATAACCCGCTATGTTTTCTCTGCGTCGTGCGTTCAATTGCATGAAACGATCCCTCCTGAAGAGAAAGGCCTGGCGGCCCAAGGCTGCCAGGCCGGATTGAATTACTCGTGCTCGGCAATCATGGCTTCGACTTCTTCATGCATCGCCATGCACATCTCTTCGATGGTGATCTCGCCGGCCAGAGCCTGAGACCAGTAGTTGCTGAAGGCGTTTTCCATTTCCGGACGATACACAGGCGAGGTGATTGTACGGGAATTGGCTTCCGGATCCAGAACCAGATCGTAGTGCAGGTTGATGTTCGGGGAGTGAGCCAGGAATTCCTCGCTGTAGGAAGCAGAGATCGTGGAAGGACTGGAGGTGCCCAGTTCAGCCATCATCATCTGGATATCGTCGTTGGTGAGCAGGTTCATGAAATCCAGAGCTTCCTGCGGATTCTTACAGGCAGTGGTCATGCAGTAGCCGTCTCCGCCAAAGGAACAGCCCTTGATACCCTTGTTGGAAGGGATGGTGCAGAAGTCAAAATCTTCAAAGCCGATGGCCTTGGCGGCGCTGATGGCCCACGGGCCGCCCATCATCATGGCGATGCGATCCGCATAGAAGTAAGAGCTGTAGTAGGTCTTTTCCGGATAGGAGCACACGCCGTGCTTGTGAATCATATCGTACACGAACTGGAAAGCCTCGATCGTTTCGGGCTTGTTCCACCAGGATTCGGTAGCGGTTTCGTTCATGTCAAAGGTGCCGTTGGCAGCCAGGAAGGGCAGATAGTCGGACAGGTTGAAATTCAGCGCCAGACCCCAGATCTTTTCGCCGTTTTCGCCTTCCTTGGTCAGCTTCCTGGCCACTTCTACAAACTCGTCCCAGGTCCAGTTCTGATTGTACTCAATGCCGTTTTCTTCAAACATGCGGGTGTTGTACATGATCAGCGTGTTGTTCCAGCCAAGAGGCATGCCGTACACCTTGCCGTCGTGCATCATGCAGGACAGAACAGGATGGGCGATATCCTCGTAGAGGCGCTTGTGGATATCGGGATTCGCGTCCACATACTGGTCAATCGGAGCGATGACGCCCTTGTCGGCCAGGAAGGCGATGCCTTCAATCGCCATCCAGAGAATGTCGATGGTCTCGCCGCCGGCAAACTGGGACAGCAGACGGGTCGCATAGTCGTTGAAGTCGGAAGTGTCCACGCCGTAGTTGATGTTCACTGTGGCGTTGGGATACATTTTCTTGTATTCTTCAATCGCAGCGGTGATCAGGGCAAGCTCGGCGTCGCCCTTCTGGTTGGTGTTGACGTTGAGTTCGAAGGTCTTGTCGCTGACAAACTTACTGGAAGCTTCAGCGCCTGCTGCAGAACATACGCTCAGCAGCATGATCAGAACGAGCAACAGTGACAGAACTTTTTTCATGTGGATCCCTCCATTTATTTTTTATTTTCGCACCGCGAAAATAAGTTTCATTCCAGATTGGCGTGTTTGCGCCACAGGTCGTGCAGTACAATGGAATGCTCCCTGCAGATCATCATGGCCAGCGTATCGCCATAGAGTAAAAGGGTCTGTTCAAACAGGCTGGTCATGGGTTGATCCGAGTGAATTTCATCCGGCTTTTCAAGCTTGGTCCGTACCGGAATGCGTACGCATACGGCGGAGAGCTTCGCCACGGTACTTTCCGTATTGGAACCGATGTAGGCGATTCTTGCGCCCAGCGCATGCGCCTTTTTCGCAATGGCTACGGGAATGAGAGATTCTCCACTTCCCGATCCGACAATCAGGAGATCGTTCGGCGTGATGGCGGGCTCGGTGATTTCACCCACGATGTGCGTCGACAATCCCAAATGGGCCAATCTCTTTGCCATTGACTGAAGGGAAAGCAGCACCCGCCCGACGCCGACGAAGAAAATCTGCTCCGCCTGCATCATGGCCTTCAGCAGCTGCTGCGTCTCCCCTGGTTCAATGGCGGCCAACGCCCTCTGGCATTCCTGAAGAATCTGTTCGCTGCACTGATGATAGCTGTCGCCGCATGGATTCACGTTTATTCTCCTCCTTCCCGACGGATCAGTTCCCAAAGACGCTGCCAGTTTTCTTCCCACGATGCGCCGGGATGGAAAACGCCCCGCGTACCGCTTACAAAGGTCTGAACGCCCGAACGCAGCAGCGCCGGCATGGAAGCAAAATCGACGCGGCCATCCACTGTGACAGTGGCTTCGGGATGATACTTTTCAATCAGAGAATACAGATCTTCAGCTTTCCGCTGCATATAGGGTTCCTTGGCCGTACCTGAAAAAGAAGCATAGCCGGGATCAATCTGCATGAGCAGCACAAAGTCGCAGTCTTCAATTAAGTATTCAAGAGAAGAAATCGGTGTGGAAGGCGCCAGAGCCAGGCCGGCAGCGCACCCCTTTGATCGAATCCTGTGAAGCAGCGGACCGGGCGTAGGCTGGCTTTCCAGCTGAAAACAGAGGCGCTGCGCACCGATATCCAGCATTTCGTCAACGAAGTATTCATTCGCAACGGACATGATGTGTACATCAAAATCCATTTGTGTGCGTTTGCGCAGCTGCCGTATCGTATCAAGGCCGATCGGCATACTTGGACTGTATCGTCCGTCCAGCACGTCCACATGGAGCATTTCGCATCCCATGGCCTCTAACCGGCGTACATCCCGTTCAATGTTACACAGATCAACGCAAATCAGAGAGGGTGCAATCGCTGCTTTTTTTTGCGAATATTTTTGTAATTCTTGCATTTGGACACCTCTCAATACAATTTCTTCTTGTTTCTGGGAAAATGATATCAAAAAAAAGTATTATTGTCAATAATACTTTTTGAATTATTTGTTTATTTTTGTTTTTTCTTGTTTTTATGCGATGATGATTTGGATTTTCTTTCTCAATTCCGCAAGCGCATCTTCGGGCGCGCCGCTGTCGGTAATGAGATAATCAATCTCCGACCAGTCGGCAAAGCGGACAAACGCATTGGTGACAAACTTGCTGCTGTCCGCCAATACGATTTTTGTTCGGCTTCTCTTCATCATATCGCGCTTAATCTGAGCGTCGCAGAAAGCCTTGGCGCTGGGGCCGGTATTAGACTGAAAACCGCTGGATCCCAGAAAAACAACGTCAGCCGTGATATAGTTCAGCGTCTGCGAAGCAGCCATGCCGCTGGTAGACATGGTGATGGGCGAAAACTCGCCGCCAATCCACAAAAAAGACATATCCTTCTGCGCCAGCGCATTGGCAGCAGGCAAAGAATTGGTGACCAGCGTTTCACACTGACCGGGCGTAAGCAGTTCTGCCAGATGCAAAACCGTGCTGCCCGAATCCAGAATGGCCACCTTGCTGTTCACAAGGAAATCCAAAGCCCGTTTGGCGATACACATCTTCTTTTCAGGGTTTTCCGTGCTGCGCAAGTGGACAGGCCGCTCTGTACTCTCGCTGATGGAGATCGCGCCGCCATGCGTTTTGCAGACCAGCTTCTGCTGATCCAGATAAATCAAATCCTTACGTATGGTTTCCTTGGTTACACCAAAATAATCCGCAAGTTCTGCAACGCGAAAACTTCCCTTATCGTTAATCAGTTCCGCCAGTTTGGTTCTTCTCTTATCGGCTAAATATCGGCTCATAACCCTGCTCCTGTAATTTGTCGATAGCAAATAAGGTTTTGTTTTACTGATAGTATATCACTTGCCTCTGAGAGCGTCAATTCTTGGAATACGGCTCTTGACAATCCCTATACGCAATGCTAAAATCAAAAATAAAAACAATAAATCACAATAAAAAGCAAAATTAAGGGTGGGTAAAGCATGAACAGAATGGATATCGTCAGTCTGGGAGAATTGCTTGTCGATCTTTTGCCAGCAGGTAACAGCGCGCAACGGCAGCCCTTGTATGAATTCAATGCAGGCGGCGCCCCTGCAAACGTCGCTTCGGCTGCAGCGAAGCTGGGACTGCATGCAGGACTGATCTCCAAGGTGGGCGACGACGCCTTTGGACATATGCTCTACAAAAGCATGACGGAACGAAATGTACAGAGCGAAGGCATTGTCTTCAGTCAAACGTGCCCCACTTCACTAGCGGTTGTCCATTTGAACGAGGATGGAGATCGCAGCTTTTCACTCTTTGCGCATAATCCGGCGGATATGGATCTGCGCGCAGATGAATTACCCATGAACTGGCTGCACAATTGCCGCATTTTCCACTTCGGCGCGCGCAGCCTGGTGGCAAATGCTTCCAGAGAAGCCACGCTGCGCGCTGCATCTGTTGTTCATCATGCAGGGGGAATGATTTCTTTTGATCCCAACCTGCGTCCCAATCTCTGGACAAGCGAAAAACAGGCCCGTGCAGATGCTCTTCTGGGCGTGGAGCAGGCCGACTTGATCAAGCTTGCCCTTGAAGAAATGGTTTTCCTTTATGGTATGGAGGACGTCGCACAGGTTGCGCAGTCTTTTGCACAAAGAAGCAAGACGCTTGTCGTAACCGACGGTGCGAGGGGCTGTTATGCATGGGCAAGCGGCAAACTGCTGCACATTCCTGCATATCGGGTAACGGCTGTGGATACAACGGGCGCAGGCGATGCGTTCTGGACAGCTTTCCTTTATATGCAGCTGCGTAACGATGGCGCTTCTCTGGAAGAACAGCTGCGTTTTGCTTCAGCCGCAGGCGCGCTGGTGACACAGAAAAAAGGTTCCATGGGCGCGCAGCCTTCTGTTGATGAAGTGTATCGCTTTATGGAGGAACGGAATCATGAGTAGTTTTCTGGAAGGGTTTATGATGGTGTGCTTTGCGCTTTCGTGGCCCGCTTCCATCTGGCGGTCTTGGAAAGCCAAATCCAACAGCGGCAAAAGCCTGCTCTTCCTGCTGCTGATTCTGCTTGGCGATATCGCCGGCGTGCTCGCCAAACTGCTGGCCAATCAGACAGGTCTGTTTTGCGTTTACTGTATGAACACGACTCTGGTTGCGACGGACGTCGCAATCTATTACCGCAATCATCGTCTGGAGGCAAAAAACAAATGATGGAAAAAACATTTCATACCGATCTGCTGCCGGGCGATGTGGGCCGCTATGTGCTGCTGCCCGGCGCACCGGAAAGAGCGGAGCAGATTGCCCGGCATTTTGACAACCCGCGTCTGGTGGCCTCCAAGAGGGAATTTGTTACATATACCGGTCTCCTTGACGGCGTGCCCGTGAGCGTGACGTCCACCGGCGTTGGCGGTCCGTCCGCCTCCATCGCCATTGAAGAGCTGGTCATGGTCGGAGCCGATACGATGATCCGCGTGGGTACCTGCGGCGGCATGCAGCAGGAGGTTCTTCCCGGCGATCTGGTATTGGCTACGGGCGCAATCCGCGCTGAGGGAACTTCGGCAGAATACCTGCCGGTGGAGTTTCCCGCTGTCGCGCATCCCGCAGTGCTGAATGCGCTTTGCAGCGCGGCAGACAAGCTGGGATTCAGGCGTCACGTCGGCGTTGTCCACTGCAAAGATTCCTTCTATTGCGAAACGGAATTCACCCGCATGCCGATGCACGAGGAAATCGCACGGCGCTGGCACACATGGATTGCCGGCGGTTGTCTGGCGTCGGAGATGGAAACGGCAGTGCTTTATGTGCTGGGCAGCATGTTTAAGCTGCGCACAGGCAGCCTCTGTCTGACCGTATCCAACAAGGAACGCGAACTTGCAGGATTTGCTGAAGCAGCGGTTCATGATACGGAGCCCGCCATCCGCACCGCCGTGGAGGCTCTGCGCAGTCTGATCAGGAGCGACCTGGCAAACGGTTAACCTCGCCCCATTTCGCATATGGTTTCAGAGCACATAAGACCCTCCAGCTGCAGTTTCTTTCACACTTGCAGCAGGAGGGTCTTTCATTCATTGTTTGCGCTGCTCAGGACAGCATCCGATATCACGCTCTATTTCTCAGTGGCAGTGGCATTCGTGATCCTCGCCATGGCCGCCGCAGCCGTGATCGCCGCAGACATGGTCCTCGCCGTGGTGATCATCGTGATGGCTGCAGCGCACATCCGGATTGTATACGAGCGTACCGGCTGCAAGCGCAGCAGCCGCCGCGTCCGCATCGCCCGTCACGCCGCCGTATACCCTGATGCCGAAGCCCTTGAGCGCCATCTGCGCGCCGCCGCCAATGCCGCCGCACACCAGCGCATCCACGCCCTGCATCATCAGCATGCCTGCCAGGGCGCCATGGCCGCTGCCCTGGGAAGAGATCACCTTCGAGGAGACGATCTTTCCGTCCTCAATCTCATAAATCTTAAACTGCTCACAATGGCCGAAATGCTGGAAGATTTCACCCTGATCGTACGTCACTGCAATTTTCATCACAATTTCCTCCTTTTTATAGGCATATGATTTACAGGTATATGATACACCCATTTGCGCAAATGTCAAGGGGGACAGCGCGGGTTATACACATCTTTTGTCCTTCCCGCTTCGACGCTTGTTGAAAAAGCGCTCCAAAGCAGATATAATAATAGCGTTCTTGCTGTCCCTTATCATGAATCAGGCAGGTGTATCCGTTGAAAAAACTCTTTGTCTATCTCAAAGGCTATGGGCGTGAATGCGTGCTCGGCCCGCTCTTTAAGCTCCTTGAAGCCTCCTTTGAGCTGATCATTCCGCTGATTGTCGCGCGCATCATCGACGGCGGCATCCTCGCAGGCGATCGGGGCTACATTGTGCGCATGGCGCTGGTCATGGCGCTCCTTGGGCTGATCGGCCTTGTCAGCGCGGTCACCGCGCAGTATTTCGCCGCCAAAGCCGCCATCGGCTTTTCCGCGCGCCTGCGCCACGCGCTCATGGCGCATATTCAGACGCTCAGCCACACGGAACTGGACGCCCTGGGTTCCTCCACGCTGATCACCCGCATGACCAGCGACGTAAACCAGGTGCAGTCCGGCGTGAACCTTTGCCTTCGCCTGCTGCTGCGCTCCCCGTTTGTCGTCTTCGGCGCGATGGTGATGGCGTTTGCCATCGACGTGCCCTCTGCGCTCATTTTCGCCGGCGTCATCGCGCTGCTGTGCATCATCGTTTTTTCGATCATGCTGATCACCATCCCGATGCACAGGCGTGTGCAGGGCCAGCTGGACAGCGTGACCGCGGCCACGCGCGAAAACCTGAACGGCGTGCGCGTCATCCGCGCCTTTGGCAACGAGGAGGCCGAGACGGCCAGATTCCATAAACGCAGCAACGGCCTCACGCGCATGCAGCTGGCCGTCGGCCGCGTGTCCGCAGCGATGAATCCCGTCACCTATGTGGTGATCAACGCTGCCGTCATCCTGCTCATCCGCACCGGCGCGCTGCGCGTTGACGCGGGCAGCCTCACGCAGGGCGAGGTCGTGGCGCTTTATAACTACATGAGCCAGATCCTCGTGGAGCTGATCAAGATGGCCAACCTGATCATCCTGCTGCCCAAGGCCTGGGCCTGCGGCGACCGCATCGCGGGCGTGCTGGCAATGAAAAGTTCCCAGCAGGACGGAACCCGCGTGCATGACGGCCGCGTTCCCTTCGGTCAGGTCGAATTTCAAAATGTCTCCTTCACCTACAAGGGCGCAGGCGACGACTCGCTGACCGGCGTCTCCTTCCGCGTCGGCGCGGGACAGACCGTCGGCGTCATCGGCGGCACGGGCAGCGGCAAGACCACGCTGGTCAACCTGATTCCGCGCTTTTATGACGCAAGCCTCGGCACAGTCCGCATCGGCGGCATGGACGTGCGCGATATCCGCATGGACGAGCTGCGCAGCCGCATCGCCGTCGTGCCGCAGAAGGCCGTGCTCTTCAAGGGCACCATCCGCTCAAACCTCCTCTGGGGGCGGGAGGACGCCTCCGAGGCAGACATGCTTAAAGCGCTGCACATCGCGCAGGCGCTTGACGTCGTGCGCAGCAAGGCCGGCGGCCTCGACGAGCCCGTTGAGCAGGGCGGACGCAACTTCTCCGGCGGCCAGCGCCAGCGCCTGACCATCGCCCGCGCGCTCCTGCGCAGACCCGACATCCTGATCCTTGACGACAGCGCATCCGCGCTCGACTACGCGACGGACGCAAGCCTGCGCCGCGCCATCCGCAGGATGGATCACCGGCCCACGACGTTCATCGTCTCCCAGCGCACCTCGTCCGTCCGCTTTGCCGATCTGATCATCGTGCTGGACGACGGACGGACCGCAGGCATCGGTACGCATGATGAGCTGCTCGCCTCCTGTCCGCTCTATCAGGAGATCCACGCATCCCAGTTTGACGCAGAGGAGGTGCAGCGCCATGGCTAAGCCGTCCTTCTCCCGCCGCGCCGTGCTGCGCCGCGTGCTCAGCTACATCCGTCCGCATCTGCCCAAGCTGCTCATCTCCCTCGCGCTGACGTTTGTTTCTGTGCTTCTCACGCTCTACGTGCCCATCCTCATCGGCCGTGCGGTCGACTGCATCGTTTCCGCCGGCCAGGTTGATTTCGCCTCGCTCGCCCGCGCGCTGACGGCCATCGGCGCATGCGTGCTCGTGACGGCCGCCGCGCAGTGGCTGCAGAGCGAATTGAACAACCGCATCACCTACGACACCGTGCGCGACATCCGCCGCGACGCATTTGAGCATATCCAGCGCCTGCCGCTCCGGTATCTGGACGCGCATCCCACCGGCGACGTCGTCAGCCGGATGATTGCCGACGTGGATACGTTTGCCGACGGCCTGCTCATGGGCTTTACGCAGCTGTTTTCCGGCGTGATGACCATCGCCGGCACGCTGCTGTTCATGCTCACGCTGAGCGTGCCCATCACGCTCGTCGTCGTGATCATCACGCCGCTTTCGCTGCTCGTCGCCAATTTCATCGCTACGCGCACGCACGATATGTTCGTCCTGCAGAGCAGGACGCGCGGCGAACAGACCGCGCTGATTGACGAGGCCATCGGCCAGCAGAAGCTCGTTCAGGCGTTTGCGCACGAGGACAGGACGCTGGCGGAATTCGACGAGATCAACGGCCGCCTTGAGCACTGCGCGCTGCGCGCCACGTTCTTCTCTTCGCTTACCAATCCGTGCACGCGCTTTGTCAATTCTCTGGTCTATGCCGGAGTCGGCCTCACCGGCGCGCTTGCTACTGTCAGCGGCGCACTCACCATCGGCGGTCTCTCCTCCTTCCTGTCCTATGCCAATCAGTATACCAAGCCCTTTAACGAGATCTCCGGCGTCATCACCGAGCTTCAGAACGCGCTGGCTTGTGCCGGGCGCATCTTTGCGCTGATCGACGAACCCGCACAGACGCCCGACCCCGAGGAGCCCGAGGCATTCGGCTGCGCGCAGGGTCAGGTCGATCTCACGGACGTATGCTTCTCCTATACGCCCGAAAAGCAGCTGATTGAAAACTTCTCCCTGCACGTTTCGCCCGGCCAGCGCGTGGCCATCGTCGGCCCGACAGGCTGCGGCAAGACCACGCTGATCAACCTGCTCATGCGCTTTTACGACGTCCGTTCCGGCGAAATCCGCGTGGACGGACACGAGACAAGGCGCATCACGCGCAGGGATCTGCGCAGAAACATCGGCATGGTGCTGCAGGATACATGGCTGTGCGCCGGCACGATCCGCGAAAACATCGCCATGGGCAAGCCGGACGCGACGGACGCAGAGATCATTGCCGCCGCGAAGGCCGCGCATGCGCACGGCTTCATCCGACGGATGAGCGACGGCTACAACACCGTCATCGGCGAAAACGGCGGCCAGCTCTCCCAGGGACAAAAGCAGCTGCTGTGCATCGCCCGCGTGATGCTCAGCCTCCCGCCGATGCTGATCCTCGACGAGGCCACCTCTTCCATCGACACGCGCACCGAGCTGCGCATACAGGACGCCTTTGCGAAAATGATGCAGGGACGAACCAGCTTCATCGTCGCCCATCGCCTCTCCACCATCCGCCATGCCGACGTCATCCTCGTCATGAAGGAGGGCAGCGTCGTCGAGCAGGGCACGCACGAAGCGCTGCTGCAGAAAAACGGATTCTATGCCAAACTCTATCACGCACAGTTCGAACAATAATCAAGACGTCACAAAAGCCCTCCAGCACATCACACGATGCGCCGGAGGGCCTTTTTTCTGCTTACTTGTTCTTGTATTTCTTCATATACGTCGCCAGAGAATACACCGTCGGCACCAGAATCACCATGATCAGCACCGCAACCGCCAGCTCTATATCGCCGACGAACATGCTGCATGCAATCAGCGCCAGACCGCCGATCATCCACACAGGCCCGGCCATACGGTGCGTCTTGTTCCAGATCTCCTCGTCCGCAAGCGTCCACGGCAGCTTGATGCCCGTGGTATAGTTGTGCCTGATCTTGGGCATATAATTGCCCAGCACCAGAAAGAGCGCGCCCAGAAACACCAGCACAATCCTGCCGACGTCCATCTCAATGCCCAGCGCATTTCCATATGTGACGCCCACCATCAGCAGAGAGATTGCCGGGATGATGTATACGCACAGGCGGCGCACGCGGGGATCCGCGCTGGCGAGCTTCTGGTTGCCGGAGCAGCTCAGCAGCAGACAGATCCAGTGCAGCGCAAGCAGCATAAGCGGCATGCCGAATACCGTAAACGTCCTGCTGGAATACCCGTCCGGCTCGTTATTGACGTTAAAGTGCGTTGCGATTGTCTCCGGCAGCCTGTCCCAGATGATCACGCCGACAACCGTCTGCAGCAGAATCACCACGCTGGTGATCACCAGCAGCACGCCATATTCGCTCCATACCTTTTTCAGTTGATCCTTCATGCCTTTTCCCCTTTCAGCTGCGCCAGCCAGAGCATCACGTCCTCCACGACGGATGTGTTGATTTCATAGAAGATATAGTTCTTTTCGCGCGTCTCATGGACGAGATAGGCCTTCCTGAGTATGCTCAGGTGATAGGAGATCGTTGCGCCGGCCATATCAAAATGCCCGGCAATCTCCCCCGCCGAAAGGCGGCCTTCGCGCAGCAGCAGCAGAATCTCCCGCCTCACAGGATCGGAAAGAGCCTTGAACGTCTCTGCGAATCTCATGCAGCGCCCTCCTGTTTCGAATATCTTCTAAATAGATCATAGCACATTCCAAGCAGTTCGTCAACAGTATTTCGAATTTCATCAAAATGATTGAAGGGGACCTATCCGCCCTTCGGGCGTCCGGCCGCAGCATGACGGCACGGCAGCAAAAAACCGGAGCGCATTTCTGCGCCCCGGCATCCCCTCCGCGGTCTTTTCTCAGTCTGTCGCCATCACCGGCATCATGCCGCCGGTCTGATACTTGTGCTTATACAGGCGCTCGGCAAGATCGCGCAGCATCGCCAGATCGCCCGTGCTCAGGCCGCGGCAAAGACCGAGGATATACGCCTCATCCTTGCTCATCGTCGCCTGCACGGTCGCCTCCTGCTCGGCCACACGCAGATCCAGCAGACTCTCCTCACGGAAGAAATCCTGCAGATCAATCTCCAGGCAGTCGCTGATGCGGTTGAGCACGCTGACCGTCGGCACCTTCCTGCCTGAACAGATCTGGCTGATGTAAGACTGGGACACGCCCACCTGCTGCGCAAGCGCCGTCTGATTGATGTGCTTCTTTTCCATCGCAGCAGACAGAACCGATCCTACGTTCATAAATGCTCCTCCTTTCCCTCTCTACTAAATATTACAAATTTATTTCTTCTCGTAACATTTATAACCGCATTTTACACCAAATTATTACATCAGTCAATATTTATTTCATATTTCTGCCCATTTATTTTC
Organism: Clostridia bacterium; assembly: GCA_017412025.1. The sequence continues at coordinate 40,307 of JAFQOY010000153.1, read as the reverse complement.
TGCAGACGACAAAATAGTATGCCTTGCGCACTTCAACCCCTCAGCATCTTTCAGCGTCAGCTCCCCTTTCAGGGGAGCCTTGGCTTGGCAAGCTGCTCTTGCCTCTGCTGAAAGGGGCCGCGTGTGCGGCGGAGAGGTTCTCGCAATTTCGTATATAGCAAAAAAGCGCCGGAAAATCCAGCGCTCTTTCCTCTTATCCATCCTATTGCGTTCCACGCGGCAGCTTGCTCCACACCCTGCCGTATATGGCGGGCGGGGCAGATCCCCGCCCCTGCAGGCTCTGTCTCAAGCCCTCTCTTACAGTCCGCACAGCTTTGCCGCCGCGTCCTGCATCAGCCGCTCATAGGCCGGCACATTCACATGCTCGCCCACGAAGCAGCAGATCAGCGGTTCATCCGCATAGATCACGCCTACATCGTGGGAGATGCCGTCGTCCTCTCCCGTCTTATGCGCCACGTCAATGCCCGCGCTGTCAAGGAAGAACGGCAGCTTGCCGTTGAGCCGCTGATCCAGCAGGATCTCCATCATCTGCCCGTCCGCCTCCGGCGAGACGGCTTTGCCGAAATACAGCTTTTCAAGCAGAAGACCCATGTCCGCCGCGGTGATATCGTTCTGTATGCCGCGCCTTGAGGCTTCGCTGTCAAAGAGCACGCGGCGCAGCACGGAATGCCTGCAGCCAAGCTGCCGCATCGTCGCGTTCACCCCGTCCATGCCCACGCGGCGGATGAGAATATTGGTCGCCGCATTGTCGCTGACGATGATCATCAGTTTCGTCAGATCCAGCAGCGTCATCTCAATGCCCGTGTGCATCGCCTTGAGCGTGCCGCAGGAGGGAAGCCTCTCCTCCTCGCGCAGCGCGTGTATCTCCTCAAGGGACAGCTTTCCCTCCTGCGCAAGGCGGAATACTGTGATCATCACCGGGATCTTGATCACGCTCGCCGCGCAGACGGGAGCATCCTCCCCGCGCGCCCAGCTTTCTCCTGTCGCCAGATTCTTCACGTACACGCCTGTATCGCCGCCAAGGCGATCAAGCCCCGGCGTAAGCCATGCGCCGAATTCCGACAGATTCATGCTTTTCTCCTCCGATATGCAGAGCCCCGGCGCAGCGCGCGCCGGAGCCCCTGTTTGCTGTTGCCTGATCAGGCCTTGCCCAGGAACGCCGCGCCGATGATACCCGCGTCGTTGCCCAGCTGCGCCAGCTCGATGCGCGCATACGGCATGGTCTTGAAGAATACCATCGGCCTGACCGCCTCGCGCACCGCATTGAGCAGGAAATCGCCCGCTGCGCTCACGCCGCCGCCCAGCACGATCACCTCCGGGTCGAGCATATTGATGATGTTGATGATGCCCACCGCCAGCGCATGCACATAGCCGTCAAAGACAGCCTTCGCCGTCGCATCGCCTTCTCTCGCCGCATCGATGACGATCTTCGCGTTGATCTTCTCCGCGTCGCCGCCGCACTTGTCCATCATGCTGCTTTCCGGATGAAGGATAACGGCCTTCTTCGCCTCGCGGATAATCGCCGTCGCAGAGGCATAACGCTCAAAGCAGCCAAAGTTGCCGCAGGTGCATTCCTCGCCGCCCATGCAGATCATCATGTGGCCGATCTCGGAGCCGCAGCCGTGCGCGCCGGAATACGGCTTGCCGCCGATGATGATGCCGCCGCCTACGCCCGTGCCCAGCGTGAGGAACACGCTGTCGTCAACGCCCGCGCTGACGCCCGCCACCGCTTCCGCAAGGCCCGCCACCGTCGCGTCGTTGTCGCCGATCACCTTCGTATCAAGGTGCTTTTTCATCTCCTCCACGAACGGAACGTCGTGCCAGCCCAGGTTTGTGCAGAAGGGAATCCGGCCGGTCTTGTTGTCAAACAGGCCCGGCACGCCCACGCCGATGGACGCAACCTCGGCCATGTCAATCCCCGCGTCCGCAGCGACCTTCCTGCACAGATACGCCATATCCGCAATGATTTCCGCATACGGGCGCTCAATGCCGGTCGGCATTGCATCCTTGTGCAGGATCTTGCCCTCCTGCGTGACCACGCCGGCCTTGAAGGTCGTGCCGCCTACATCCAGTCCAATATAATACATGTCAATCTTCCTTTCCTGAAAGCTCCTTGGTGTCCGTGTGTCGTTTGATGTTCAGCATATGCGCAGGATCTGCAGTCCCGCCCGTTTATTCCTTCTGACCGGAGCCATACATCTGGCCCAGCCTTCTGTCCAGCTCGCTGACGGCATTGTATCCCTCGTTTTTCAGCCGCCAGTTGCGTGCGGCAATTTCCACAATCATCGCCAGATTGCGGCCCGAGCGCACCGGTACATTGGTCAGCGGCACCTCCACGCCCAGAATATCCATCGTCATGTCCTTTGTGCCCAGCCTGTCGTAATCCTTGCCCGGCGCATAGAATTCCAGATGGATCACCATATCGATCGTCTTGCGCCTGAGCACCGCGCCGATGCCGAATATCAGCTTGATATCCACGATGCCGATGCCGCGCAGCTCCATGAAATCGCGCACGATCTCCGGCGATTCGCCCCGCAGCTTGTGCCCTACGCGCGCGATGTCCACCACGTCGTCCGCCACCAGCAGATGGCCGCGCTTGATGAGTTCCAGTGCGCATTCGCTCTTGCCCACGCCGCTCTCGCCCGTGATCAGCACGCCCACGCCGAATACGTCCACCAGCACGCCGTGCTGCGTCACCCTCGGCGCAAGCGCCTCGTCCAGATACGTGATGGCCTTGCTGGTAAAGACGCTCGTCTCCGCCTGCGTGGAAAACACCGGCACGCTGTGCAGCTTTGCCTGCTCAAGCAGCGAAGGCGGACATTCCATCCCCCTGGCGATGACGATGCAGGGAATTTCATAGGAGAAATACCGCTGCAGACGCGCCAGACGCACATCCTCAGGCAGATCGCACAGATACGCCATCTCCGTCATGCCGATGACCTGCGGTCGTTCGTTGGCAAAGACGTCGAAATAGCCAGCAAACTGAAGACCGGGACGGCAGATATCCACGCTGCGGATCGGCATGCCGCCTTCCGCCTGATGGATGACCTCCAGCTTCAGCGCTTCGGCAAATGCCTTCGGCGTCACCATATGCATTCCCTCCTTGACCATATATGCACATTATATCCCATATTCAGCGTTTAGGCCATACCCGCCGCCACTTTTGGGCAAAATACCATCGGACGGACAGCTAAAGCTGCCCGCCCGATGGTTCATTTGAGTCCCATACGATATTCTCCCGGCGTCCTGCCGGTGATCTTTTTAAAGCTCTTGGAAAAATGCGCCACGTCCGCAAAGCCCGTCTCCTGTGCCACCTCATGCACCCGCATCGACGGATCCGCCAGCAGAAGCTTTGCCCGCTCGATGCGCATGCCGCCCAGCAGATCAAAAAAACTCTGTCCGGTATGCCTGTTGATGAGCTTGGACAAATGCCACTGGCTGACGTATACATGATCTGCCACGTCGCCAAGGCTGATGCGCTCTGTGCAGTGCTCCTGCATATAGTGAAGCGCAGCGCGCACCACAAAGCTCGACGCCTCTGTGCTCTCCGCGCCTGCCGGTTCCTCCTGCCGCACGGGCCGCGCCGCACAGAGCCTTCGCGTCATCTCCTGCACGGCCTCGTTGAGCTCGTCCATTTTGCTTGGCTTGAGCAGATACCGGCACACGCCCAGATGCATGGCCCGCTGCGCATAGTCAAAATCCCGGAATGCCGTCAGCACGGCAATCTGTATCTGCGGAAACTCGCTTTTGACCGCAGCAATCATGGTCAGGCCATCCATATTCGGCATGCGGATATCGGTAAAGAGAATGTCCGGTTTCTTCTCCCGAATCAGCGCGAGCCCTGAAACGCCGTCTGCAGCCATGCCTACAACCGTGCAGCCCAGCTTTTCCCACGGCATCACGCGCTTGAGCCCTTCGACGATGATGTGCTCATCGTCCACCAGCGCCACTGTGTACATGCCCCTCACCTCTTCTGCATTGTAGCGTCCGTCCGGCAAAACGTCAACCCTTGACCGCGCCCGCCGTCAGGCCCTTGATGATGTTCTTTTGCAGGAACAGATACAGCACCATCACCGGAATGACGACAATCGCCACCGACGAAGCCATGAAACCGTAATCTGTGCCGTACTGGCTGGAGATCTCGCGCAGAATCGCGCACACCGGCATAAGCGCCTTGGAGCGCAGCAGAACCATCTGCACAAACAGATCGTTGTAGCTCCAGATAAATGTAAAGATTGCAACCGTCGCCAGAGCCGGACGGCACATCGGCAGCACAATGCGCAGGAAGATGTTATACGGGCCGCATCCCTCCATGAACGCCGCCTCCTCCAGCTCATAGGGCAGCGCAGTCACAAAGCCCATCATCACCGTGCAGGCAAAGGCGAGATTGCCCGCCGTCTGCACAATGATCACGCTCAGCAGCGTATCAAACAGGCCTGCGCCCGTGATCATCCTGTATACCGGAACGATCGTGGAAAACGCAGGGAACATCAGCGCCGCCACGACAAGCGTACGCACAATCTCCCTCCCGCGGAACTTCCACCGGGTGATGCCGAACGCCATCATCGTGGAGAGCAGCATCACCAGCACCATCACCGCACCGGAGATGATCAGGCTGTTTTTGTAGCCGCGCAGGATGTTCACGTTGTTGTTGGTGAATGCCGTCACATAATTCCTGATTGTCGGCGAGAGCATCACCGGATCGCTTGTCTCGTCGTATACCTTTCCGGAGGACGTGTCGTATGCCGGCAGATTCGCCGTCGCATCATTCTGCTGCAGCGTCGCATTGTAGCCCATCAGCCCCGCAAACGCCGAATTCTGATTGAGCGTCGGCTTGTTCACATCCTTTTCCAGCTTGACGCTGCCATCCTCGTTTTTCAAATATGCACGATACATCTCGCGTCCGTGTTCGTCGAGCATCACCTTCTCACGGATGATCTGCCCGTGCTGATCGTAGCTGTATATCTTCTCAAACGCGGGCGCGAAGGAATCGCTGACCACGAGCGAGGAATCCTTGAAGGAATTGTTGATCACCCAGACAAAGGGGAACAGCGTCGTCGCCGCCCAGAGCAGCAGCGCAGCATAGATCAGCGCTTTGGTCGGCGTCATGCGGTTGAGGCCGCGGATTTTCACCTTCTTTTCCACACGCTCACCCCCTGTCCTCTTCCCGGCTGAGCAGCCGTCCGACTGTGCGCGAGAGGATCACGCCCAGCAGCACGATCACAATGGAGATGGCCGAGCCATAGTCGACGTCCTGCGCCACAAACGTCTTCTGATACATGTATGTGCCCAGAAAATGCGTCAATCCCTTTGGCGCGCCGTTTTTGGCGATTACGCTGGGCAGATCGAACACCTTGATCGCACCGGTGATTGCCAGCGTCGTGCAGGTCACCAGCACATCGGAAATCAGCGGCAGCGTGATATACCAGGTCTTCTTCAGGCCCGTCGCGCCGTCGATCTCCGCAGACTCGTACACATCCTCCGGCACGCCGGCAAGACCCGTGAGAATGATCACGAAATAAAAGCCCACATACTGCCAGACGACCGGAATTGCCACCATGGTAAACGCCTTGTCGTCGCTGAGCCAGAGCACCTTCTCTCCGCCCATCGCCGTCACAATCTGGTTGAGCATACCGCCGTCATAGGCATAAAACAGGCTGAACATCAGGCCGATGGCCGTCGCGGAGATAACGATCGGGAAGAAATACACGACGCGGAAAAACTGCGCTCCGCGGCCGATGGAATTGACCAGCAGCGCAAGCACAAGCGCAAGCCCGACCTGGAAAATGACGGTAAGCACCATCATCACCAGAGAGTTTTTCAGCGCAATGCCCGCCATGTCGTCGCCTGCAAAGAACTTGACATAGTTTCCCATGCCGATGAATTCCTCTCTGGGGCTGACCAGACTGCGGATTTCAAAAAAGCTGTTGACGATGTTCTCCAAAAACGGATAATACAGCAGCACGAGCATCAGCAGAAGCGACGGCAGCAGAAAGACCAGCAGCGGCCGTTTATCCCTGTATAGCATGCGCGCACCTCCATAGCGTCTCAATAGTCGATGTTCCCTGCGTCACAACTGATTCGGATGGGAAAAGCCGGGTCCCGGAACCGGGACCCGGCATGTGCGTTTCAGGTCAGGCAAATCCTGTCTGCAAGCCCGGTGATTACTCGCCGAAAGGCTTGAGGGCGATAACCTTCTCCCAGCATTCCTTGGCGGTCATGGAGCCGTCGGCGATGGAAGAGATGCAGCCCAGCAGCCATGCCTCGCGCGCTTCCTTGGTCATGCTGTCCTGGAACGGGCTGAGCATGTAGTTGGCATTGTTGATCATCTCATAGGAGGATTCCAGCAGCTTGCCGGTAAACTGATAGCCGCCGATCTTGGTCGCGCTGTCCGGGCTGGTCAGGTAGGCCAGCAGCTTCACAGCCGCGTCGCGCTTTGCCGGGTCGTCCCACGCCTTGCGGGTGAGATAGAAGCCCATCGAAACGCCGCCGATGAACGCGGTCTTGTCCGCATCCTCAGCATAGGTCGGGAACGGCATGACGATCGTGGTATCCATATTCGCCTGCGGGATGCCGTTGGCAAACCAGCTGCCGTCGATCTGCATCGCGGCCTTCTTGTCCTTGAACATCTGGCTGGTCACGGCCTCGGTCGTGGCGTTCACGTCCTTGGCAAAGGCGCCCATCTGATAGAGCCTGGCGATCAGATCCATGCCCTCGTACCAGGAATCCGGCACTTCCTCGATGGTCTTCGGACGGGCCATATGCTCCTGCGGGGTGCCGCTTGCGATGATGGCGAACTCGGAGATGTAGTGCGGGATATCGGACAGGGAAACCGCGATCGGCACGATGCCCACTTCATTGAACTTGGCAATCGCCGCTTCAAGCTTCGCCCAGTCGGTCGGCAGCTCCAGGCCGTTCTGCTCAAACAGATCGACGTTCACGAACAGGCCCTCCCAGAACGGGCGGGACGGAATCGCATAGATCTTGCCGTCCGGCTCGGTGAGCACGGCATTCTCGGTCAGGTTCAGTTCGGGATACGCGGCGTTGATCTCGCTGATCGGCACGACCTTGTCAAGGATCGGCGCGGAGTCGGCGTTCGCCGCAAAGAAGAACATGACGTCCGGCTCGTTGCCGGCAGCAAAATCATTGAGGACGCTGGCCTTCCAGGCTTCGTCGCTCGTCGCGGAGGAATCCTCCACCTTATTGCCGGTTTCCGCCTCATAAGCCTTGAGGATCTCAACATAAGCGTCCGCTGCCGCATCGGTGCCGGCAAAGGAACTGACGGTCTTGAGGGTAACGCCATCGGCCATCGCGCAGCAGCTGACGGCCAGCATCGCTACAGCGATCAACAGTGCAAACCATTTTTTCATCTGAAAAGTCCCCTTTCTGAATTGGTCATCGTGCCATCGGCACTTCCGGTTAAGGATATTATACCAATCCCTATGAATTGCGTCATTGCGCTCAAATGTCGTTCATTGTCCCGATTTGCGCAATCTTTTTCACGAATTGCACAAAGCCGTCTGTTTGAATCTGTCTATCCGGGCATCTCCCGTCCGTCTGCACGGAGGAAACCCCATCATCTCAGGCGTCCTTCCCATGCGGGATGCGCAGCGTAACGACCGTCTCTCCCTGCGCGGAGGCCTCCGCCTGTATCCGCGCCCGGCCGCCGTAGATGAGCGCCAGCCTGCTGGCAATATTGGCCAGACCCAGGTGTTCGCCGCCGCGCGTATCGCCCCGGATCGCTGCGCGCATGTTTTCGCTGTCCGCTTCGGAAAGCGGCTTTCCTCCGTTGCTGACACGGATCACCAGCATGCCGTCTTCCATCGCACAGGAAAGGCCGATCGCTCCGCCGCCTGCCGGCGCAATACCATGCTCTACCGCGTTTTCAAGCAGAGGCTGGATCGTCAGCAGCGGCACAACAGCATCCAGCACGTCCCCCTCAATCTCCTGCACGACGTCAAGACGCTCCCCGAAGCGCTGGCGGATGAAGTAAAAATACGCTTTGGCGACCCCGATTTCCTCCGAAAGAGGGGCCATGCGCTTATCGCCGCGCGCCATGCTCGCATTGAGCAGTACGCTCAGGCTCTCCACCATCGCGCTGATGGTCTCGCTGCCCTCGATGCGCGCCTGCCAGTTGATCGACTCCAGCGCATTGTTGATGAAATGCGGATTGAGACGGCTCTGCATCGCCTGAATCCTGGCGTCCCGAAGCGCAATCTCTTCCTTATAGGTCTTGTCAATCAGGTTCGCAATCTTCATGCTCATCCCCGAGAATGCACGCCCAAGGTCGCCCAGCTCGTCCCCGCCATGCATCGGCACCGTAATGCCCCACTCCCCCGCCTCAATCCTGCGCGAAGCGCTTGACAGAATCGCAATCGGACGGACGATGCGCCGGTTGACATACCAGAGGATAAGCGCCATAACCGGCACAAGCATCAGGAACAGATATGCCATCATCCTCCTGAACGCCTCCATCTCGCCGTATACGCGATGCTTGGATACGGTCATGCGCATCCTCAGCGCATAGTCCCTGTCTCCTGTCACGCTGGCATATGTGATTTCATCGCCGCCGCCCGCATCGGACAGCCCCGGCAAAACCCCGTCCCAGTCGATCCCCTCGCCTCCGGCCTCTCCAAGGCGGACGTCAATCTCCGCATCCCATGCCGCCTCCAGCTCGCGCATCGGAACGAGCAGCGTCTCCATGTCAATGCCCAACACCAGCATGCCGAAGCGCTCCATCCGCAGATTGTACAGGTTGCGGATCAGATAGGTATCCTCCCCTTCCCGGATAAACAGACAGCGTGTATCCAGCCCGCCGCCCAGCTCCAGCACGCGCGCGTGCGCAGACTGCTGATAGCGCGTCGCGCGCTCGTATCCCGCGCGGTTATAAATCGGCAGCGTAGGCTCGCTCAGCGGGAAAAAAACCGCGAACGTAAACGCCTCCTCGCGCCCGTATTTGCGCTCAAGATATCCGCGCGACAGGCGCAGAAACTCCGCGCTGCCCACAGCGCCGGACGCATAGGACGCATATGCGTTTGTCAGCTCCGCGTCGTATGTCGCGTCCTTGGCCAGCGTAATCACGCGGGCGGCATTCTGCCGCGTCAGCGTCAGCGCATGCTCCGCACCGGAGGTAAGCGCAGCCTCCGTCTTTTCCTTCAGATCGGTAAAGAATACGCCGCCCATATACTCGCCCAGCAGCAGCGTCGGCACCAGATAACACAGCAGCATGATTGCCAGAATCTGGACGCGGATGGATTTGAGCTTCATGATATCACCTGCAAAAGCCCTCCGCCTGTATATGCAGGCGGAGGGAACGATTTAATCATTGAATTCCAGATCGAGGAATGCGGCCATCGTGCGCACAAGCCCTCTCGCGCGCTCCCTGGTCGGCATCTCTGCAAAGATACGCACGCGCGGCTCCGTGCCCGAAAAGCGCGCGATGATCCATCCCTCTTCAAAGTAAACCTTGCAGCCGTCGCGGTAGCTGACCTGCACGACGGGCACGCCAAAGTCGGGCAGCTCCTGCCTGACCATCAGCCTGTCGCGGATCGTCTCACGGCTTCTGACCGTCAGCGCCCAGTCGTATTCCGCCATGCTGAGCGCGCCGAACCGATCCGCAACCTCTCTGAGCAGCGCAGACAGCGGCTTTCTCGTCACAGAAATCATCTCCACCAGCAGCGACGCCGCATACAGGCCGTCCTTGCCGCTGATATGCCCGCGCACCGTCAGGCCGCCGGAAGATTCGCCGCCGATGAGCGCGTCGTGCTCCTCCATGCCGGCGGAAATATGCTTGAAGCCCACGGGCACCTCGATGCATCTTTCGCCGAACGCCTCTGCCACGCGATCGAGCATATGCGTCGTAGCGATATTGCGCACAGCCGCGCCGCGCCAGCCCTTGTACCTGAGCAGATAGTAATACAGCAGAACAAGCACGTCGTTGGCCGAAACATAACGGCCTTTTTCGTCGATGATGCCCAGTCGGTCCGCGTCTCCGTCGGTCGCGATGCCCAGATCTGCATGATGATCCGCCACCGAGCCCTGCAGGTCGCGCAGCGTATCGGGATTGGGCGCAGGCAGATGCCCGCCGAAGAACGCGTCATGCCGGTCGTTGATCACGTCCACATCGCATCGGGCGGTAAAGAGAATCGTCATCAGGCCCGTCAGGCTCACGCCGTACATCGGATCGAGCACCACGCGCGGCCTGCGCGAGCGGATGGCGTCCATGTCAATCTTGTCCATGATGGAATCCAGGTACTCGTCTCTTGGATCGATGAAAATCACCCGGCCCGACGCGCGCGCGTCGTCAAAAGAGATGGACAGAATTTCTTCGTCGACAAGCGCGTTGGCCTCTTCGCTGATTTCGCCCGTCACATCCTCTGTCGCATCGCGTCCTCCGCGGGTAAAGAGCTTGATGCCGTTGTATACCGCCGGGTTATGGCTCGCCGTCACGGCTGCGCCGTAGGGCAGATCCATGTGCTTGACGGTAAACATGATCTGCGGCGTCGGGGCGGCAAGATTGACAAAGTACAGCTTCACGCCCTCTCCTGCCATCACCTCGGAAAACCAGATCGCAGATTCCCTGCTGAGAAAGCGGCGGTCGTAGCCGATGCAGAAGCCCTGCTCCTCCACGCCCTCCGCCTTCATGCGCCGCGCCACCGCGCAGGCAATGCGCCGGATATTCGCCCGCGTGAATCCGTCTCCGATGACCTCACGCCAGCCGCCCGTACCAAATCGGATCATCCTCAGTACCTCCCCTTCTTATCCCATCGTCACCACGACGCGATGGCTTCCTCCGCCAAAGGCAGGAATGCGCTCCACGGTTTCTCCATCCACCTGAATGGAGACGACGCCCTTGCTCACATGGGCCGGATTCCTGACTTCAATATGATACGCCGCGCCGCGCCAGCGGCGCACAGCCTCAAAGCCTTCCCACGCCTGCGGGATGCACGGATCGACCGTCAGGCTGTCAAGCTCCGGCCTCACGCCCAGCATATACCGCGTCGCCGCATAGTACGCCCAGCCAGAGGATCCGGTCATGAACGGATGGCGCGCCTTGCCGTGCTTTTCATGGTCCCTGCCCATGATGAACTGGCAGTATGTATACGGCTCTGCCTGCCGGATCTCCATGATGTCGTTCTGGTTTTCCGGCAGCAGCGCGTCATAGAATTTCATCGCCCGGTCTCCGCGCCCCAGGCGGCACTCCGCCGCCCATGCCCACGGGTTGGGATGGCTGAACACTGCGCCGTTTTCCTTGACGCCCGGATATACGCGCGTAACAAAGCCGACAGCGTCGTCCGGCTGCGTGAAAGACGGCGCATTGAGCATCAGACCATAGGGCGTAAAGAGCCATTCATCCACCGCATCCATGCAGGACAGGCCCTGCTCCCGCGTCGCCGCGCCGGATACGACCGCCCACGTATTGCTCTCCAGATGCACCTTGCCCTCCCGGGCCGCATGCGTGCCGATGGGCCGTCCGTCTGCCGTGATGCCGCGCAGAAACCACGCCCCGTCCCAGAGCACGCTGCGGCAGGTGTCAGTCATCTTCTGCATGCGCGCCTCATATATGCCGACGTCCTCCGACCGGCCCAGCCGACGCGCCGCGTCCAGAAAATGCTCCGTTGCCCAGATCAGCAGAAACGCAACCATCGCGCTCTCTCCGCCGCCAAGGTTCAGGCAGTCGTTCCAGTCCGCTCTGAGCCCCTTCGTCACGCCGCTTCTGCCCACCTGTGTATAAGAGAAATCCAGCGCGCGCTTCATATGGCCGTATACGGTCTCCTCGCCCTCGTCGGCAAAGGGGATCATGCGATCAAGGAACGCCAGATCGCCTGTCTCGCGCACGTATTCCATAATCGCGGGCAGCAGCCAGAGCGCATCGTCCGCACAGGTATCCTTGAGACCGTGAATCATGTCCGCCTTATCCGGCGCAGGCACGACAGTCGGGGATTTGAAGGACTGCTGCTTCCTCTCCTCAAACCATGCCGGATCAAACAGATGCAGTCCATAGCCCATGGACACCTGACCGCGCAGCAGCTGCTCGATGCGCGTCCTGCACATATCCGGCTCTGCATGCGGAATGCACATCGCATCCTGCGCCGTATCGCGATAGCCAAGACCCGTGCGCCCGCCAACCTCGATAAAGGAAGAGAAGCGGGAAAAGAGCACGTTGATCTCGCTCTGATACAGGTTCCAGATATTGAGGCTGCGGTTCATGTTTTCATGCGGCGTCTTCACCTGAAGCGCGGAAAGCTTTTCTTCCCACCATGCAGCAAGCGCCGCAAACGCCTTGTCCGTCCCCGCCTCGTCATACTCGCATCGCGCGCGTTCAATCGCCTCTGCGCGGCCCGTACCCAGATAGAACAGCACGCGCTTCTCCTCGCCCGGCGCAAGCATCAGCTTCTTCTCCAGCGCGCCGCAGGGGTTGCCGCACAGCTCCGTCCGGCACGCCATCCTGCCGGATACTACGCCCTGCGGATCGCGCTCCGTATGATACAGGCCGATAAAGCTGTCGCGCACGCCGTCGTATCCGTCCGGCGCAAAATTGCCTGCAAAGAACTGATAGCTGTCCTCCTCGTAATGCAGCTCGCAGAGCACTGCGTCGTTTTCATAGTGCGAACCGGCTGCATACAGGCTCATCTGGAAATTCTGGTTATCCATGTCGATATGATGGAAGGAAAACTCGACATAGCCGTACACCGAAATCCTGCGCTCCCGGTCCGTCGTATTGCGGATGCGCACGTCAAAAATCTCCACCGGATCGTGACGGCCATCCTCGCGCGGAATAAAGAGCGTCTGCCTCGCCTCGATCCCCTCATATATGCATTCAAACGTCGAATAGCTCAGCCCGTGCCGGCAGACATATTTCGCCTCGTCAAGCGGCAGGCCTGCAGGCTGCCAGCTGAGCGACCAGTATTTTCCGCTGTCCCCGTCGCGCAGATAGACATAGTGCCCCGGGAAATCCATCGGCACGCCGTTGGGACGGAATCGTGTGATGCGGTGATACTGCGGCGAATCAAGCCAGCAGTAGCCGCCCGCGTTGTGGGAAATCACAGCGCCCATGCGCTGCGTGCCCAGATAGTTGGTCATCGACGCCGGTACGTCCATCCGGTCGATCACATATTCACGCCTTGCGTCGTCAAAATATCCGTATCTCATCGCCGTTCCTCCCACGATCGCAGAGTATCTCATATTGATTTTATTTTATCAAATATTTACGAAAACAGAAAGGGGTTCTTTGGCGGTTTGTTGTCTTTCTTTGCGAAACACACCGGAAACCACAAAAATAAGGAGCGCCCCGAAGGACGCTCCCGCATCTTGATTGCGTATTACTCTGAGCTGATCTCGTCCAGGCGCTCCTGCGCGTATTCGCTGCCCAGCTCAACCGCCTTGTTATAGTAGGCGATGCCCTTTTCGCGATCCGTCACAAAGCCTTCATGCTCGCCGTAGTAGATATAGCCGAGCACATCATAGGCATATGCATACATGCTGCCAAGCTCCGCCGCCTTTTCAAAGTACGCGACGCCCTTGGCTGCGTCCTTTTCCACGCCGCCCTGTCCATCGTAGTAAATCTGACCGAGCCACTCGTACACGTATGCGGATTCGCTGCCCAGCTCAGCCGCCTTTTCAAAGCTGGCCGCGCCTTTCACAAAGTCCTGTTCAATGCCATCCTCGCCCTTGCAGTACGCATGGCCCAAGCATTCATACGCATAGGTGTAGGTACTATCAAGACGCACGGCTTCTTCAAAGTACTTCACAGCCTTGACGATGTCCTTCTCCACGCCGCCGCGGCCGTCGTAGTAAATCACGCCGAGCCACTCGTAAGCGCACAGATGCGTACTACCCAGCTCAAGCGCCTTTTCAAAGTACGCAGCGCCCTTTACATGATCCTGCTCAATTCCGTCCTCGCCCTTGCAGTAGGCATGGCCCAGGCACTCATACGCATAAGTGAAGGTGCTGTCAAGACGCACGGCCTCTTCAAGATACTTCACTGCCTTGACGACGTCCTTCTCCATGCCGCCGCGCCCGTCGTAATAGATCACGCCGAGCCACTCGTTGACATAGGCTTCCGCGCTGCCCAGTTCAACCGCCTTTTCAAGGTACGCGGCGCCCTTCACATAGTCCTGCTCGATTCCATCCTCACCCTTGCAGTAGGCATGGCCCAGGCACTCATACGCATAGGTGTAGGTGCTATCAAGACGCACGGCCTCCTCAAAGTACTTGACGCCCTTGACGACGTCCTTCTCCACCTCGCCGCGTCCATCGTAGAAGATCGCGCCGATCTGCTCATACACCGAGCACTCCGCATGGCCCTTATCGATCGCTGCTTCCATCCAGCGCACAGCCTTGACAGCGTCCGGCTCATAGCCCAGGTCGTCGCGCATATATAGCTTGCCCAGATGCGCCATGGCGGCGGCGTTGTCCAGCTCTGCAGCCTTTTCATACCACAGGCGCGCCATGAGATAGTCCTGCTCAACGGCATATCCGTTCTCGTAAAAGGTACCGACGTTCTTCATCGCTTCCGCACAGCCTGCTTCCGCACCCTTCCTATACCAGGCGAGCGCCTCTTCATAGCTCTGATCGACGCCGTCTCCGTTCTCGTAGAGCACGCCCATGTTGTTCATGGCGTAGGAGTCGCCCTCCACAGCGCCCTGCTCAAAATGAATCCGGGCCTGCTCATAGTCGCCGGCATTGTAGAATTCAACGCCCAGATCGTTGCCGCTCTTCTCGCCAAGCGCCGTACAGGTACACAGCATCATCAGCGCCAGAAGCATCGCAAAAACCTTCTTCATTTCGTTTCCTCCCTCATTCAACTTTTGTTATATATCAGTATAGTCCTCGAGTCAGCGTCTGTCAATTATTGCTCAACACCGCTTCGACTCTCTTTGTTGTATACAGTATAGCACGATTACGGATGCAGATGCATTAAACCTCCGGTTTAATTTTACAAAAAACACCCTCTTTCAAGGGTGTTCAGATGATTCTGCTCAGTGAATCACCGGCGTGCCGGAAACCAGCAGCACCGTCATGCCGATCATTTCAAGCACAGGCGCGGCGACATACGCCTCCTGCGCATAGGCATAGACGCGGCTGTTTTCATCCGCGAGGAACAGCACGCCGTCAAAGGAGCCCATCGCCATCGGCTGCGCGCCGTCGCTGCCGTCGGTCATCATCACGATCTCCGAGCCGTCCGTCTCCCGCAGCAGCTGCCAGCTGCCCATGCCGTCGCAGCTGTACGCATAGCCCATATGGCTAAGAACGCCGCAGAGCGGATAGAGGATTTCGCCGTCTGTGTCCGTTCCCGCCATCAGCTCAACCGGTTTGTCGCCGATGTACATGCCAAGCGCCTGCATGGCAAACGGCGCGCCCGCCGCATCCGGCACAGGCGTGGGCACAGGCGTGGGCACGGGCGTGGGCGTGGGCTGCGGCGTCGGGCTGGGCGTGGGGGTCGGGGTCGGCGTGGGCGTGGGCTTCACCACAGCATCCTGCGCAAACATCCGTCCGATGGTCTCCGGCCCAACCTTGCCGTCGATCTTTTCCAGCTTGTGTGCGCGCTGGAAGGCATACACCGACGTGCGCGTCCTCAGGCCGAACACGCCGTCGATCTCCCCCAGATAATAGCCCAGCTGATAGAGCCTGCGCTG
Organism: Clostridia bacterium; assembly: GCA_017412025.1. The sequence continues at coordinate 24,669 of JAFQOY010000153.1, read as the reverse complement.
CATGAGCGCGACGTCCTCGCCCTCCATGCCGCGCATGAGAATCCGCTCGCCAAGACCGGCGGCCTCGATCTCCTCCGCAGTAATCTCCCTGAATTCAAAGGACGCCTCTTCCGCCTCTGAGGGCGTAGCCTCCTGCACAGGCGCAGCGCTGGCCGTCGGCGCGGGCGAGGGCGTATCCTTCACCTGCACGCCAAGCATCACGCCCTGCGCGCACGCGCCCTGCCAAAGCGCACAGAAAACCGTCAGCACCGCTGCAATTCGCTTGATCATTGTCTTTTCCTCCGGGTAAACGCATTTCGGATCATCCGATTCCTCTATACCTTATACGAAGAAACGATCCATCATGCCGCTTTCATGCATATGAAATCCATGGATGCCCATTTTCATCGCGCCCTCGACATTGAAAAGCGTGTCGTCTATAAACACAGCGCGCGAAGGCTCAATGCCGTATTGATCCATCAGCGTCCGATAGATCTCCTTTTCGGGCTTGAGCTGATGGACATAGCAGGAAATGACGCCGCCGTCAAACAGGCCGTCAAAGTATTCGCTGAACTTGACGCGCAGCCGCTCATAGCCCTGCTGCGGATAATTGGAGAGCAGGTAGAGCTTCTTGCCTGCGCGCCTGCAGCGGCGCGCAGCCCGCCATCCCTCCTCCATCGGGGTCTTGAGCTCAATCCAGCCGGCCAGCGCATGCAGGTATTCCGCCTGCGTCCCGCCGAATTCCTGCGCAAGCAGCGCCGCGGCCTGCTCATAGGTCATCGTCCCGCGGTCAAACTGCAGCCAGTACTTCCCTTTGTACACGCGCGCAAGCATGTCCTTCTGCTTCTGCTCATCGCCTGGAAAGAGCTGCTCCAGGAAATCATCCGGCGCAAATCTGATCAGCACGTTGCCGATGTCAAAAATCACCGCGTCCACCTTGTGCCAGGGCATCGTGTCGTATGCGAGATCAAAGCGGATTCCCTCGTTCATAGCGCCCTCCTGTACGGGTTCTCTGGTCGTTATTGTCTGGTCGTCAGGTTGGTGAACTTGCGCAGGCTGATATGATCCTCATCGCTGCGCACGCGCCTAGCGACGATCACCAGGCGATCCTCTTCAAGACATGTGGAAAGCGTCAGCAGCGCATCCGTCGGCTCCACGTCAATCGGAATCGCATAGAGCGAGCGCAGCTGCAGCTGTCGGATATACGCTTCAAACTCCGCATCGCTTGAGAAAGTCGGATGCGAGAAATAATTGAAAAACTCGCTGCTCTTCACATCGAGGGATACGCGCAGCACGGCAAAGATCACATATTCCTCCTTGCGCCAGAGCGTATCGAATTTCACAAACGGATGCCAGCGGACGTAGTCAAGATCCGTCTCATACTGAACGAGCCTGCCGAACATCGTGCCGTCCTTCATGTTGTGCCCATGGAGCAGCATGTTCTGCGTCTTATCCTTGAAGGGATGATTCTCGTCAAGGAAAATCGTTCCTGCCGTGTTCTTGTTCTTGTAAAAATCCCGCGTGAGGTAATAGCTGTTGTCCCTGTAGACGACGGGGAGATCGAGCACGTTCTCAATCTTCAGCCAGCCCACGATGTCGCGGTTTTGCTTGTGCAGCGCTTCCATCTGCGGCAGCGCATCGCCGCCGACATGGTGGAATATGCGCTTCCCCATGGGCTGGCGCGTCGGCGCGGGCGCAGCCGTCGGCTGAGCGTCCTGGCTCTGGATCTTTTTCGTCAGCGCCTGCATGGCATCCTCATACTCCATTCCCTCCGGCGCGGCGCTCTCCTCCGCAATATCCTGCGGCGCAGCCGACTCCTCCGGCTCGAACACAGCCAGCTCCGGCGCAGCGGTGCTTTCCGCCGCCATTTCGCTCTCCTGAGCGTATATCTCCGCCAGCTTTTTGTTGGTCATCGTGGTCCGCACGGTGCGCCAGAGAATGCTCACGATCATGCATGCGCTGACACAGGCCACGCCGGCAAACACAAAGCTCAGCAGCCGGTGCGCGTCCAGCCTCTGCAGATATGCAGACAGCCCGGCCAGACCGCGCCTTTCCCTTCCACGATGCTGCAGCACAAAGGACCCTTCGTCCTCCTGTCGTGCGGCTCTGCTCTCCTGCTGCGTGCGGGACTTCGCCTTGCCGCGATAGTCCTCCGGCCTGATCGCTTCCAGCTCAACCTCAGCCGCCTGCGGCGCATGCCCGTCCTCGCTGATGCGCTTTCTTACGACGGACTCTGCCTTCCGCTTCATCGCAGGAAGCTTCTGTGCGCAAAGTGCTGCAGCGGTCGAAACCAGATGCGCTGTGCGGCGAAGCGCGCCAAGCGCCGTCCGCCCCAGCGCCGCCGCGCCCTTACCAAGCCTGTCCGCCGCTCTGTGCATCTGCTCCCGGGCAATCCGGCTCCTGTATATGCGGCCATGTCTCTTCGGCTTCTTTCTGAGGGTTCTGCGCGGACGGGGCTGCCGGGCAGCCTGCGGGCCGCTTCGCTGCTCCCTTCCCGAGCGCATATCCACGACGGGAATCCGGGCGGCGTCTCCTTCACCGGTCGCCTGCTCAGGCTTCGGTTCCTCCTGCGTCTGCTCCAGCGCAGTTTGCCGTTCATCCGCCGCCGGCGTTTCATCCAGCGGCATTTCCTGCAGCGCCTTCATGTTTTCTTCTCCGGAGACGTCCTGCGGCACGGCGGCAGTCGCCTGTGCCGTCCGCCTTCTGCGATGCGTATGCGGCACAGAAGGCTCCTCTTGCGCGTTTTGCTTTTCGTCCGCGCTCACCGTTTCCGGCGCGGACAGGAGCGGCTCCCGTTCGGGTTCCATATTCGGTTGTCTGCGCCTGCGATGCTCCACGCGATCATCCTCCGGGTTGTTTTTCCGTTCTTTCTGCCGACAAGCAGAATAAACCATCTTTATATATTTCTTGATCAATATCCCGTTTCCTGCCTGTCCCATCTTTTTTTGTCGAACGGTCACTGTTTTGCGGCGTCTGTTTCCGTTCTTCGCCATGCGCCGGCACACTCTGCGCACAAAAAAGTCCGGCGTTATGCCGGACAAAAGAAATACCATTATCGCTTTGCCGCGCTTGCAATCTCCTGCAGCTCAAAGCGGTATCGCTGCGGGCAGTCCGGGTATTTTACCCGGTCGACCTCGCTGAGAAACTCCGCCTCCGGGCGGATCCACAGGCCGCCGTCGCCGTAGAGCATGCGGTATACGACGTAATCCTCGCCCGTCTCGCAGTGGCGAGCCACATCCTCCACCAGATAATAATCGCCCTTGAAGTGCCGGTAGATCCGGCCCTTTATCAGTTCCTGCACAGCCTTTTCCTCCGTTGTCTGAAGCATACTCCGTCCCGCCGTCACAGCATCACCAGCAGCAGCGATACGATGATGCAGATACTGATCACCATGCAGATGGAGTTGATGGCGCTTGAAAGGCCGATATCTCCCTTCATCTCGCCCACAAAGCCCGGCACCGCCGCGCCGATGGGCGCAAACGCAAGAATGACCAGCGCCTGGCGAATTTCCAGCGCAAAGGGCATAACGAAATAGAAGATCAGCGCAAAGACGATCGCCGTGCTGTAGCGGATGGCGACAATGCGCGCGATGGTCAGCAGCTGCTCGCGCTTGGCCTCCAGCTTAAAGCCCACGCCCAGCATCAGCATTGCGGCAAACGCATTGGCGCTGCTGCCGATTTCCGCCGCTGTGAGGATGAACCGGGGCGTCTGAATGTGCAGGAAGCACATCGTCAGCATGATGATATAGACGACAAAGGGAACCGAACGCAGCAGCGCGCGGCCGATGCGTGCGAGCGAAAAGCGGCTTCCGTCCTTGACCATGCACGCTATGCTGAACGCGCCGCCAAGGCAGACCATCGCGTTGCCGATATCAAATATGCTGATGGCGATCACCGACATCGGCCCCAGAAAGCTCTGCGCAAAGGGGATGACAAAGTTGCCGATGTTGTAGCCGGCCAGATTCACCATCGTAAAGGCCGTCTGCTCCCGCGTCCTTCCCCGGCTGAGCACATAGCCGAGCGTTACATAGACCGTGCCACAGAAAAGGGCGATCAGCGGCAGGCTCAGCAGCGCGGGATCGATGACCTTGCCGGTGAAACTGACGATGATGGCGCAGGGCAGCGTGATGCGGATTGCTATTTTAGACAGGACGCCGAAGTCCTCCTGTTTGAACATGCCGATCCTCTTGAGCAGATACCCAAGCACGATGATGGCGATAAAGCTGCCGGCACGCATGACGATATCCAGCATTGATGTACATCCTTCTTCCTTACTGTTTCAGTCCGCATCCGTGCTGCACGGATGCGGACTGCTGTTGACGCCTGCAGGCTTACAGGTCGATGATTTCGTATTCGCGCACGCCCAGACCGATCTTTTCCGCGTGCTCCAGGCAGCTGCGCCACTCGGAATTCGGGGTGGAGTTGGTGAACGGATCGCCCCAGTCGGCAAAGCCGGGTTTTTTCAGGTTGTCCCAGAGCTGGCTGCCCGGCAGCGGGCTCTGCCTGAGGCAGGCGTCCACGCAGGCCTGATCCAGCGCCAGCGGATCAGAGGAAGCGAACATGCCGATATCCGGGAGAATCGGCGCGTCGTTCTCGCAATGGCAGTCGCAGTTCGGAGAGATGTCCTGCACGAGCGAAATGTGGAAATGCGGCCTGCCGCTCACGACCGCCTTGGCATACTCGGCCATGCGGCAGTTGAGCACGGCATTGGCGTTGTCGCTGGCAAAGTGAATGGCGTCAAAGTTGCACGCGCCAAGGCAGCGGCCGCAGCCCAGGCAATGCTCGTTGTCGATGTGCATCTTGCGGGTGGTCTCGTCGAAAACAAGGCCGTTGTTCGCGCACAGCTTCATGCACAGCTTACAGCCGCGGCAGTCCGTCTCCTCGATGACGGGCTTGCCGTTGTTGTGCTGCTCGGCCTTGCCCGCGCGGGAGCCGCAGCCCATGCCGATGTTCTTGATCGCGCCGCCGAAGCCCGTGGACTCGTGCCCCTTGAAGTGCGTGAGGCTGATGAAGATATCCGCATCCATCACTGCGCGGCCGATCTTTGCACTCTTCACGTATTCGCCGCCTTCAACCGGCACCTCAACGTCGTCCGTGCCCTTGAGGCCGTCACCGATGAGAATCGGGCAGCCGACGGTCAGCGCGGTGAAACCGTTCTCCCAGGCGCACTGCAGGTGTTCCAGCGCGTTTTTGCGGCTGCCGGGGTAGAGCGTGTTGCAGTCGGTCAGGTAGGGCTTTCCGCCCAGTTCCTTCACCACGTCGGCCACGGCGCGGGCGTAGTTCGGGCGCAGGAAGCTGAGGTTGCCCATTTCGCCGAAGTGCATCTTGATTGCCACAAACTTGCCGTCCATATCGATATCGCCAATGCCGGCCTTTTTGATCAGCTTCTTGAGCTTATTGGTCAGGCCATCGCCGTTGGCCACCGTGCGGAAGTCCGTAAAATATACCTTTGCCTTTTCCATCTTCCTTCATCCCCCTGTATTTCAGTGGTTCTATTATACTGACTGCGTGCGCGTCACGCAATAAAAAACATCGACAATGCAAACATGCACACCAGGCTGACCGCAATTGAAACCGAATTGGTGAAACCCGAAAGCGCCGCATCGCCGCCGCAGCGGTCGGTATAGATCGGCGCAAGCGCGGAAACCGGTGCAAAGCACAGTACACAGAGCACCTGACGCGCCAGCAGATCAAGCGGCAGCAGCCAGCAGCACGCCGCTGCAGCCGCTGCAAACCCGTACCGGAACGCAAGCTCGCGCACAGTCTCTCTGAGCAGCGCCGGTTCCGCCGCCGGTTCAAACATCAGCCCGATGATCAGCATCGCCAGAAATGCATTGGCGTTCCCCGTCGGCTGCACCAGCTGGCAGACGACCGGCGGAATGGAGATATTCAGCGCCGTCATCGCCAGAAGCACCATATACGTATCAAACGGCGCAGATTTGACAAACTTCATCAGAATCTCACGCACACCCTCGCGCTTTTCGCTGCCAACGCCCAGCAGCGTCGACGTCATCGTGTATGAACCGCCGGTCATCATCACCGCATTGCCCACGTCGTACATGCAGGCAGTGACCACCCCCTGGCTGCCAAAGAACGCCTGCACCAGCGGCAGCGAGAAGCAGCCGATGTTGCTTCCGGCGACGTTGAGCATCCTGTATGCGCGCAGACGCGGATTCACGCCCCGGGTCGTCCAATACATGAGCAGCATCGGCAGAAAACCAAACAAAAGCCCGATGACGGAAATCAGAAACAGACTGGCATCACGCCCGACGTCCGCAAAGCCGCTGATAATCGCGCAGGGCAGCGTGACATTGAGCATGATCTTTGACAGCAGCGCCTGATCCGTTTTTTTCAGAAAGCCGACGCGCTTGAGCGCATAGCCCAGCGAGATGATCAGCACATAGCTGAGCGGCTTGATCAGATATGTCATATATGCAATTCCTTCCATCTGATACGCATTCCGGACGGCATGAAACGCCGCGAGGAGCCGAAACAGCCCCTTCAAACCTGTTCATTTTCATGCACGATGCGTATAAAATCATCTTGTCCCATTATATGTCCGTAACCGCCGGTATGCAAGAATTCCAGCAGGATTCCCGCATTCTTTTTTCGCATCCGCGCACCAAGCGCCGCAGTGCGGAGCTGCACATAAAAACCCCGGGATTTCCTCCCGGGGTTTCCTGCAGCACTTAGCCCTCGACAGCTTCCTTGAGGGACTTGCCCGGCTTGAACATCGGAGAACGGCGGGCGCCGATCTGGATCTCTTCACCGGTCTTCGGGTTGCGCGCCTTGCGTGCCGGACGCTCCTTAACTTCAAACGCGCCAAAGCCCACGATCTGGACCTTCTCGCCGTTCTTGAGGCTCTCGGCGATGATGTCGCTCATCGCGCACAGGGCAGCCTCGGCGTCCTTGCGGGTCAGGCCCGCCTTCGCGGCAATGGCCGCGCTCAGTTCGTTCTTATTCATGGTACACCATATCCTCCTTAAACAAAGCCGCCGCGTCGCGCCGAATCCTGCTCAGCCGCGCGGAAAGGCGACTATGACATATTCTACATGCTTTCCTGCATTCCTGCAAGAGGAAAGATGCAATTCGTAAAATTTTCTTTTTATTTACGGGTTTTTTTCGTCTTGTCGCGCAGAGCGTCAATCCGCTTTGCAGTTGCGCTCCTGAGCGCCGTCTCCGCATCCAGATCCATCACATGCGCCAGCGCGCACAGGCTTTCCAGCGCCGCGCCAAGCTGCTCTTCTCCGGCGGCGTCCGCTCCGAGCGCCGCAACCGCATTGCGGATTTCTTCAAGCAGTTCGTCCTTTGTATGCGTCTGCCCATCAGCCTGCCACTGGCGGCGGATAACCTTCTGGCCCCGCATCAGCGCCGGCAGCGACGGCGCAACGTCCAGCACCCGCTCAAGCGCCGTCTGTTCGCCCCGTTCCTTCTTCTTCGCGTTTTCCCATACGGAGGTGACGGCCTGCGCATCCTTCGCCTTTGCCTGGCCAAAGACATGCTCATGGCGCGTAATCATCTTATGCGCCGCCATGCTGGTCACGTCGCGGTCCGTAAAGTCCCTGTGCTCCGCGCCGATGCAGCTGTTCAGCACCACCTGCAGCAGCACGTCGCCCAGTTCGTCCGCAATCTTCTGCGGCTCGTCCCCGTCCATCGCCTCGGCAGCCTCGCAGGCTTCCTCAATCATGTACTGCCTGAGCGTATGGTGCGTCTGCGCCCTGTCCCACGGGCAGCCGCCGGGGCCGCGCAGGCGCGCGATGACCTCAACAAAATCCTCATACGACGCGCGGCTGCGCTCATACACGCTCACCCGCGGCACCACGACCGCCGTACGATGGTCGTAATGCGCCTGCCTGTCCAGCTCGCACAGCTGAATCGGCCTGGCCTGCGCGCCGGGCGCAGCGGCGTTTTCAAGGAAATACACCGTCATCTCGTCGTCAAACAGATCGCCGAGCCAAAGCTTGACGTCGGAGGCGATATAGCGGCTGTCGATCTCCGTGATCACCTGCGGACAGTCCGCCTGCACGCGCATCTCCTGCGTGGAAAGCGCCGTCACCGTGCGCATGTTCTCCGTGTTCACGCCAAAGGGGATGACCGCGCACGCCGCGCAGTCCGCCAGCGATACGCCGCCGGACACGCGCAGACAAATCCCCTCAGGCAGCGCTTTGGCCAGCGCACGCACGGTTGCGTCGCTTGCCGGATCGCTGACCGCATAGCACAGCGCGCCGCAGCCCTGCGCCTTTTGAATCAGCGCCTGCGCCGCACGCGCGCACAGCTCGTCAAAATCCCCGCACATCTCATAGAGCGGATCCAGCGTCTGATACGCAATCCCCTGCGCGTCAAGCAGCTGCGCCGCGCCGTGGCGCGCTGTGCGCAGCACCAGCGCATCCGCCGCCTTCATCTCAGCCAGCGCGCCCATGGTAAGCATATCGCCGCTGTCCGGTCCCAGCGCCGTCACCGTTATGATATACTGATTGATCATCGTTATCCTTCCTTCGTCCGCATGCATGCGCCGCCATAAAAAAGCAGGCTTTACGCCTGCTTCAAAGTGTCAACGAAAACCTCTGCAAGCACTCCCTCAGTCTGCCTCCGGCAGCCAGCTCCCTCAGGAGGGAGCCTCCAACGAAGCTTATCAGAAATAGAGATTCTTGTTCTGATAAGCATTTTGACGCCTCCCTCTTGAGGGAGGGGGACCATCCGCAGGATGGTGGAAGGAGCGGCGCCTTATTGCTTAGTCAAAAAACAGCTGATGTCAACAGACTAAAGCAGGCTTTACGCCTGCTTGTTGAGCACGTTCTCGATGATGAAGCGCGGGCGGCGCTTCGTCTCGTTGTAGATCTTGCCGATATACTCGCCCACAACGCCGAGGCTCAGCAGCTGAATGCCGCCAATCAGCCAGATCGAGCCCATCAGAGAGGTCCATCCGGCAGACGTATGACCCGAAATCTTGGAAACCAGCGCATAGAGCAGCATGACAAGGCTGACCAGGAAGATGACCACGCCGGCAGTCAGCACCAGACGGATCGGCTTGACCGAGAAGGACGTGATGCCGTCCGCCGCGAAGGCCAGCATCTTCTTGAGCGGGTACTTGCTCTCGCCCGCAAAGCGCTCGGCGCGCTCATAGGTCACCGTCGTCCACTTGTAGCCGATCTGCGGAACGATGCCGCGCAGGAAGAGATTGACCTCGGTAAACTGCGCCAGCCCCTCGACCGCCCTGCGGCTCATCAGGCGGTAATCCGCATGGTTGAATACGATGTCCACGCCCAGCGCCTTCATCACCTTGTAGAAGCCTTCCGCGGTAAAGCGCTTGAAGAACGTATCGGTCTCGCGCTTGCTGCGCACGCCGTATACCACCTCATAGCCCTCATGGTATGCGTCAACCATCGCGTCGACGGCGTTGATATCATCCTGCAGATCCGCATCCATGGACACGATCATGTCCGCATAGTTGACCGCCGTCATCAGGCCTGCCAGCAGCGCATTCTGATGGCCGCGGTTGCGCGAGAGATTGACGCCGGAGAAGATCTCCGGCTCCTGCTCATGCAGCTGGGCGATGATCGGCCATGTATTGTCGCTTGATCCGTCGTTGACGAACATCACACGGCTCAGCGCGCTGATCTTCCCCTGCCCGCGCAGCGCGAGGATCTTTTCGCGAAGACGCCTGCTGGTCTCCGGCAGAACCTCCTGCTCCTTATAGCAGGGCACGACGATATACAGCGTATTCTTTTCGTTCATATGTATACCTCTCCATCTGTCCGTTCATTGCGCGCGGATCACTGCTGGTTCATCTGCTCCCAGTTCTGTCCGCCCCGCAGATTACCGATCGCCTGCTCAATATCCCTCACGCTGCGGCTGAGCACAACCGAAGCGCCAGTGAGCACCTTGTCGGCGTGCTGATAGGCCTGGCTCAGGATGCTGTCCGCATCCGCCTCCGCCCGGTCGCGCGTCTCCAGCGCGTACGCATTGGCGCGGCGGGTGATCTCGTTTTTATCCAGCAGCTCCTGCGCCTTCTCCTGAGCGGCGAGGATCGTCTGATTCGCGCGCATCTGAGCGTCGGCGATGATCGTGCTCTCTTCCTCCTGCGCCCTGGCGCGCACGGTCTTTTCATATTCTGCCATCTCGGCGATGACGTCTTCCTTGAACTTCCGCGCCTCGTTCACCGTATCCTTGTATACCTTCTCCGCCTCGTCGGCCGTCTGGTCCGCCTTGGCGCGCGCGCTGTTCACAATATTCTGGCTGTTTGCCAGGATGCTCTGCGCCTGCGTGACCGCCTTGGGCAGCGCGATATGCAGCTGGCCGAACAGATCCTCCAGCACGCTGGCGTCCACGGTCACCCTGCTGCGGCTAAGCGGCACCCGCTTGGCGTCCCTGATGACGTTCTCAATCTTTTCAATCACCTGCATGGTCTGCACGATGCTGCTCGCTGCGCTCTGCTGCTCGCTCCTGCGCACCGTGCGCTCCTGCTGCTGGGCGGCCTGCGCCTGCTGCTCAGTAGCCTGCGCCTGCTGCTCGCGCGCCGCGTCTTCTCTGTGATCCATGATGCCCCTCCTCAATCCTTCTTCCTGCCCAGTATCGCGCCGACCTCCTGCGCGATCTCCTCAGGCACAAGGCGCTCAATCCCTGCGCCAAACGATGCAATCTGGCGCACGATACTCGATGATATGCTGGCATATGCCTCGCTTGTCGTCATCAGCAGCGTTTCCACGCCTCCGAGCATCCTGTTGACCTGCGCCATCTGATATTCCGATTCAAAATCCCCCAGCGGCCGTACGCCGCGCACCACGGCGCAAACGCCGTTTTCCCTCGCGCATTCCACCAGCAGTCCGCCGTGCGCGATCACGCGCACATTGCCGATCTTCGCGCACGCCTTTTCAAGCAGCGCCACGCGCTCCTCAGCCGTAAACGTCCCCTGTTTGTCCGGGTTATGCATCACGGCCACGATCATCTCATCGCACAGCGCCGCCGCGCGCGCGATGATATCCAGGTGTCCCTTCGTCGGCGGATCAAAGCTGCCCGCGTACAGAAGCTTACGCATCCGCATCCGCCCCCTTTATGCGCGCAGCGCGCACAAACGTGATCTCCGTATCGCCGTAGCGGCGCAGATCAAACGCCTCAAACCGCAGATCCAGCAGCGGCGCCATGCCCCGTCTGTGCTCCACGAGGATGAGAAACGCGTCGCTCAGCAGTCCTTTGTCATAGAGTGCCGCGCACATCTCGCCGGTATTCTCCATCCTGTAGGGCGGATCGATGAACACCACGTCGAATTTCTGTCCTGCGCGCGAGAGCTCGTCCATCGCCTGCTGATAGTCGCGGGCGATCAGACGGCAGCGGTCCCCCAGGCGGGTTGTCTCCATGTTCCGGCGGATCGCCGCACAGGCGTCGCGATCCATGTCGACGAGCACCGCGTCCTTCGCGCCGCGGCTGAGCGCCTCCAGCGAGAGCGCGCCCGTGCCTGCAAACAGATCGAGCACGCGCGCGTCGTCAAGATCCCAGCGGATGATGTTGAACAGCGACTCGCGCACATAGTCCTGCGTCGGTCTCGTCTTCTCCCCGGGCGGCGCGACAAGCGCCCTGCCCCGCGCGGAGCCGGAAATGATTCTCATCGCCGCATGCCGCTCCCTTCCCGAATTTTTCAGCCCTGATCGGCTTTTCTGTCTTTTCATTATATCAGAGAGGACGAATGATTTCAACCGCATTCGCCCTCCGTCTCTATTCGCCTATTCCCGCTCAGACAAGCTCCTTCTTCTTGTGCTTGTCGTCGTTCGCCCTGTGTCCGTAGTGCACGCCGTGCTGATCGCCCACCAGCGTCTGCGCCAGCGTGCTCTTCTGCGCCTTGCGCACCGCGATCTTCTTGGCGCGGCGGTTCATCTTTTCGGTCTTGCGCCTCATGCGCGGCGCGGCGGCGTAGCCAAGCGTATAGGCAAGCGGATACGTCAGCAGAAACAGCGGCGTCGCCCGGTCAATCGCGGCGCCCATGGTCAGCGGGTCCGCAAAGAGATTGATATAGATCATCACCGGCAGGCGCACAATCAGGCGCAGCCAGTCCGCCGCGGTCATCCCGGCGTGCTGGCCGTATGCGGCGAGCGGCGCCATCACGTCCTGACGCGCGCCGTAGCTGTCCGTCAGCCACGCAGGCAGATCCTGCAGGGAATAGGTGTAGCCCTTGGTCGTCAGCGCCACATAGACGGCCATCGCCAGCGGCACGGCAAACACGAGCAGACCGGCGCATACCGGCTTGAGCGGATGATAGCAGGCCGCGTCGTCCCTTTCCGCAAGCGGAATCCCCTTCGTCTTTGCATCCGCATAGAATCGGCTCGCGCCTGCGTCGCTCATGCCCTTGGTCAGGCCCTCGTTGCAGCACAGCAGCAGCACGCCCGAGAGGATCAGCACGGACAGCGCCGAGCGCAGCCAGATGGATTCTACTGCCTGCAGCGCGCTGAACATCAGGCCCATGATGATCACAGCGACCATAAAGCCCAGGATCCTCAGCGCCATGCCCGGCACCTCTCTTCCCCATTTTTCTGCCCGGCGCAGGGGCTTGTTCTTCTTTGCGGCCTTTGCCTTTCCGTTCGTCTGGCTCATATGAAGCCCTCCTGTATATCGTTTCTCTTTCTGCAGCGGATCACGCCCGAGGGTGTGATCACTGCGTCGACCGCACAGTCGTGCGGCAGGTATGGAATCCGCTCAAGCAGCGCAGCGTCATGGCATATGCCCATCACCGCAGCGCGCGTTTGGGGCAAAAACCGGTCGTAATATCCGCCGCCCTGCCCAAGCCTGTGCCCTTGTCTATCAAACGCCGTTCCCGGCGCCAGGATCAGGTCGATCGCCCCGGGCGGTATCACATCGCACGTCTCCTCCGGCTCAGGCACGCCATACGCGCCGCGCACAAGCTGGTCAAGGCTTTCCACGCGCCTTGCGGTCATCACGCCCGGCGCTTCGCAGCGCGGCATCGCCAGCTCGCGCCCGCTGTCAAGCACATCCCGGAGCACCCTTTCAACCGGCAGCTCGCCGCGGCACGCCGCATACGCCATCACGCAGCGCGCGCCTGCATATTCCGGCAGCAGGCGGATATGCGCAAAGACGGCCTCGCCGTCCGCCTGCTGGCGGCGCACGTCAAGTCCCATGCGCATTTTCTTCATCCGGCTGCGGATTTCTTCCGCCCCGTTCATGCGTTTTTGTATATGCGCGGCACACGCCTTGAGGGCGAGCAGATGACCTCATAGCTGATCGTGCCCAGCCACGCCGCCATCTCGTCCGCGTCGATCATCTCTTCGCCCTGCGCGCCAAGGAGCACAACCTCGTCGCCCGCCTGCGCGCCGTCAATATGCGTCACGTCGACCATGATCTGATCCATGCACACGCGCCCAAGAATCGGCGCGCGCTGACCGCGCACGAGCACGCAGCCTCTGCCCGTCAGCCCCCGGCGGTAGCCATCCGCATAGCCGACTGGCACGGTCATCACCCTGACCGGCGCTTTGGCCTCAAACAGCCCGCCGTAGCTCACCTTATCCCCCGGCATGATCTCCTTGACATACACCGCCCGGGCAGCCCAGCGCATCGCCGGCATGAGCCCCTTCGCCTCTTCAACCGGCGGATAGCCATACAGCGCAATGCCGCCGCGCACCATATCAAAATGCGCCTGCGGATAGCGGAAGATGGACGCGGTATTCGCCGCATGGCGGATGATTCGTTCCGGATGCACGGATGCAATCGCGCGGCAAAGCGCTTCAAAGCGCTCAATCTGCCGGTATGTATCCGCTCTTTCGTCCTCGTCCGCCGTCGCCATGTGCGTGAAGCAGCCCGTCAGTTCAATGTTCTCAAGGCCGTCGATCATCTCCGTCAGGCGGATGACCTCCTCCTCCGTGCGCACGCCGATGCGGTTCATGCCTGTGTCAAGCTTCAGATGCACCTTGGCCGTCTTTCCAAGGCGCGCGCCCGCTTCGCTCAGCGCGCGGATGCGCGCCTCGTCAAAGACCACCTGCGTCAGATCATGCCGGACGACCGCCTCAGCCGCCGCCTCCTCGATGCCGCCCAGCACGAGAATCGGCGTATCTATGCCCGCTTCCCTCAGCTCGACGCCCTCTTCCGGAATCGCAACAGCGAGCATGACCGCGCCGGCCTCAATCGCCGCCCGCGCCACCGGCACAGCGCCATGGCCATAGCCGTCCGCCTTGACGACCGCCAGAAAATCCGCACCGCCGGCGACGGCGCTGCGCATCACGCGCACGTTGTTGCGGATCGCTTCAAGATCGATCTCACAGTAATTGTATCTGAGCATAACCAGCCAGCTTTCCTGTTTCATTTGACGGACAGCGCCAAAGCCCGTACCGAATATCTCATTATACCGCGAAGCGGGCAAAAAGGGAAGCAAAAGCTTCTTTTCCCGGCCGCCCGCACATACGGTTAGGCACAGAGGGGGTCGATTGTATGGCGGTTGTCTCCTGCGCGCTGGCGCTCCTGAGCGGCGTAATCGGCGCCGGCTTTGCCTCCGGGCGCGAGATCGTGTGCTTTTTCGCCGGGCATGGACGCGCTGCGGGCGCAGCAGTCGTCTGTGCGCTGCTGACGCTCCATATCCTCTTCCTGTGTCTGCCCGCCGCGCTTGAGCGAAGCGGCTGCACATCGCTGCCCTCCCTGTGCCGCGTCCGCTTCGGGCGCAGGCTGGGCGCGCTGTGCGGCGGGCTGTTCTTTGCGCTCTTTGCGCTCACCGGCGGCGCCATGCTCGCCGCCTGCGCGGAGCTGTGCGCGCTGACCTTTCCGTTTCGCCATGCATACGGCGCAGGTCTTGCGCTTTCGCTGCTCTTTGCTTCGCTGCTCTCCCTGCGCGGCGCTGCCGGCCTCGCGCTGCCGGGCGCGGCGCTGTGCGCCGTGCTGCCTGCGCTGCTTATCTCGCTGCTGGCGCTTCCCGCAGGAGAGGCGTGCTTCCTGCCGGCCATGACGCCCGGCCTCCCCGTGCGCGCGGCGCTTGACGGCGCGGCATACAGCGCGCTCAACGCCGCCATGCTCGGCGGCAGTCTGCCGCTTCTGCTTTCGCTCAGCCGCGAAAAGCGCAGACAGGCCGTGACGCTCTTTTCGGTTCTCTTTGGCGCGCTGCTCACGCTGGGCATGCTGGTCTGCCGCAGACACCTGCCCTCCGTCTTTGCCCAGCCGCTGCCCTTTGTCGCCCTCAGCCGCCGCCTCGGGCTCACGGGATATTTCCTGTGCGCCGCCGCGATGTACGCCGCCGCGTTTTCAACGCTTACGACCATGCTCCTTGGCTTGACGCGCATGCTTCCTCTTCCACGGCCCGGCGGCTGCGCGCTCTGCGCGCTCGTCTGCCTGTGCGCCGCGCAAATCGGCTTTGGTCCGCTGATTGAAAGCGGCTATCCCGTGCTCGGCGCGCTGTGCGCGGGGCTGATGCTCCTGCTCTGTCTGCCCTCCTGTCCGCAAAGCCCGTGAATGCAAAACAGCGGGCGGCTTCATTGCCGTCCGCTTTCAGGGCATTACGCCTTCTTGTCAAACTTCGTGCCGCAGTCCTTGCAGGTGATGGTGATGCTGCCCACGCCGCGCGGAACGCGCAGGCGGCGTTTGCATTTGGGGCAGCTGAAGTAGCGATACTTTTTGCTGTTTTTCACGCGGTTCATCCATTCCGTAACCGCCCGGCGGATTTTCTCCGTCTTCTGCAGATACGCCGTGTTCTCCTGCGCTCTTCTGTACCGGTCCTTGCTGAGCATACGGATAAACATCACAATCAGCAGCGCGTCGGCCAGAATGGTCACAATGCCAAGCCCTGCGATTGAGCCGATGACCGACATGATCACGGACGTCCAGAGCATGGCCATATTCAGCTGATCCACTCCGTAACGGCCGGACATAAAGCGCGCAAAGGCTGCGCGGATACGAGCAAAAAAACCCATCGTCAGATTCCTCCTTGTGCTGTACATGTACAGCATAATGCATGCTTTTGTATGTGTCAACGCTTTTGTTTTTCCGGTCACTCCTTGCATTTGTGCGCACGCCTTGCTATACTGCAGCAAGGAATCCGATTTTCAAGGAGTGCTGTCCATGGCTGCATACGCCTCTCCCGGCGCGCTCAAAGCGCGCCTCCTGTCCCTGATGAACGAAAAGCGCACGGTCATCGCCGCCATCGACGGCATGGCTGCCAGTGGAAAGACGACGCTGGCGGAAAGCCTGCGTGCGTCCATCCCCGGATGCTGCATCGTCCACATGGACGATTTTACGATCCCCTTCGCCGACAGATACGAGGGATACTTTGACGCGCGGCTTTCAAACGCCGACGTCGACCGCTTTGACCGCGAGGTTCTCACGCCGCTTCTTGAGGGCGGCGGGTGCGTCTATCGTCCCTACCGCTGTCATCCGCAGCCAGGGTTTCTCCCGCCCGTCAGCGTCCCTTCGGGCGTGCGCTGCGTGATCGTCGAAGGCGCATACTGCCTCAATCCCCAGCTCTTTGACCGCTATCACCTGCGCGCGCTGATGACCGTAAGCGATGAGACGCAGCGGCGGCGCATCCTTGCGCGCAACGGTCAGGCGCAGCTTGAGCGCTTCCTGACCCAGTGGATTCCCATGGAGAACCGGCATATTCAGGCGCATGGTCTTTTTGAAAAATGCGACCTGATCCTCAGCGCAGATCAAGATGCGTGAACCTGCGCGCGCCGAAGCGTTCAAGCTCCTTTTCCGCGCGGTTCCACTGCGCCGGATCGGACAGCTCGCGCGGCTCGTGCGCGTCCACGCCGATGATGACGTCCGCGCCTTCTTCGTACACAATTTCAAAGAACTTCGGATGCGGATATCCGTCGTCGTTGTATCCGGCGAAGCGGAAACGGTCGTGCAGGTTGTACTCCATCGGCAAACCGTGCGCCCTGCACGCCCGCGCCAGATCGCGCGCCGCCGCGGCGCACGTCGCGTCAAAGCGCCTGTAGCCGCGCATGAACACGTCCGGATGCGCCAGGTACGCAAACATGCCGCTTTCAATGCCCCTGATCGTACTCTCCACATACCGGACGATCTGCGCAGGTATTCTGGCTGCGCCGAAGTAGATGCCGGTCTCGTCGCTGCCGTCGTAGTGGTTGCCAAGGATCAGATAGTCCAGCTGTTTTTCTTCCTTCATCTCCGCCAGCCAGGGGATATAATCCGGAAAATACTCGCACTCAAAGCCCACGCGCAGACTGATCCGGTCTGCGTATTTTTCTTTCAGCGCGCGGATATCGCCCACGTATCCGTCAAGCTCGCCGACCGTCATGCGCACGCCGGGATGCGTGAAGCCGGACTTGTACGGCCACGGCACGTGATCGGAAAAGCCCAGCTCGTCAAAGCCCTGGCTGATCGCCGCCAGCACATATTCCTCATCGCTGCCCGACGCATGCCCGCAGCGCGTGGTATGCGTATGGTAATTGGCTTTCATATGCGTTTCTCCCCTCTCCTTCGCGCCTGCCGCTTATTCTATGCCGATGCGGGTGCAGGGCACGCGCCCTTCCACCAGATCGCTGATGCGGTGGCGTCCATGGCCGATGATGACCGTCGTGCCGCGCAGCGCCGGTTCCAGCGCGTACTCCAGCTTTGCATGCGCGCCGTTCGCGCCTGCGCGGGACGCGCCCACGCAGTGGCGCTGCAGCTCACGCACCCTGGCTTCAAGGCTCCGCGCGTCTTTGGCCAGCACGTCGCGCACCAGCGTACCCGGATCCTTCGGATCCGCGTAGATGCCCTCGGTGGACGTCATGATCAGCAGCACGCGCGTGGAAACCAGCCCCGCAATCACCGCCGCCGTCTCGTCGTTGTCCACGCACTCGTGCACCTCCCGGTGCTCGCTGCGCAGCTTGGAAAGCTCCCACTTGCGGTTCTCCTCGTCGGAGACCGGGTCGTTGTAGTTGACAATCGGAATCGCGCCCTGCTCCTTTGCCCGCAGGAACAGCGAGCGGATATGCCTGCGCTTGTATTCGTCATTGAAATGCTGATGCTCCACCAGCACCTGACGCACGGAGTATTCCGGCGCAATAAAGCGGCGGTACTGCTCCATCAGGATCGTCTGTCCCTGCGCGGCGTAGTCCGTCTTTGCGTCCACGCTGTCGCACGTCAGCTCATGGCCGGTGCGCTTGATGTAGTCGAGCCGGCCAATCTCCGCCGCGCCGGAGGTCACCCAGAGCATGCCCGGGCGCAGCTCGCGTCCCAGCCTTGAAAAGATGTTGTAATCGATGTCGGCGTCCTCGCGGCGGATGAGCGCCATCGAGCCGATCTTGCCGACCAGATCAAAATCATAATGCATAATAGATCTCCCCGGACGTCCTGTTATTTGTGGTATCGTTCTCCCGCGCTGATCTTGAGCGCGCGGTACGTCTGTTCCAGCAGCATGATGCGCGCCAGCTGATGCGGGAAGGTCATCGGCGAAAACGAGAGCTTCATATCCGCGCGGCCGACCACCTCGGGCGAGAGCCCAAGCGACCCGCCGATGACAAACACCACGCGCCGCGACGTATCGATCAGCTGCGTCAGCTTTTTCGCAAGCTGCACGGAATCAAGCTGCTTCCCGTCGATGCACAGGCAGATCACGATATCGCCTTCCCGGATCTTCGTCAGGATCGCAGCGCCCTCTTTTTTCCGGATCTGCTCTTCGATCGCCGGCGAAGAATTGGCCGGCTCCGGCAGGTCCGGCAGCTCAATCGTCTCAAACTTTCCAAACCGGGAGAGGCGCTTTTCGTATTCCGCCGCCGCATCCCGCCAGTATTTTTCCTTCAGCCTGCCCATGCAGATCAGCGCCATGTTCATGCCGTCACCCCCGATATCACGCACGCGCAGATCGTCGCCAGCAGCGCCGCAATCAGCAGCGCCGCCTCCTTGCGGGACAGATCAAACGCCTGCCGCTCTCCCTGCGTCATCACGGACGCACGAAAAACATACGCCTTCCTCAGCGCCGCCGCAAACGCGGCGCAGCCCAGCAGCCGCAGCGCGCAGGATACAAGCGTCAGATTGCTGAAAAGCGGCGTCAATCCGCTGTATGAAATCAGAATCACCGTCAGGTTATAGCATCCGTGCACGAGCATCGGCGCGTATATCGTGCGCGTTTTGATCATCAATGCGCCCAGCAGCACGCCCAGCAGCGCATGCACGGCAAGCGCGCCGACGTTCATGCCATGCACAAGCGCAAAGCACAGCGCAGCCGCCGCGACCGCGCGCCCCCTTCCATAGCGCTCAAGCGCGCCCTGCAGATAGCCGCGGAAGAACAGCTCCTCGCATATGGGCGCCAGCAGCGCGCTGCTGATCATCTGCACCAGAAACAGCGCTGCGTCTGCGCCATAGGCAATTCCTGCATACTGCACGGATACCCCCGGCGAAAACAGCGCGCGCCAGAGATCGGAAAGCAGCGTCATCGGGCAGACGGCCAGTATGCCCAGCAGCGCCAGATGAAGAATCTGCGCGCGGCCAGGCGCGCTGTGCGCGAGCATCTTTCTCTGATCGCCGTCAAGCACGCACAGCCCCAGATATGCGCAGCCGCCAAAGGCCAGCAGCGTCAGCAGCATCTGCGGCAGCGGGCGGATCGCAGCCGGGACGGCAAGCAGCGCAATGCGTCCGGCCGTCGTCACCAGACATGCACAGAGCGTCAAAAGAAGCGCGGAGCGCATACTCACACGCCGCCGCGCTTTTTTCGCGATATCCGTTCTTCTCAGATGGTTCATCCTGAATATCGTTCCTTCCGCCCGCGCGTATCCGCCGGGCACGGTCAGTTACTTGTTGAACACGTAGTCCCGCTGGATCATGTAGCTGATCGCAAACAATACGATATCCACCGGGATCTTGATAAAGCCGGCGGAAACCGGCAGCACCGTCGGCAGCCACCAGACAAGGCCCGTGCTGACTGCGCCCTGTACAATGCACAGCGCGTAGTACTTGACCATGGAATACCTGCCTCCGTTCCTGCCGAAGACGATGTTCTTATTCATCCGGTAATTGACCTGCGAAGAGACAATGCGCGCAAGCACGTTGCTCGCCGCGCGGTGCAGCCCGAGGGCAAGGCACAGCCAGTAGAGCGAAATGTCGATCACAAAGGACAGACCGGAGGAAAAAATATAGGAAAACAGGTGCTTAAAGATGACCATATAGATCTTGATCGCATCGCGGACGGGATTGAAATGGCTGCCCGCATTGTCGTTGATATAAATGGTCTCAATCGGCACCTCAAACACGCCCAGATTCATATCGCGCAGCTTGAGCAGTACGTTCATCTCATACTCGTAGCGCTCGCCGTCAATGCGCGCCATCGCCTCCAGCGCGCAGCGCGGCAGCGCGCGCAGGCCCGTCTGCGTATCGCCGACCTTCACGCCGCTGACAAGGGCGTACACCGCTCTGGTGATCTTGTTGCCCCAAAGGCTCTTTTTCGGCACGTTGCCCGTGAACGCGCGCGAACCGAGCACCAGCTTGTCCGGATGCTCACGCAGCGCGTCAATCAGGCGCATGATGTCCTTGGGGGTATGCTGGCCGTCCGCGTCCGCCGTCACGATGCCGGCCATATCCGGCCACCTGAGCAGCGCAGCGTTGATGCCGGTCTTCAGCGCGCGGCCCTTGCCCATGTTCACCGCATGGACGGCAACCTCTGCGCCCAGCTCGCGGCAGGCGGCAAAGATATGCGCAAAGGCCTCCTTTCCGCCGTCGTCCACCAGCATCACATCCAGCTTATTGTCAATCAGCTCGCGCGTCAGGTCGATGAGGCGCTCGTCCGGCTTGTACGCCGGGATGAGCACCACCGCGCGGGTGTATTCCGTCTGTGTCATATGTTCTCCTTCATATCTGCAGGTTCTGTTCATATTCCGTCGGCACAAATGCCGACATACGCCGATAGTATACCGCTGCAGGCCAAAAAAGTCAATCAGTTCCCTGCTTTTGTGCGCATGCACTTGCCCTTGGGCGTATCCTGCAGCCTTGCGCCTGCAGGCGCTTTGTGATACAATATACGGGCTGTAAGTCCTCTTTCCCCCGCGCGAAAGACGGCTGCCGCGTTTGTTTATGCATCATTCCGCGCCTGCGGCGCGTCAAGCGAAGGAGGTTCCGTCCCATGGAACAGAATCAGGCCCCTGTGCGCAAACAGCGCATTCTCTCCGGCATCCAGCCCACCGGTACGCCCACGCTGGGCAACTACATCGGCGCAATGCGCAACTGGAAGCTGCTTGAAAACGAGTACGACTGCCTGTACATGGTCGCCGACCTGCACACCATCACCGTGCGCCAGGAGCCGGCCAAATTCCGCCAGAACGCCATGCAGATGCTCGGTCTGCTTCTCGCTTCCGGCCTTGATCCGGAAAAGAGCGTCCTCTTCTTCCAGAGCCATGTGCATCAGCACGCGGAGCTGGCGTGGCTGCTCAACTGCTATACCTACATGGGCGAGATGAGCCGCATGACCCAATTCAAGGACAAGAGCGCCAAGCACGCGGACAACATCAACTGCGGCCTGTTCACCTATCCGGTGCTCATGGCCGGCGATATCCTGCTCTATCAGGCGAACCTTGTCCCCGTCGGCAAGGATCAGATGCAGCATCTGGAGATCTGCCGCGACATCGCCCAGCGCGTCAACGGCGTGTACGGCAACGTGTTCACCATTCCGGAAGGATACTACTCCAAGGTCGGCGCGCGCGTGATGAGCCTGCAGGAGCCGACCCGCAAGATGAGCAAGTCCGAGGCGGAGGACAGCTTCATCTCCGTGCTCGATACCCCGGACGTCATCCGCCGCAAATACCGCCGCGCCGTCACCGACTCCGACGCCTGCGTGCGCTTTGATCCGGAAAACAAGCCCGGCGTTTCCAACCTGCTGTCCATCATCTGCGCGCTCACGGGCGAGGATATGGAAAAGATCGTCGCTTCCTTCGAGGGCAAGGGCTACGGCGAGCTGAAGGCCGCCGTGACCGACGTGACGGTTGAAACCCTCGCGCCGATTCAGGCGGAATTCGCCCGCATCATGAAGGACAAGAAGTACATGGAGAGCGTATACCGCCAGGGCGCGGAGCGCGCAGGCATGCTCGCCGAGCGCACGATCCAGAAGTTTATGAAGAAGATCGGCTACGTCGCCAAATGATTTCTGCCTGCACAGCATTCCGCTGTGCAGGTTTTTTTGTGTACAGCGTATCATAACGCTTTACATCACAACAGTTTGTGCTATAATACTTGCAGAGACACAAGATATGGAGGTTATGCGCATGTGCCAGATCAATCTGACCGGCGGCGTCTGCCCGCAGGAAGAGATAAACGCCTACATCGCCCGCGGCGAGGAGCTCTATGGCCGCAGGCCTGATTCCATCGACATCCGCGTAGACGGCGATTATGTCGAGCTTGCGTACCACTATCAGAACCAGCCGTTCCACCGCATCCGCCGCATCACCGGTTATCTGGTGGGCACGCTGGACCGCTTCAACAACGCCAAGCGCGCCGAGGAACGCGACCGCGTCAAGCACGGCTTTACGCCGGTGTAACGCATCTTCCCCTTTTGCTGCATATTGTGCAGAGCAAAGCGGCGGGCTGAGTCAGTCCGCCGCTTTTTCATGCCCGGCAAAACAGCGCTTCCCTTTTGTTCGCCGCCCTGCGGGGCGGAACCACATCCGCCCTTCGGGCACCTTCCCCACAGGGGAAGGCTTATTTTGCTGGGGCAAATTAGGGAAGGCGACACGGCGTAAACCGTGACGAATCAGCTTCTGCCCGCAGGCGCTAAAGACGCAAAAAACGTAAAAATCCCATGCTCCGGGGAACATGGGACTTATTGCAAAGACCCTGCCTTGTTCGCTGTAAAGCAGGATTTACAGCGGTTTGGCAGTAGTGTTGCCGACGATGATTCAGGAGAATCTGGAGATTTCTTCACCTGTCTGAAGCGCACGGACAAGCGGACTTTACTTGTACGGTAACCACACGTCCATATCCGAAACGCCTCGGTTTCCCCAGGCAAAGTACGGAATGCCAGTTATCCTGCATGGCTCCATATCTTCCGACAGTCTTCCATACGGCTTTTCTGACATCCGCTTTCGGTATCCCTGCATCTCTATGAGCAGAATGCCTGAAAGCTCGCGCTCACCCCAACGCGTTCTGGCCTCATGCTCAACCGCATAGGTGACGCCTGCAAGAGAGCCGTCATGATCAATACTCTCCAGGCAATAGACAAGCGGGCCTCTTCTGAGCGCAGCCTTGCCTGCCGTATCAAAGATAGCGGGAGAGGATCCGTAAAGCTCGGCCTCCATCTGCAGCTCCAGCGCAATCTCATCGCCAGCACACCATTCCCGGTGGATTATCCTGTATCCATTTTCGCATGCGCATCTGACGATCTGTCCGTTGACGCGCACAACCGCCGAAGCGCACCAGTCCGGAATCCTGAGTGCAAGACGGAATGATGCAGGTTCTGCACCCGCATACCGGATGGATACCTTTCCGTCATATGGATATGCCGTTTGGATTTCCATCCCGCCTGTCTTTCCTCCGTGCTG
This sequence comes from Clostridia bacterium, assembly GCA_017412025.1. The sequence continues at coordinate 1,247 of JAFQOY010000153.1, read as the reverse complement.
AAAAGACAGACCGGCAGACGCGTACGAATTGATATACAGCGTGTCTTCAGATGCGCTGAACAGGTACTTTTCAATACTGCATACCACTCTGAGAATGTTTGACGGGCAGCATGCGCATTCGTACCAGAGCTTTCTCTGCAAAGAAAGATACTGCTGATCCTGTCTGTAGCTCATCACGTCATTTTTACAGTGTAGGATATTCGTGTAGTTGTATCTTGTTCCGTCCAGAGACCAGCCGACAAGCATGCCGTTATACAGCGCGGTTTCAACGACGTCCGCAATCGCAGAATCATGTTTTCGCTGCAGCATCCTGTTTCCCCAGAAAGCGATACCAATTGACGCACAGGTCTCCGCATATCCATGATCAGAGGGCAGATCATCGTCCACCGTGAACCGCTCGCCATATCCCTGCGAACCAATCGCACCCGTGATGTACATGCGGTGAAGCGTCATGTTTTCCCATATCCGGTCTGCGGCCTCTTTCAGCTTTCCCTCTTCGTCTTTTCCATGGCGGCTGAGATCCTCTGCCGCGCAAAGCAGATATGTGAGTTTTACTGCATGTCCGTCCGCATGTTTCTGTTGCGCAACAGGCGCATGTGCCTGGTGATGATCCAGACCAAACCACCTATCCAGAATGGACGGATCTTCTCTGTGCAGCGAAGACTCCTCCAGCAGAAACGACGGCTGCCTGCCCCTTTCATTCACAAAATACGCGCAAAGATCCAGGTACCGCTTGACGCCTGTCGCCTCATAAAGAGCCAGAAGGCCCAGCTCAATCTCGGCATGTCCATCATACACATGAAGCTGCTCCGGTCCTGGACCGATCACTGTGCAAAGCAGATCCGCCAGACTGCACATCGAATCAAGCATTTTTCGCTTCCCGGTAACCGCATAATACGCTGCTGCCGCCTCCATCAGATGGCCCATATTATACAATTCGCAGTTGAATGCGAAGTGCTTGAAGCGTTTATCCGGATACAGCGCCTGAAAATAGGTGTTCAGGTATCCGTCCGGCATCTGCGCCTGAACAATCAGGTCGACGAGCGCATCAATCTCCTCTTCCATCGCCGGATCAGGCGCATATTTGAGGCTGTATGCCGCCGCCTCGATCCATTTTCCTACCTCGCTGTCATTGCACACCGTACCCCGGTACGGCTGGTCGGACAGCCCTGCTGCGATGCGGAAGTTCTCTACAGCATAACTGCATATCTCGGGAGAAACGTCGTTCCGGTTTCCTTTCAGGATTT
>JAFQOY010000152.1 GCA_017412025.1 Clostridia bacterium | reverse complement strand
ACCTGAGACAGACCGTCATAGCCCGAATCAGGCTTGACCGTCTGGCTGGACGTAGACGGGCTGACCTCCTTGCTTTGCAGCACAGGTTCCGGCGCATCAACGCTGACAACCGCCTGCGCGTATTGAGTTACATCGTGCGTGCCGTTTGCTGTGATGTTCTTCGTTCCGCTGGGAACAATGTATTCCGACGGAATCGCCTTGACCGTCACCTTGGCAAGCGCGTCATATCCCGAATCAGGCCACACAGTCTGCGCCACGTTGCTCGGCGTAACCGCATCCTTGTCCGTCTGTATTTCAATATCGCCGCCAGCCGCTTTGCCAGCCAGTTCCGCTGCAATCTGTCCAAGCAGATCGGTCTGCGTCGTCACCTCGCTGCTGATCCTGTTGATTTCGCTCTGGATGCTCATGCCTGCATCCCTCCCTTAAATCGCCGCAAGCGCATTTTCGATGTCGCTGGTCAGGCTCACCGTGCCGCCGCTGGTGTAGCCAGCCGGGATCGTCGCGCTCGTCGTAGTCAGGCCGTCGATGCTCCTGCTGATCGCGCCGTTGTTCTTCATCGTGCCGGCTGCGACTTCGCCGTCGGCTTTAACAAAAATCTTGTTCGTCAGTACATCCGCCTCGACCGCCGTCACGTCAGAAACATCCTGATAGTTCTCCGGGATCGCTTCAACAGTCACTTCTGCAAGGCCATACTTGCCGCTTGCTGGCGTGATGTTCTGTTGGCTCTTGGTCGGCGTAACTACTTTGCCTGTCTCCAGTTCATAGTTCCCGCCGCCCGCCACGCCGGATACTGTGCCGCTTCCGTTGTGGTATCCCTTTGGAATCGTGTAGGTCGTGCCTTCCTGTACCTGCGCAGATACAGCGCCTCTGTTTTCGATCCCGTCAAACGCCGTTGCCAGTGTATCAATCTTTGCCGTACTCTGGGCGATACCCAACGCAACTGCCTTGCTGCGCAGCTTGTTTCTCGCCGTCTGTATTCTTGTGATTTCGCTCTGCGTGCTCATCGTCTATCGTCCTCCTTAAATCGTCGCCAGAAGCGCGTTGATGTTGCCCACGGTTTCATACACCGCAGCCGACGTGATCGGCAGCGTATTATCTTCCTCGACCACATCCGCCGTGTCCACTTCCAGCGTGTCTCCGTCCGTCACCTTCAGACCACGACCAATTCTGTAATCAAAACCACCGCCGCCTTCGCCTGTGCCGTTTCTTCCGTCATATACGGTTTCAATGTCTTCGCCGTTCTTGTTCCTCACTCTGATCTGTACGCCGCCGCTCACACGATTCAACTCAATCGTCGGGCTGTATCCATCCGCGCCGGTCGGGCCAGCCGGTCCCTGAGGACCTCTGGTTTTTTCGATTTGAACCTTTACTTCCGTTTCCGATACCAACCGAAAACGAGGCATGTTCGTCTCTGACAACCTCATTTGGCACCTCCTGCCACGGGTAGAATGATGAGTTTTCCGCACAGTACAGGTGTATGGCTGGCTTTTGCGCCCGTCATTTTGCCGTTTGAATCAAATGCGCCTTCGCTCACCACCCGCAGCGACCATTCATAGCTGTCCGGCTTCATTTTCGATGTCTCTTCAAAGGTAAACGGCAGACAAAAAGCTTCACCTTTTTCGTCAGGACTGAGCACTTTGCGCAGAATGGGTATGCCGCTTCTGCTCGCAACCGTAAATAGCGCTCGATCATCCTGTAAAACTTCACCATTGTAGCAAACGAATTTCACGCTGCCTGTATCGCCTTGCGGAATGCGGATCTGCATCCCCATCGCTTCAACAGCCATTCTCTACACCTCCCTGCAAAAAGTCTCGTTCCTCCATAGATCAGACCGGAAATCCTTGTTCCATTGAAATAGATTTCGGTAAGCTGCGTTCCATTGAACCATACCGGCAGATTGTCGTCCTGGGTGCCGCGCAGAATCACGACGCCGCTGCCGCCGGCTGCCGCATCGCCGCCCTGCGCGTAGCTTGTTCCGTTATCCCAGTATGCGCCCGGTCCCTGGCCTCCGCCGCCGCCGCCTGTATTCGCGGCGCCTGCCGAAGCGGGTGCAACAGCATTGAAATAATTGGCAGTCTGCCCGCCCGTGCCGCCGCCGCCAGCGCCGCCCGGGCCCGAACCGCCAGCGCCGCCGCCGCCGCCATAACGGGACAGACCGCTGTCGCCGAACGCATACGCGCCGGTTCCGCCGGCAGCACCCGTGCCCACGCCGCCGTTTCCCCCGCCGGATACGCCGCCGGCGGCTGTAAAACCAAACGCCGAAGAAGCGCCGCCGCTCGCAGTCTGGCCTGCGGACGGGACCGGTCCGCCGTCGCCCACGGCAATAGGATAGCCTGTGCCCGCCGCAATGCTTATCCCGGATCGATTCGTGACCGCTCCGCCGCCGCCGCCGGAACCGGCATCCGTGCTGTTGCTTCGCACTCCGCCGGCGCCGCCGCCTATGATGCAGACCTCCACGCCGGATTTTGCATAGGTCATATTGAGCGTGCCACCGGATTTCAGGTAGATGTACCAATAGCCGTTTTTCACCTCAGAGGCGTGCGTGCCGCTGAAGCTGTATGCCGGAATCTTTGTCGCCATCCTCGTTCCTCCTCAGCCGGTCGTGATATAGAGCCGCGTGCCGGAGAGCGAAAACGACACGCCGCTCGCACCAGTGTCGCCCTTGGCGCCTGCTGCGCCGTCCTTTCCTCGCGGAATCTTGAAAATCATCTGCTTCTTGCCTTCAGCCTCCGTAACGGACACATCGGCTTCTGCAACATCGTCCACGGTCTCAGTCGCAACCTCCACATTCTCCCAGGCGTCCGCTTCGGCGTTTGCCGCCTCTGCCGCTTCGGTTGCCGCACCGGTCGCTGCAACGGCTTTCCCAGTTTCCTGCGTCGCCGTATCCGCTGCGCTTCTGGCTACTGCTGCAGCTCCGTTCGCTTCGGAAATCGCCTTGTTCATTTCGCCGATCTTCTCATTAACATCCGCAACCAGAGCGTTAAAGCTGTTGTTCGCCATACGTATCCCTCCTTACTTTGGTGTGATTGTGAGCACGCCATCCGCAAAGGACAGCGTAATATCCGCCGGGCCTGTGTCACCCGTCTCTCCCTTCTGCCCGTCTGCGCCTCTGGGCAGACCATAGATCAGCGCACCGTCTTCCAGCTTGGCGTATGCGGCCGATCCAGCAGGAAGGTCAACAGTCTGAACAGTCACGCCGTCCCACATCCGTTCAATTCCTTCAAGCCGCTGCGTCGCCGCGTTAGCCGACTGCGCAGCGTCCTGTGCATCTTTCGCCGATTCATCAGCATCTTCGGCCGCATTTTTTGCGCTGGCGGCATATGTCTTTGCGTTCGTGATGGACGTATGCACGCTGCTGAGCACCAGGTCAACCTCTGCTTCCAGATTTGCCCATTGGCTCAGCATGTCCTCGCTGGCGACATTGTTCGGCGTGGGTCTGCTGATAGGGCTGAATACGCCCTCATACTCCGTCCGAGCCCGGCTGCTGTCGCCGTTCTCGCCGTGGTACACGTATACATACACATGCACCGGATCAATCCGCGTCAGGTATTCGTCCGGGATGTCCACCACCCAGAACAAACGATCGTCATTCCACTGGGCAAGGCGCATCTCCGTCTGCGAATCGCCCTCATTGGAGAAGTGCACCTGCACCGTCACGCCGGTTCCAGAGAAGAGGTCATCCCCCGCCAGAAGCTCATCTGGCGAGGGCAGACCGTGCATCCTCAAGCGCTGGCCTGTGTCGTATTGGTACACGCCGCTCACTGCCGACATTCTGCTGCTGCGGTCGAAGCTCGCCTCGATCATCGCGCGTCACTCCCTTCAATATACATAACCCTTGTCAATCACCATCTGTGTCTGCGTCAGAAGCTTGGCCTTAGCGATAACATCACTGATCATCTCGGCCTTTTCCTCGTCGCTTGCGCGCTGATACTTGCGGCTTGCCATCACGTCTCGAATGCCCTCAAATTTCGTATCGACCTTGCCAATCTTCTGATACTGCACATCGCCCGTACCCTCGAAGCACAGCGCGCTGTACAGGCGATTGTAATGGTTGCGTTCATTGGCCGTCAGAGTCAGCTTGTTCTCGCCCGCAGAGCGATCCATGTTCACTCTCCGGTCGTCCGCAATCTTCGCCAGTACGGTCACCTTGCCGCTTGTCTTCACCAGATAGCTCGGGATATGTGTGCTGCTACCAAGTTCATCATACAGGCGATCCAGCTCGATGAGCGCCGGATCATCGTTCACCTTGGTCGTTGTAAACGGGTCAATAAAGTTGCGGATTCCTTCCTTGCTCTCAAACGCTTGTCCGGTAATATCCGTCTTCTCGTTGAGATACTGTCCGCGCGCGCCTGGGATTCTGGCAATCAGACCGTTCTTCACCGCCTGAACAATTGCGTTTGCATCCTTCGTGTCGCGCACATACGGGTCCATCGCCGTCGCAATCTGCGTCATGAACGCCGGTACGTTCTGGCTGATGAGATTGGTCGCAAGCGTATTCATTGCATTTTCTGCAATCGTTCCGTTTCTGTCGAACAGGTCTGCAAGACCGCTCATATAGCTGGCGTCGAAAATCTGATCAAGAGAAGACGTCAGCGCATTGGTAAATGCCTGCACCTTGTCATCGCTCTCTTTCAGAATGTCATATGCCGTCGCGCCCATGATGATCGGGCTGATTGCAGGTGCAAATGCCGCCAGAGAAATGTTTTCATCGCCGATCCGGACGAATGGGCTATACTGTTCGCCAAGGGATGCCTTGAGGTTATACACCTTTTCGTCATCCTCGCCGCCTGTACCCAAGTTAATCGCGCCAAGCTGACCCAGGCCCATGCCGATCATCCAAAGCGCAGTGCCGCTCAGTCCTCTGGAAATACCTTCCACAAACGAACGTTGGTCAAAGTTTGCGCCGGCCATTGCCCTCCCGCCGTGCTTGAGGAACGTCATCGCCATGCCAATCGGGCTGTATTCCACCATGCGCTTTGTGATGTTCGTCGGAACGCCAGTAAACGGCATGACCATGTCGAGCACGAACCCCACATACGGATTCTTTCTTGCCTCAGACAGCCAATTGCGCAGGAAATTGTCCTCATTGAACGTCGCATAGTTGGCTTCCGCCTTGGCAATCTCGCATGCCTTGTCGTAGTTCAGCTCCACGCCGTTCATATCGGCTACGCGCTGCTGCTCTGCCAGGCTGTTGACGTATGCTTTCTTCCAGAAGTTCCGGTCGCCCACGCTCATCAGGAATCCTTCGACAAGCCGCACGTCTTCAAACGCCTGCGTCTGATATACCCTGCCACGCTGGTTTTTGTTGAATCGGTCTTCGCCCTGCGCAGACGGCGTCACATCCGCCTTATCCATGAAGTAGTCGCGGAATGTGTTTGCCGTTTCATCCGCCCATGCGTTCCAGCCCTCTGCGCGTTCCCCGAAGGAGATGTTTGCCGCGGTTCTCTGTCCTGTGAACAAGCTGGTAACCCAGTCTGCAAATACGCCGACCGTGTCGTGCGTTGCCGCATTGACCGCGTTCATTACGCTGTTGCCGATTACGTTACGCTCCGCGCTAGGCAGACTGAGCAGCATGCTCACATATCGCCACGTTCTCGCCTTTTCCAGCTTTGTCGGCTGCTTGATGTTGCCGTATGCTTCAAAAGCTCTGGCAAGCGCCAGATCGCCTGCGCGAGTCGCCTGATCCGTATCTGGCATTGCACTGTACTGGCGAATCTGGTCTGCGATGTAGTCAAGGTCAGCCTGCGTCACCACAGCCTTTCCTTCCTTCATCCACTCAAGACGCTGCGTAAGCGTCAGTCCGTTGCCGCTGTTTGCATCGGGGTCAGGCGTTGCAAGGATCGCTTCGAGCATACGTTGCTTGGTAGTCGCCCTGTTGTAATACAGTCCAGGCCGCGCCACGTTGTTCAGCTTGTAATGGTCGATGAGTGCTTTCTGCTTTTCATTGATCGGCAAGCCCCATTTGCTGTTGCTTACATCAATCGTGTAGTCCCCGCCCTCCATCACGCGGGCCGATTCATCGCCGCCCTGCATGTCACGAATCAGATCATCCGCCGCTTTCGCTCTGGTATCGACCTCTTTGGCCTTAGGCTGGTGGCCTTCGATAAAATCAGAAAGCATCTGCTCTGCCTCGCCCGCAACCTTGAGCTTAATGTGTGTCGGAGACATCCCGGCAAACATCTTTCGGCTCTGCATCGCCTGCGCCTGTTCAGTGCCGACCGTGCGATACTTGAGCGCCATCTCAAGACCCGTGCTCACATCGCCAGCCTCAAAAGCGGAAATCGCAATCGCTCCAGCCTCAACAGTATCCTCTGCCGAGAAAGTCTCAGCGTCAAGCAAACGATTTACCTCCGCTTCGTATCCGTCCCGCTCGATGTTACCCATCGCGCGTTCAAGCTGCGCCGCATTGGTGTCCTTGGCATAATTGCGCAGAAGCGGATTCGTCTGGAATTCCTTCTTCACCTGTACAGGTAAGCTCACCGCGTGCTGCACGGTCTTTTCTGCGAACTGGCTCACGCCGTCGTTTGTGAGTGCTGCGTCGATCTGCGCCTGATGGCCCGCGCGCCATGCGCGGATTTCTGCGTCGAGGGCATCGCCGGAGGGTAGGGAGAATTTTCCGACCTCTCTTTGCATATCCTGATTCTTGACACCGTCAGCATTCTGCTGTACAATGGTGTTAGAAGTCACAGGCTGACTAGTAGGGACGCTTTCGCGAGAACTACTACTGTTCTGCGACTTCTTTTTTTGTATCTCAGTCGGCTCGATATACGTCACATCGTACAGAAGCAATTCTCCATTTTCCTTCAACCCGACAAGTACATCCGCTTGATAATCGCGACCACCGATACTCATCAAAACTTTACCGCGCCCAAAGTCTTTCATTCCGTTTGCGCCGCTATGGACAGCATCTTCGTTCACATAATTCGTCGAAGCCCAGATAATTTCGTCGGCGTTATTCGCAGCACGCATCTTATCTCCATACGTCTCAGAATCTGCGCGCTTCATTCTCATGGCATCCTTAGAATGCATCCACTCGCCGTATGTCTTTTGAGATACTTTGATAATATTGTTACCAACTGGGATTCCAGAAGAAAACTTTCTCAGCGCATCTCTAGCAGCTTTAGCCCACTCATTTTCCGGCAATCCATCAAGGATATCTTCTTCGACTTCTACATAGCGTTTACCGTTTTTTGTCCAACCAATCGAATAGTGAGACTTGCCGTCACCCTTCTTCGCCTTCTTGAGTGCCCGCTCAAACATCCGCTCCGCCTTGCGAATCTTGTCCAACTCCGGGCCTTTCACACCGCGCAGCTTGTCGATTGCTCCCTTGATGGCGTCCACAATCTTCTGCGCCACGCTCGGCTCGTCCGCCACAAGTCGGTCAACCATCTCTTGATTGCCGTCCAGCATCTCGCCCATGAAGTCGGCCACGATTTCCTGCTTGGCGTTCGCCTCGGTGAATTTGTCCTTGCGTCCCTTCTTGTCGTAGAAAGCCTGATAGCGGCTGATGGTGGAGGCAATATCCGCATCCATCCGCGCCTGATCGCCGCCATACTTCATGTCCAGAATCATGCCGGACAGCTTGCCGTATAGCTTCGACCCCTCCGCTCTATGCGTCAGCTCATGCAGGATCACCTTTCGGATAACATCTCCCTGCGTAGCATCGCGCGCAATCAGAATGCTCTTCCCGTCATACTCGCCTTCGGCTCCATCAAGAGAATCAACAAACTTAATTGCAACTTTAAACTTCTTGGCCACCCTTGCCGCAAAAGCAGCCGCGTCCTTCATTGCCTCTCCGGCCTTTTGGGCGCCAGATGCAAATCGCTTGCGGATCTCTGCTTTCTGTTCGTCGGTCGCATTGGGATACTTTTCCTCAATGAATGCTTCCGCATCCATCGCGTCCACGTTCGCCTGAGCCTGCGCTTCGGCTTTCTGTGCGTCGCGTTGCTCCTTGGTCGTGCCAGTCGCAACATCCTTCACGCGCTCACGTCGGGCAGACTCCACGCGCTTCCGCTCTGCTTCCAGCTCCCTCGCTTCAGCCTTCTCCGCCTTCTGCGCTGCCGTCAACTCCTTGCCGCGCTGCAGCACCGTCAGAATCTCCGCCACGGGATCGCCGTCTACGTTCACACTTCCAGCGGCTTCCGCGCCGATATCGCTAAGCACATGCCCGTCCAGCGGCATCGCGCCGTCTGCTTCCTTGGTGGTCAGCTTCGTGCCGTATCTGCGGTTAAACTGGCTGATGCTCTTGAGCCCTTCCGCGCTCAGGATATCCGCCGCCTGCGATTCGTTGACATAGATCGGATTCCGGGCGAAATACCATCTCGCAGGATTGATCGCTTCCAGACCGGCATTCGTGGATTCCATGCGCCTGCTCAGATCATCCGTCAGCTTGCCGTATTGCTCATCCTCTGCACGCTGAGCCTCCTTCACCTGTGCCTCGTCATACGCCGCGTCCGCCTCTTCCGGCGCGATGCCGTACTGCTCCATGGTCAGCGCGTCAGCATCCACGCCAAGGGATTGAAGCCTTGCCGCGATACCGTCATACTCGGCTTGGATCTGGTCGGCTGCATCCTCGTTGTCCATTTCAAGGGCCTGCTGCATCCGGTCAAACGCATCGTTGAAGCGGCTCTTTTCCCGGGCAATGATGTGCTCTTTTCGATTGGCCAGCGGAGCAAGTTCCTGCTCGGTCATTGCCTGAATGGTTTCCCCGTCGATGCCCAGTTCTTCCTGGCGAGAAGATATATCTGCAATCCGCGCCTCCGCTTCCGCGATCTGCGCGGTAAGGCCTTCGATGTCTGCGTCCAGTTCGGCGTCATCCATCACGGAAAGTTCCTCGTCGATTTCATCTGCCTCGCCAAACACCGCTCCTTCGGCATAGTCAATCTCCCGCTGCGCCAGCGCATCGCTGCGCTCGTTGTCCGCAAGGATTGCTTCATATTCAGTACGGGAATTTTCCGTCGCGTTGTACAGCGTTTCCAGCCTTTTGGCGATGCCCATGCGCACATTGGCAATCTGCTCCATGCGCACCTGCATGCCCTCGCTGGCCAGCACGGCGCCGCGCTCCTTGCAGCCTTCAAGCCATGCCTTCACGTTCTTGGCCGCGGTATTCCGTTCCTTATCCGCCGCATGCTGTGCCTCGGTATACGTGGTCTGTGCCTTCGCCCAGCGGTTCTGCGCAGATTCCAGCGCAGCTTTCTTATCCAGCTGACCACTGGCCACCAGCTCGCGCAGGCTCATATAGTCGCTCTTGCTGGCGTTTACGGCTTTGCCAGCCGCAGTCGCCTTTTCTTCGTATTCCTTCGCTTTCAGCGCATGCGTGGTTGCCGTGTCCAGCGTATCCATCATTGTGCCTTCCAGCATCGCCGTCATCACCTGGCGGCTCTGCATTGCCTGCATGCTGCCCTTGTCAATGTACCGGCGGAATGCAGGATCCTGCAAGTCTTTCTGAAGCGCAGCATGAACCTTGCCCAGGTTCTCGTTGTTGGCTTCCAGATCTCCTTCAGTAATCTGCGTCGCAAGGTTTACGGATTCATATTTACCAAAAGCCCTCGCATCCTTGAATGCCATGCGGCCCGTCGTCGCCATGCCCGCAAGGCCAAATACTGCGCCGTAGGCCATGCCTGCGCCGTAGCTGTTCAGCATTTCCTTGCCAAGCGCTGTATAGTCGGTCGCCTTCAGGCCGCGTTCCATCGTGCCCAGCGTACGGGCCAGAGAGAATTTTTCGCCCCGCTCATAAGCTAGCCATTCTTCGTCAAGGATATCAAACAGGTGTTCCGCCCCCGTCTGCAGGGCTTCCTCTCCGCCCTCGCTCGCCGCATTGCTCAGCCAAAGGCCGCCCATCGCGCGGGCAAAGTTGGCCGGGCTCTTTCTCGCAGCCTTTGCAACACCCTCAATGCTCGCTCCGCCAAAGAACATGTCCGTGATGGATCCGGTATTGAAATTCTCAATCGCCGTCATGCCGATGGTTTCCAGCAGCGCAGCTTTCGCCGCTGTACCCGACGTCATGCCCTTTTCATGCACATTGTTGTTGTAGGCGTCGTCAAAGATACTCATGCCAAAGCCTGCTGCGCTGCCAACAGCATTCGCCACTTGGCCAGCCACGCCCAAAGCGCGCCCCGCGCCTGCCGTCAGTGTGCTTACGCCCATGCCGATCAGGTTGCCAGCTGCGCCGCTTGCGATCTGAATCAGCCTCTGCTGGTCCGGTTCAAGCGTCGCCGTCACAGTATTCAGGATGTCCAGCTTCTTATTCAGTTCCGCAGACGTCTGGCGCAGGATACCCTTCAATCCCGTCGCATCAATTTCATAGCCGACATCAAAGATACTGTATGCGCGGCCCATGTTCATGCGCAGCTCTGCCGCCATGTCGTCGCTCAGCGCGCCGCTGTCCAGCACGGCATTCAGATCCCGGCGATACATCATCTCCGCCTGCCAGCCGTACTTATCTCGGTAATCATCAGCAATTGCCTGCACCGTTGTGCTATGCGTCGCCTGATCGACCATCACATAACTCGCATGTGCAAATCCGTCAAGATAATCCGTCCACGCCGTATTGACGCTGTGCTTGAGCGCATCGCCCGTAGTCAGGCGGTTTGTTCCAAACACGATGTCGCCCGTGCTCTGCGGGGCCTGCGCCGCAGCATTCGCTGCCTCCTGCAGGCCCTTGTCCGCTACGATGGCGTTTCCCTCTGCTTGGATCGAGCTATACGCGATATCTACAATCTGATCGAGACTGCCGATATTCGCGCTTTCAAGGTATTTGTCTAGCGTCGTGCCGATGTTGTGCGCCGCCGTTGTATATCCGTCCAGCAGATCCACCGTGCGCATGTATAGATCATTTTGGAAGTCGTAGAATCCCTGCATGCCGCCGGCAATGCGGATATTCTGCCCCTCCTGGGCCGCAAGGCTTCCGCCCTGCCAGAACGTACCGTCCTCGCCAAAGTAACCACCCAGCGGGCTCATAGCGTCAATCAGCTCGTTGCGCTTGCTGTCCGCGTCAACATCCACCCAGTCCTGCGCGTAGTGCTCCGCCAGGGCGTCCGCCATGTGCGCATCCCCATGTCCGCTGAGCACGCTCTGGGCATAGCCGTCCATGCGCGCTTGACGCTCTTCTGCCGTCTGCACCACGTTCTCGCTATATGCGCCCTTCGCAGTTTTCAGCGAATCCATGATCGCCGCATTTCTGTCAACCAGAGACGGATCCAGAGAGAACGCATAGTCGTACATGTTGGATCCGGCCGGACGCGACATCTTCGTCTGCGGGTCGGTCCACATGTCGTAGATATCCGCAGCAAGGCTCATCAGCGCAAGTTCCGCGCTGCCTCTCGCCTCGCCGGTCAGTCCGCTGGATGCAATCGCCTGGGCCGTTGCGCCGAGAATACTGCCGTGCTTGCGGAACACATGCGGATCGCCGCTCTCCACGGCCTTTTGGTTGGTCATCAGCCCGCTAAACTCTGCGTTTGCATACCGGCTGATTTGGCTGTAATTTTCAGGCGCCAGACGGTAACCGGCACGGTACGCCGCCCACGCCTGTTCATCCGTCATCTCCGCATTGTATGGGATAGATTCGATGTTCGCTGCCTGATTGTATACCGGACCAACCGCTTCGCCTTTTCTCGACCGGTTCAGCAGTTCCTCAGACAGACCAAGCGGATTGGACTCCGCCTGCATGCCGCTGTCAACTGCCGTATCCTCGCCAAATAGATCCTGCCTGGAAGGCATCGAAGTAGAAGCGATCGGCGCGCTCACAGGCAGCTCCTGCCCGTTTACCTTCGCGGTGCCGCCGCTGGCCATAGTAGACGAACCGCCGCCGCCAGAAGCCTTTTCGCCTTCCAGCTCCTCCATGATCTGTTCAACAGTCTTCGTTTCCGGCTTCTCCGCTTCCGGTTCAGCCTCTTTCATATCTCCTGCTGCATCAGGTGCGCCAAAGAGAAATTCTTTAATCGCGTCGATTGCGCCCTTCTTGCCCTCTTCCAGGTCGTCCGTTTCGTTTCTCGCCGCGTCGCGTGCCTCTGCCGTATCTGCAAGGATCTTGTCCAACAGTTCATCCGGCGGTGCTTCCAGCCCGGTATGGTCTGTAAAGCTCTTTTTCAGGTCGCGCAGATAATACCCCATCACACGAGAATTGTCGCTGTATACGTCTTTGATTTCACCATACAGCTCGGCAAGCGCAGCAACGTTTGGATTGGACGCGCCCTTGACATTGGAGTATGTGAACGTCTCGTTGATCTCCGCAATGCGGGCCTTGTAATCCTCCATCGTCAGATCTGCGCTGTCCACAAACTGGAACATGTCTTTGGTCACGTTCTGCCCGTACCAAATATTCCCGGGGATCTTCGATCCGGCTTTCGCCAGCTCATACAAGGCGTCTGCCGTTTCTCCGCTGGGATCCATGCGCCCGGCCAGCATCATATCCGCCGTCGTCATCTTGTACGGATCAAGCACCTGACCATCAACGCCTGTAAGTCCAATAGACTGAACGCCAGCCACATACGCACGATTCTTAGCCGCAGAAGAATACGGAGAGGAGAATACGTTCCGACCGTACTTGTCGTACATGTAGTTTTCTGCCTCAGCAAGGAAGGATTCAAAATCCATGCCAAGTGCACTGGCCAGCTTCTTGCCGCCCTTTACCTTGGCGGCATCGTCGCTGTATACCATCATCAGCGCATAAGCCTGCTCTTTGTTGCGCACGCTGCGATAGTCGATAAAAACCTTGTTTCCGCTTTCTTCCTCGGTCGGAAGGTCTGCCGCGTGCCCAACAAGCATGCTGGTCATGTGTGCCTTGTTTTTGCTCTGGTCGTATCCCTCAGCGGTATCGTAGGCAGACACCTTGAATCGGGTATCCTGGATGGCCTCGCGCTCCTCGCGCATAAACTGCGCATTGAGCTTGTCCTGCGATGTAATGCGGCCCATACCGCCAGATCGCACACCGGTATACACAGGATCGGGCGTTTCCGGCGCAGCAGGATTGATCGGCGCAGCAGGATCGAGGGACGCAGTTCCCTGCGCCGTCTCGTTCGTCTGCTCATTTGTCTGCTCCTGCGCGGCCTTCGCCTGTTCCTCCGCCGCAGCCGTTGCCTCAGCAGCTTCTTTTTGCGCCTTTTCCGTCTGTTCCGCCGCCTCGCGTTCTGCCTTTGCGGCTTCTTCCCTGGCTTTGCGCTCCGCTTCAAGCTGCCTGCGCAGCTGTTCTTCTTCGTCGATGCTCGTGTACGGCATATATCCTCCTTAACCAATGCGGTCCGATCCGCCTCCACCACCGAGACTCTTGGTGACGGTCGTGCTGTGCATATTACTCCAGCCCTCTGTCTTGCTGTTCGTCTCGCTGCTGCCCTGAGTCTGCTGGCTGCCCGTGCTGGCCGTGCCCATCGCACCGGATACAGCGGTAAGGTAATTCTGGTTGTACTCCTGGCGCTGCTGTTCCTTGAGTTCCTGCACCTTCGCCGCCAGATTACTGGCATAGTCGGTGTTCAGGCGGCCTGTTGTCTGCGCCTTCTGCGCTGCTGCCTGAGAAATCTGTGCTTGAATCTGGCTCTGCTGGCGGCTCGTATCGCGCGTCAGGTTCTCGACTGCGCGCGCATACGACGCATCCGCGTTCGCCAGCGTGCCCAGCGTATAGCTGCTTCGGCCCATACCACGCGCAAGCGCAGCCGTTTCCAGCTGTGCGCGGCTCTTGGCATATGCGCCCTGCTGTTCCTCAATGCTCCGATCCAGCGCAGCAGCAAGGTTTTCAATCTCCTGCCGCTTCGCAAGCTCGGTTGTCGCGTACTGCTGCTCTGCCGCTTCAAGACCTGCATTGAGCTGCGGTCGAAGTAGATTCTCTGCATAGGCATCGATCTCTTCGTCCGTCATGTAGCCGAGCAGACCGGCAAGGATTTTATCACGTAGCGCCTCGTCCAGTACTTTATTGGTTTGGCTTTGGTTTTGACTTGTGCTTTGGCTTTTTGATGTGGTATCTGTCGTACTGCCGTATTTTGTGCTGCTATCCGTGGTGGAAATCGTTCCGCGTGCCATTGGTTCACTTCCCTTCAAGCGCGTTCAGGCGCTTTTTGATCTCGTCATTTTCTTTCTTGAGCTGCTGATATGCGGCCCATACATCGTTGCAAAAATCCTTGAGGAATAAGACCAAGTTTCTGACTGCGATGTACAGATTTCCACCGTCGCGTAGCTCCGGCACTCTCGGTTGTTTGAACACGTTATTCCTCCTCCGTGGTGAACTCGACCAAAATGCCGCCGTGGATGCGCCAACTCGCCGCCTTGGCGTGACTACGAAGACGCAGCTTGACACGCTTGCCTCTGGAATGGATGGGAACCGCGTAATCCTTCCTGCCCTTTTGCAGCATGACGACCTTCTTGCGCTCCCGCCTGTCCGTAGCCAGATAGATTTCCAGTGGCACATCGGAGTAATCCGTTTCCGCTGTGAATCGAAGCGTAAACTCGCTCTTGATGCTCCTCTTGTCCAGATCAAACCACGGCGTTTCCCATACGCTGTCCATGGGCACACCCAGATAGCCCTGGGCGTCTGGATCGTTGTAGCGCAGGATCTCAAACGGATCGTCTGCGCGGGTGAAATACACCTTGCCGCCGATGGAATAGAAGTCCTTCACGCGGATGCCCTTGCGAATCATGAACGTTCCGCGCTCTGTGTCAAACTCTACGACGGTATTATTCTCCGTCAGCACGTCGTCTTCGCTCTCGCGAACGCACAGCGCCAGATAATACACATGATCGCATACGCAGGCAGTGGCCTTATCGTCCATTCCTGGCATGCGCATGCGCATCGTCTCATACAGCGCATCCCGGCTCAGCAGCGACAGCGTACTGCCGTCATACATGCCCAGCCCACCGCGCGCAAGGAACAGCGCGCTCATTCTGTCCGTGCAGATCGTTCGCGGCTGCGCCGGTCCGTCCGTTCCGTACGCCTGCGTGATGGAGAAACTAGATGGATCTGTTCCCCGGATTTCAAATACTGTACTAGGCTTGATGGCCAGCAAATAACCACCAAAAGGTTCAATGGCTACAAACGCTTCGCCGTCCCATGTCGGCTGCTGGATAACGCCTCCGCCAAGTTCTGGCGTCTCCTCAATCGCCGTCCAGTCAAACGGATTGTACGGGTGCGAATAGAAGATGTTGTCCGGATATCCAGGCGCGCCCGTCCCCCAGATTCGCTCAGCGTATCTGCCAAGCACAGAAAACCTGACCGCCGCATAGTTATCGCCAAGGTTCAGCGTCTTTTTTTCTACGCGAAGATCGCTGCCATATACAGCAATCATGCCGTCCTCGGCGTTGGTCATAAGAAGAAGGTCAACCGTCTTTCCATCCTCAACGGTTTCATACGTGACGTAGCTCCACAAGTTAGAATAGAATCCGCCCATGCGGTCAACCCATCCCGCTTCACCCGTCGTATATGTATAGATCGTGCCGTTTGCCGCCGCAACATACACTTCCGGGTCATCCGGCCTGTTCCGTCGGTAAAAGCGCGTAATTGTCTCAATCGGATAGCCGAGCGCAGGGAAGGCGCGGCTTGTACCGTATGCGCTGGCAAGCAAGCCGCGTTCCGTGCGGATGTTCTCGGCCTTGTAAGCGTAATCAGCGTTGACGTTCGTATCGCCCGCCGCCTGATAAACGCCTTTGGGCGTGGGAATGGAAAAGCTGCCATAGTATCCCTTGTCGTATACCGCCATGCTTATCACCCCACATTATGAATACTGCTTGCCGAATACAGATTGCGCATGCGCTTCACGCTGCCGCTGCCTTGCGGCTTGATTGTGCGCGCCGTCCGCTCAAACTGCTGATAGAACAGCATCGCTCGACTCTGCTTAGCCGCATTGCCAATCGACAGATAACGAAAGCAGATATAATCTACAAGCGCGTAATGCGCATATTCAGGGATGCGCGGTTCTTCCGTATCCTCTTGCATCATAGGATACTCCACCACGCAAACAGCTTTAAGGTGCGCGTCCTGCCTCGGCGTCTTGATAGACGAGCCGTCAGAAGACATGATGTATCCAACAGCTGTGCCGTAATCGTCAGTCAGGCTGATAATCGAATCAATGCCCAGCCCATCAATATACGCCTCTCCCTTTTCGTTAGTGCTCAGCATGATTGTATCCTTGGGCTTGTAGTATTGGGATACAAGAATCTGATAGCCCAGATTCGCATAATTGCGAAAAAGGTCTGCAAATTCGCTGATATCCGCCGGATCCTCGTCAAGCTGGCGCAGAGCCAGCCGCATAATCTCCGCCAGCGTCATGACGATTCCCCTTTCTTACAGATGACCGCAGTTCTTGAGAATTTCCACGATCTGCTTCGGCACATCGACGCTCTCGCCGCGCATGAAGTAGAAGTTGACGCCATTCAGGCCGACGAATACAACGTCGTCATAGCTGCCCGGGATCTTGGGAATCATAGTGCTCACCATTTCCGGAGTCTTGATGCCGGCCTTCTTCGCCAGGGCAGTCATGTTCTTTTTGGTGTCAGCACACTTCTTGGCCAGAACGCTGCTCGCGTGCTTGATGCTCTTGGTGGTGTTAGTCGTAACAGCCATTATAAAACCTCCTTAAATCAGAAAAGACGGGGCAGGGCCTTCCTGCCCCGTTCAGGGTCATAGTGGTCAGGCGGAAATGCCGCACTCAATTCGGACCGCGTATTCCGGCTGCAGCATCTTTACGCCAAAGCCGTCCATCTTCCAGCCAACCGTACTGACCTGCTCGAGAGGATCGGCAGTGCCCGCGCTGCCCGCAGGCTTCACGATCACACGCGGCTTAGCGCCCTTCCAACTGGTATATCCGTAGGCGTACTGGCCAAGAACGATGACAGAAGCAACGTCCGCGCCGCCAGAGCCTTCTCCTTCAAAGATCTTCGCCTCAGTGGTCTCCACAATACGGCATCCGTAAATACGGCCAACCTCGCCCGTGTACACTGCCTCCTTGTCCTGATACTTGGACACGGCAACAAACATCTCGTCATCCTGGAAGTCATAGGTCGTATCCGGGCCAAAGATGGCGATGTAATAGCCGCCAAACTTCTGCGCATGCGCCTTCTTCAGCTGTCGAACCGCCTTGCGGATTTCCTTGCTGGTGATTACATCAGCCGTCCCGAGCTCGCTGCGGCTGGTCTTGCCGCCAGCATAAATCACGTTTGTGCAAGTCGCCAGCTCCTCGCGCACAACCGCATCGATGCTGCGCGCGCCCGCATCGCCAAAGAGACGCACTTTGCGCTGCAGATTGAGATCCAGATGGGCCAGATCCAGTTTATCGGTCGTGCGGGCATACTCACCATACTGCTCAAGGCGAACAGTAACCTCAGTCTCGGCATACAGAATGCCGTCACCGGGATTGCCCTCCTCAAGCGGGTTGGTATTCGCATCCAGCGGAATCAGCTTGCGCATGTTCATCACCAGACCGTTGTTCTCCGGCATGCGATGCTCATCGCCAAACTGCAGATGCACCAGTTCCGGCTCAAACGTGCGCAGCAGCTCACGGTTGTAGTAAGTCTGCATGCCCGGCGCAAGACCGGAACTGCTCGTCATATTGGTGTCAGTATTCGTATAAGACATCTTTTACTCCCTCCTTATCGGATTTTTACCTTCTTGCCGGACATGGCGGCCTGAGTAGCTCTGCGGGAGAATTCTTCAAACTCCTTGTCGCTCATGTCTTCAATCCGGTTTCTGTCTTTCACGCCCGCTGCCGCAGCAGTGGTCACCGTCGGCACGCCGCGCTTGCCAGACGCAGCGCTCTGCTGCTTCTGCTTGCGTTCCCAGGCGTTTGCTGCGCGCATCAGGCTCTTGCCAGATCTGACGTCCGCTTTCACCTGTTCATCCTGGCAGAGTGCCTCAATCTCTTCGCGCGTCCATCCGTCCTCTTCAAGCTCATTCAGAGCCGCCTCAAGTTCAGCTTTGCGCGAAGTGGCCGGCGCTTTTTCCGACTCCTTCTTTTCAGGCTCCGGCGCGGCAGGTTTCTCCTGCTTTTCAGGTTCTTTCCCCTGCAGCTCATCAATGAGTTCCTCGGCGTCAACTGCCGGCGCTTCATTGCCCGGCTCTTCAACTTCCATAATCTCATCGACCAATTCGTTAATATCGCTCATGTGTTATACTGCTCCTTCCTGTTGGTCTGCTTGTTCCATCAGCAGCCCCTGATAATCAATCTCGTTGTTTCCCCGAGCAAGGCTAGGTGTACCAAGTGCTTTGGCATCACTGGCAATAACGGCATCCTTGGCTTCAATCTGCGATTTCAGCTGTTCAATCTCTGCCTGCTGCTGCTCAATCTGATCGTACATGTTATCCACATCGGTCAGCATCCGCACAATTCGGCCCTTATCCGGGAAACCCTGAAGCGTACTGATAAGTACTTTCGCCGGGATCGGTCTTCCGGTCTGAGCGCTGATCTCTGCGGACCGCATCACCAGCTCATTGAAACGTTCGCTCCATACTGGGTTATGTTTCTGCACCTGCACGCGCACGCTATACGCAGGCTTTTTCAGGACGTCACCCTCAGCATTCGGCGCACGAACAACGATTTTTCGTCCTTCCTGGCTCATGCCGCTTTCCCATCCGCCAGCGATGCGCAGCACGCGTTTTCCGTCCATGTACTCGGAAAGGATCCACAGGATCTGCTCCACCATCTCACGGAATGCGTCTTTGAACTGTTCGCAGTGCCAGCGCGTGATTTTGCCGCCCTGAGAAATCAGCTGATTGATTGCGCTTGCGGCCGTCACGCCCATTCCTCCTTCTCCGCGGGAGAACTGGTTCTGTCCGCTATCCTGCTTCATGGCGTCCCCCATGTACTGCATGATCTGGTATACCTGATTGTTTAGCGGAGCTGCCTGAATGGTCTGCATCACTTCTCGGATGTCGCTTCCATCCCACTCAATGATTCTGGTGTTGTAATCCGCGATATCGTCGGCATTGATGCCGCTTCCACGCCGGATGAAGTGACGCTGTATGCTCGATTCTCTGGCATTGTCGTCGATATACTTCAGACACCGGTCAATCATGTTCTGCGTATCGCGATAATCATGAATCAGGCCTGTGCCGAACGGTTTTCTCCATACATCTCTGTACTTAAACAGCAAGAACGGATACTGCCCATGCGCATATACGCCTTCTTCATAGTCCTCTTCGCTACAGCCAATGCCTAACTCTGTTGAATACAGTAGTGCTTTACCGGCCAGCTGCGCCATGTGGACACGATATCGGCGCTTCTCCGCGTCATACCGCTTGTACCAGAATTCAAGCAGCGTTACCTTTTCATCACCGTCAGGAGCCTGGATGCCGATCATGTTCGGATCGTCAGGACGGATGTCGTCAGGATGCACATAGCCAACCACATCCGGGTAATGCTCGTTGATCCATCCAACGGTTGTCAATGTCGCCTTGAAGCATCCGCGTCCATCCTGGATGTTTTCATACATCGGATCCGGATAAAAGTCTTCCGGGTGCCAGGGAATAACGTTCACCATTCCCTCGCCATCCATCATGTCCTCATCCCAGAACGTCTGCGCGATGCCTGTCCCCGCAACAACCGCATCTTCCATGATCTTCTGGTATTTTCCCGGCCAGCCGGACTGATATAGAACAAAACCGACAACATCGGTCATCTCTTCTGCGCCTCTCGACGTTTCCTCTCGTTCCGGCACAAGGACAGCTTCCGGCATGTTATCAATCTGATCGGCAAGGACGTTGTCAACGCAGCTGTTGAGCGTCATAGTCGGCGGAGACGTCTTGCTTCGTTCATCCTGCATCAACTGCCGCATAGCCCGGGCGCTTCGCATTTCTTCATGTTCCGGCGTCAGCTGCTCTCTGAAGATATCAAAAAGGCCGTATGCCCGATCTCGAAGCGCTTTTCCTCGTGAATCAAGCGGCTGTTCCCCGGCAATCATATCCAGCGGATCTACACGGATATCGCCGGGCACTTTCGCCGGGTTTTTGTTCCTTGTCAGCTTTCTGTTTCCCATTATTCCTCCTTACCCGTTCAGCGGGTACTTCATTTCCGGTCGCTTCTTTGGCTTCTCTACTCCCTTTTTGGGAGGAATCGGCCTGCTCATCAGAAAATACCGTGTCTCGTCGTAAATATGATCTTCGCCGGCCGTGTCGATATCTTCGACCTTTCGCGCATCATACGCCAGTGATGGAATTGTGCGTATGAAATCCCGGCAAGTGTTGAACACATACAGCATCGGTCTGCCATCCTTGTCGAATTTCAGGCGCGTATGCATCTGCATCTTTCCCGCCATTCTGGTGTTATCGCCCTTATGGAAGATGACGCCGCCAAACGCAGTGCGGATCTGCTCTTCCACGCTTGGGCCTCGGCTCCTATCCCAGATCGCCGGATCTGCTATGCCTCTTGGCCGCAAACCCTCTTTGAATTCTGGTTCCATCAGGTCGCCCAGCATCTGCCCTATCTCTGATGGATCAATCTTAAGCCCCGTATTAGGTTCACCCGGTTTGCACCCGTAGCACTCTTTGTACCGATATACCCGCCCTTCTTCATCTACCGCCCACACGCCAAACGAAAACGGTCTTGAGAAACCGTGGTCAAAGCTCACATAGCGCGGCCAGTGCAGTGGAATGTCAAACGGTTTAATAACATGCGTCCACAGCCCGTCCTCGTAATGTTCCGGGTCGTTTTCAAACTCAGGGAACGCCTGCCCCTCGAAAGAGTCCCACTTGCCAAGCAGAAGCGCGTCTCGCAGCTTTGGAGGCTTCTGCTCAAGCTCGAATCTGTAATCGTCCGTAATATACGGATTATCGTCCACCGTTGCCGGTATATATTGAACGGTGATCCTTTTTTTCGTGACCTTGCCGGTCTTCTGGTTTTTGTTTGTGACTTCGCGTTCGACGGTCTTCTTTCCAACGTCCGTGCTGTCCACAAAGTAAGCCTTCACCCAGCTATGGCCAGGCCCGCCGGGGTTACTGGCGCACCGGACAACCGGTCGGATGCCAAGCTTCTTCTCTGCGCGCAGTCGAGTGCGGATGTATTCGTACATAGACTGCGTGAAATGCGTCAGCTCATCGAAATAGAGCCAGTGGATTTCTGCACCCTGATACTTGAGAAGGCCCTCGCCTTCGTCGCTCAGGTGACAGAAGTGGATTTCGCTGCCGTTATAAAGGTACATCACATAATCGCTGGCCCTGTACTTACCAAGTGCTTTCGGCACGATTTGAAGCATCTTTGCAATCAGGGTCTGCTTGAGCTCGGGATACGTTCGACGGAACAGGTACGCCTTGGTTCCGGGATACTTAGAACACCTCATGAACGCATCCCAGCAGATCGCATAGCTCTTGCCGCCTCCGGCAGCACCACCATAGAGAATCTCATTGGCCGTGCTGGAATGAAACAACCTTTGCTTGTCCGTGGGACTGTAATCCATCAGGAGCCTCACGGCTCTTCATCCTCCTGCTCCTCATCTTCATCAGGCTGAGCGTTCTCTTCCGGCATTCCCAGATCAGGGCCATCACAACCGAAGGAAATCTCAAGCTTCTGCTCGCTCTTATCCGGCGCTTTGAGTCCATCACGGTCCATCATGCCGGCAGCGACCTGATGCTGCAGGTACAGAAGGCTCGTACCCTTATCCCCTTCCGGCACTTCGCGATCAAGGATTTCGTGTTCCTT
Source organism: Clostridia bacterium (assembly GCA_017412025.1). Next base: position 9,683 of record JAFQOY010000152.1, on the reverse strand, counting down.
TTCAATGCCTTTCAAAGCGCCCTCATGAATCCGAAGTCTTGCGAACATCTGATGCGCATCAACCGAAGCCTGCGCGGCGGCAAGGCGCTTCTTGTCATACTTGATGACGCGAATAGTCGTTTCGCTGACGTCGTACTCTTTTGCAAGGTCTACAGTCTTCGCTCCTTTAAGACATTTCTCAAAAATAGCTGCTCTCTGGTATTCAGTCAGCTTAGGTTCAAAAGCCATTTTCACCCTCCTCTCCGGTTGATTAACGAACCGAATAGTTATATCAAAAGAACTACCTATTAACTCTCCTATATTGTCTCATTAACCTTTTGTAAATTGGATAACGACTTTCGCAAAACAAGATACGAGTTTTGTAATAGCGTTACAATTATTGTAAAAGCCCAAGTTTCCATTATCCCCGGGTGGGGTCGGGGTGTCTGGGGGTGGAGGTATATAAAAGACCCTTTAGCCTCGCCTGGGAGGAGGTGTTCCGCCCTCCCTCTCCCCGGTTTGCGTTTTCAATTTTCATTTTTTCACGCAGAAAACGACGAAAAAACAAAAGAAAAAAACAAAAGCGGGCTTCCAACCCGCAAAGAAATCAAACAATAGCTAGGTTTGTTGTGCTTCGTGGCAATTGTCGTGGCAACTGCACGAGCACAAGTAATACACATCGCACACACTCACAGCACACACGCACGCACAGCCTCGGGCCCTGGTGGGGTGTGAAAATATTAGCGCGTTGAAGCCGCCCACACGCACCACACCGCACCCGTTCGCCAGGACAAAATCTGCCCGCATTAATTCGAAACGGGACAAATTGAGCCCGCGCCTTTGGTTCGTTTCTCAAGCTCTGACAGGCCCTACAACAGGCGCAGCCGCCCTGATGGACAACAACCCACGACACCCGCTCAGCACGTCCCAGAGCGCCACAGAGCGAACACCGCGCAGCGGTCCAAAGCGACGCGCACAGGCACGCTCGGTTCGCTCCGCAAGCCTCGTGCATACGCGCACACACTCGCTCGCATGCGCACGTAATCAAAACACGCACGCGCGCCCGTTGCAGCCAAATCAAAAAAATTTTCTCCCCCTTTAGGGGGAGAAGGTGCGCTGCAAAACCGCCCTCAGCCCGAACCAGGGCAAAAACTGTGCTATGCTTTTGCCATCGACGGACGGCAAGCCGCCGACCAACCAAGCACAACACCAACCGCCAAACGGCAAAGGAGATGCACACCATGAAAAAAAATTGGTTCGAAGGCTGCAACACCCTGCAGGCACTCAAGGAGCGCTACAAGGAACTCGCCAAGGCATATCACCCGGACCTGAACCCCGATGCAGGCGACGAGGCCATGCAGCAGATCAACGCGCAGTACGACGAGCTCGTCAAGCGCCTCTCCCGCGTATCTTCCGACGGACGCACCGAAGCAACCGAGCAGGAAGCGCGCAATGCTCAGGATCTCGCAATGGCGTATCGCGCAGTGATCGCCCAGATCATCAATCTGACCGGCATTAACATCGAGCTGTGCGGCGCTTGGCTCTGGGTCTCCGGCGATACCTACGCAAACCGCGACGCCCTCAAGGCGGCCGGCCTGCGCTACGCCAGCAAGAAGAAGATGTGGTACTGGCGCCCCGAAGAGGCCGCTTGCCACAAGAGCCGCCGCAATACCACGATGGGCGACATTCGCCGCAAGTACGGCAGCGACCGCATCAAGGCCAGCGCGGGCGGGTTTAACCTGGCCCTTGACTGCTGAGGGAGGCGAGGAGATGAGCAACGTTCACCAGATCAGCGACAGAACCGCAGAAGAAGCCATGGACGAAGCCGCGAAGCGAATCCGTCAGTGTCGAGAGATTGCCGCCGCCTGTAAGAGGCTGGCGGCCTCTCCCCTCGCCGGGCGCGTGGTCAACGTATCGCTCGCGCCGCAGCTCGAAGTCCTGTTCCCCGAGTACAAGACCAGGTATTTCGCATCAGACAACAACCGCAAGCACAAAGGCGTTTACCTCATCACCGACCGCGAGAACGGAACGCGCGAATCCCACTACATCCCGCTTGGAGACATCGAGCAAAAGCGGATCAGCAAAGAAAAGCTACTCGAGTACGCCGAAGAAAAGACCAAAGAAGCAAGCCAATACGAAGCAGCCCTCGAGCGCTTCCCGGCCGCGCTTGCCCAGTATAACAACATCGTTCCTTACGTGCAGGACCTTCGGAACCAGCTTATGACCCTAATGCTGCTTACTCGATACTCTTACCGTGATTTTTGAAGGAGGCTGCTTTTATGACATTCCAAGATATGCTTAACGCCATGATCGACTTTCAGAGCGAGATTGTTTTCTCTTACTATGATTACGACGAAGAAGAACTTCACTATCTGTCAGAAGACGAGGCGAAGCACCTAGAAATTAAATATATGTACCCAATCAACGACAGCTCAATGATGATTGAAACATATGCGCCAGATGACCTTGAATAACAAACCGCCCCGCCCGGATCGTCCGGACGGGGTTATTTTTTTAGTTATACCACTTCTTCATGCTGTTTCGCTCCTTTCCTTGATGGCCTTTAGTTGCTCCTCATAGAACAGGCACGACGCCACGCAGAACGCCACAGCCAGATCATGCCCTTTGTATTTTGTGCAGATCTGATTGACCTGGTCTGTCAGCTTGCACCAATATTCTTCGGTGTCCTGCACATCCGCGTTATGCTTCATCAGCAAGAAGATATCCCGCATGATGTTTGTTTCTGTGTCAGTCCAAGTCATGATGCATCACCCCATCAGAACGGCAGCTCTTCGCTGTCTACCTGCGTAAACCCCTCTTGCGGATTCTCCGGCCCCTTGCTGACCGCCTCTGTGTAGGCGTTCGGAGCCGGCGCGGTGTAGGTTCCTTGGTTCGTTCCTTGACCAACCGGCGAAAGGAATTCCACCTCATCCGCCACGATGTCAAACGCGCTTCTTTTGCTTCCGTCCTGCGCTTCATAGGTTCGCGTTTCGATCCGGCCAAACACAGCGCACTTCTTGCCCTTGCTCAAATATCGCGCGCACAGGTCGCCAAGCTGACGCAATGCAACGATGTTGAAGAAGTCCGCGTCCTGCTGGCCGTCGCTTTTCATTCGGCGATTGACAGCAATCGAGAAATTGCACACGCTCACGCCGCTCTGTGTTTGCCTGGTCTCCGGGTCTCGGGTCAGATTGCCAATCAGATATACCTTGTTCATCGTCTTTCCTCCTTCTGTTACAGGTCGTTACAGGTCTGTTACAGGTGACCTGTAACAATTTTTTCTAGCTATTATTAGGTTTTTCGGCACTGTTACAGGTGTTACAGGTCAAAATCGATTTTTCCATATAGAATTCGCACGGCATATAGAATATAGTTTTATTTTAGAATATGTGTATTCGACCTGTAACAGTGTAACGGCCAGTTTTTTCAATAATAGCTAGATTTTTTATTTATAACGTTTCATATATTGTTACAGGTGGTATAAAACTAGCCAAATTCAAGCCTTCGGCATTGGTAAACGCGTCCAGTTTTAACCGAATGGCAGCTCACATTGAACCGGTTCAAATCCGTTGGTCACCTCCTCACCTGTAACATCCTCCTCAGGCAGAATCAGAACCACGCAGCGCACCAGCGGCCCGCCCTTCACAAGCCTTCGTGCCATGGTCATGAGCTTGTCGCCTTTATCAGGTCTGACCACCTTGCACTCCTTCGCCGCCCAGCTCAGGAAAGAAGAAGAATTGAACCCGGCTTCACTCATCGCTCGATCAAAGACGGTTCTGATGATGCATGCCCTGATGGGGTTTTCGTCCTTGTCGTATTCCAGTTTTCCCCAGCATTCCCCGGCGTACTGGTCGTTTTGGCTCTTGAATTTCAGCGGGTTCATCGCTATCCATTCGCAGAGCCAGTTGTATGCGCGTCGGTTCGTGTCAGCGCTTTCCCGCGTCACAAGATACGGCTGCAGTTCTTCGGCCGTCAGCGCGCATCCATCACGGAAGATCAGCTTTTCGGCCATGTAGTCGGCCGCCAGGATGATGCTGCCTGTCAAGACTTGCTTGTCTGTGGCCTTGCCCTCGAGATGTCTGTAAAAGTGCTGTTGCATCTCTCGCGCCTCATCGATCAGCCGCGGATTATCCTGCAGCTTTTCCACAAAATCCCGGCCAGCATGCCCATAATTGTGGACAAGCTGTTGATACGCCTCGCGCGGATCATCGAACGTCTTTTCCGTACACTCGATTTCAAGCACGCGGTTTACTGCGCCGGCCTTGCTGTTTGCAGTCGTCACGGGCATTTCTCCGGTCGTGATGATGGAATTGCACCAGCGGCGAACGGTTTGCAGGCCGCCGGTCTTGGCGCCTCTGCTCTTTCCGATGCCCTCGCACAGGGCGTAGATTGTCTCGTCAAAGTTCTTTCGGTTCTGGATAAGCTGCAGCTCGTCCAGGCATAGCGGCATGTTTCCGGCGAAGAACGCAAGCTGCTCGAGTGCTACGTCCGTTGCCTTGGTCGTCTTGATGTAATAGCCAATCTCAGGATAAGCCCATACACTACCGGCCAGGATCAGCGCAACCGACTTGCCAATGCCGGACACGCTGCCCCATAGATGCACGATGAACGGCAGGGCATTGAACTGCTTGACCAGCACCGACGCAAACGACGCAGCCAGGGCGATTCTCGTTGATATCGGGCCGGACGATCGGACGTCTTCGGCAATCCTGAGCCACTCTGAATACTTGCCGCCTGTCCTGATGGCCTTAAACTCATCCACAAACTGGCCGCCGCTGTCGTATTCAACGCCGTCAATAAATGGGGAGAAGCCCTCGTCCTCGATCCATCCGAGCCTGTCCACCATTTTGCGTTCTGGGATCTGGTCGTAATTCCGGTCTTCCATGTATGCAAGATACTTGACCAGTGCCTTTGCGCTTTCGCTTGTTACACCCACGCCGCAGCTTGAAAGGCTGACGATGTTCCTCGCGCTGGAAAGAGTCGCCTTGTCCACCAGCATCTTTCGCCATGCCCGGCCGCGCTTGTAGGCAATCCGTATCTTAACCTCTCCTGTCTCGATGTTGACCAGCCTTTCAACCGGCATGATCGGATGCGGACAGACCGTTTCAAATCCTTCTTTGCCGCCGTACTCCACAACGCCGTCATCTGTGCATGTGTACGGTCCGCTAAAAAGCGGCATCTCTTGCCCGGAAAACAGCGTCATGCTTTCGCTTCTCGGCGTTACAACCTGGTTGCTCTCCGCGTATCCTTTGCAGACGGATGCAAAGTTTCCAACGCCGCATTGCTTCGCTCTCTCGGCAAGCAGCAGCTTGAACCGATTAAACGCAAATGGACTTTCACGATACGAAAACAGCCATTTATACGGCTCGCCTTCTGCGCTCAAAAAGTCGTCTTTGACGTATCCTTCTATGATCACCCGCGCCTCGTCGTTGCTTGGGATTACCTTGAGCTCGCCTGTGTTATCCTGCGGCACGGGCAAGGCACCACCTTTCTTCCGTGATTTGTAAGTTGTCCAGTATCTCCGCGCTATGGGTCACGGCATATACAAACGCCTCGCTCATCGACTCCTGTGGGCTCTTGGGCCGCTCGAATCTTATGGTCTGCACATTATCAAGCCACCTCTCAAAAGCCGCCCAGTAAGCCGCCTCAGCCTCGTCACAGGCCTTTTTCTTTGCCTCTCGTTCCTTCCTGCGGCGCTCAATGTCGGCGCGAATCTCGCGCATCTCGGACGACTTGACGTGCTCTCCGATGGGCAGCCCAATATTAAACGACTCGTTGAGTCTTGACAGCGCCTCTTTGAAGGATATGCCATACCACATCATTGCAAAGTCTGTCGCATCACCGCCAATATTGCAGCCATAGCAGTGCCACCCTCGGCGAGCATCGCTGTATACCTTGAGTGAAGCATCTTTATCGGCATGAAATGGACATTTCGCCATTCCTCGCTGGTTTACATGGATGCCGACACTTTCCAGCATCTCCCGCGCGGATACGCGCTCTTTGATGATTGCGGCATAATCCAGCCTGCTTTTTGCCATGCATACTCCTTTGATCAGAAAAAGAATCGCCCGGCTCGAGCCCTGGCCCTATGCTGCGATGTGAGCGGCTGCCTTATATCTCTGATAGCACCGGGCGACCCCATGAAGAAAGAGAGCGGGACAGCTGGAATCGAACCAGCTTACTGGCCGGAGATAATTTGCCGCTTGCAAACCTGCATCCCGCATAAATAGGCGGAGCAGCGGGAATTGAACCCGCTTGCCAAACATCGCAATTGTTGCAAACCTGCACTCCGCATGTGCCGGGTTTAACCCCGGCTAAGTATTTCGATAATCCGTTTCCCTGTCGATTGCTTACAGCAGAACTCCCACTGTACGCCGTATTTAAGCGCAAACGCCTTCATGATCTGATAGATCCTCGGACCGCTGAGAGCATACGGGGAGATGCTCAGGCGCGGATTCTGCCACGCCCGAACGTCCTCGATATCCTTGATTCGGCCGCCATGCTCCACCAGGATTACAAGCTGCACGCCGGCGTCTTTCGCTCTCTGGCACTCCTTGCCGAATCTGAATCTGTCCTTGCCAAGATTGACGGCTACTTCTGCAAGATTCTGCTTTCGGTCGACGCTGATTTTTCCATCAAGGGAAAGCATGTAGTCGCCCACATCCAGCTTTTTCCGAATAACCTCCTCGCCCTTCTTCTCGAAGTAAGCGAGGATCTTCTTGATTGCGTGCGGCTTTTCACGCGTATCCACGTAGATCATGCCCATAGCAGCGTACCCGGAAGAGTCGGCCCGTTTAGTTTCTTGCTCTGCCGGCACCATGCACACTTTCCGCACGGCTCCGGCTCTTCTTCGCCGGTTTTAATCAAATTGATATCTGGTAGACGATCTGTCAACCATTTCAAATTGAAATCAAGAAGCTCTTGTGGAATTTGCACAAGCGTCAAATCGGGCGGGTCTTGCTTGCTCGCAGCAAGGATGTAACACGGGACTTTGCTTCCCATCTCCTGCCGCATCAGCTCCTGATAGATCGCCATTTGCAGGTCGTACCGCCAATACTCGACGAAACTGAGCCGGCCCTCTTCCTGACGAAACATCGGCTCAAAGTCCTTCATCACTTTAAGATCGACGATGCACCCATCAGCGAATGTCAAATCAACCATTCCTGAGTAATCCTGCGCGATCTTCTGTGCAGCTTTTGTATCAAGCCAGACGTCGAGTTTTGCCTTGAAGGGAAGCCCGCCAATCTTTCCGGTTACGATCCTCTGTTTTTCCCCGGCCATCAGAGCACATGCCAGTTCGTCCCTTTCGATCCGTTCAATGATCTCCTCAGCCTTGGCATAATCGCTTCTCAGCGTACCAACCTTGGTAAAGATTTCAGGATTCGCCTTCTTGAATTCGTCCATCTCCCCGGCAAAGTGAGCATCGATGTATCCGCCTACCAGCAGCGCCGGCGTCTTCTTTCGCACATAATCGCCGCTCAGATCAGCCATCGCCGCGGATGAACACTCGCAAAACTGCTTAATTTGACTGGCGGAGTAGTATGCCTGAGCAGCTTCCCGGGAATAGTAGTTCTCAGAACTCAGCTTAAACTCAGGCATCGGCCGTCACCGCCTTGCTGGCCTGCGCTTCCTTTCGCTTCTGTCCGCATGCGTAGCATACCGGGACGCCAAACACGCTCTTGGTATACGCTGCGAATTCTTCAGCATTCTGCTTGCCGTATCCTGTGATGGCCTGCTTGCAGTCGTGACACGGCGGCACGGCTTTTGCGATCTTGGGCGGCTTCTTCTTGCTGACTCGAACCGCGTCCATCATCTCGCCAAATGCCTTGACTCGCTCCACAACGAGGATAATTCGCACGTCTGCCCAGCGCTCGATATAAGGTGTTTCGGCGTGCTTTTCGATCATCTTTGCGTTCGTTGCATTAAGGATCAGCGGCTTCTCGTTCTCGTAAAAATGCACGATCGTGCACTCTTCCTTCTTTCCATCAGGGCCGGTCACCATCTCTCGGCGGACAAACTTGATCGTTACAACCTTCTCCTCGTTTGGCTGAAAGGCATAAGCGCCAATGTAGTCCGGATTATCAAGCTTCTTCCAGTGTGTCAGAGCCATTATGTTCACCCTTTCGATTGACAAAGCGACCGCAACGGTCCTTTCCGTTGCTCGAGTTAATAAATCTCTCGATACTGCGAACATCTACACGAGAGCCGCCGTATGCGCCTTCAATCCGTCCGTCCGCCAGCATCGCATAAACCGTCGCACGCGTCACGCCAAGAATCTTGGCCGCCGTACTCTTGTCCACATTTGATCCATACAGTGCAACAAGAGGTTCGCCCTTTGAACTACAATCCTTGGTGTCCTTAATTCCAAGCGCCACCTCCAAGACACGAAGTCTCTTCTCCATATCTGCAAATCTCATATCAGGGCTTTTCATTTCTCTTTGCAATCTCCTTTCCAGAACGCATTGCCATGGTACTCGCACACCGCCATGCAGCACGCTGTCAGCACAGCGAAGCCTGCCGTCATGCCAAGCGCAGCCAGCGCGTGAAGCACAGCCCACTCGCCAGCCATCATGCCGATGCAGATGAACAGCGTCGTCAGCAGCATCAGGAGCGTCGCCACGCCGAAGGTGACCACGCCCACGGCGGCGATGTTCTTTGTCAGTAGCTTACTCATCGGATTTTCCATGTTTCCACGGCCTCCCTTTGTTGATCTCCATCTTCCTGCGGATCGCCGCGTCCAAGTCCACGCCGAGATATCCGCACACGTCGCCTGTAATAATGGTTACGTCGGCAGCTTCCTCCGCATAGTTCTCGGGATCGTCAGCAGCAGCGTACATCTCCGCAGCTTCTTCCATGATCCGCATCGCCAGTGCTCTGCGCTTTCTGACGGGATCTGCGATCTTGTCGAAGTCCTCAAACAGCCCGTGCTCCACTGCGTTCTGATAGATAGCATCGCGCAGGGTGTTGAGGGAGAGGGTGGGCATATCATTGACATGCATTACTGCATCTGACAGAGCTTCTCTTGCTCCGTTGTGCGTTTCATAGCTGCTCATTGCGCCGTAATCGACAGGATTGATATTATCCAGCTTTTCGATCAGCGCATTCGCGTCAATCGGTCGCATGCACCATTTCCTCCTTTACAAAATCGCCAAATCCATAGAACACAAGGCAATTGGCGACATCTTTATAGTAATAACCACCAGCCTTGATGATTGCGAAGCAGATTTCCTCAATCGCACGACGATTATTCTCTGCGTCCTCCATCAGAAATCTGAGCGAAATGTTTAGATGGTCACAGGCAGGATAGGTGGCAAAACGCAATCCTTCGCAGGCTTTTTTCATCCATTTAAACATCCGCTTCACCGTCCATTCGTGCGCCGCATTTCCAACAATACGGGACGAGGTTTTTCAGATCTGCCCTATGTTTATCTCCTGCTCCGCACCTTGAACAGTAGCCTTGGCTATTACCATCAGAATCCATATCGCCAGAATAAATCCACCTCGCATGCACCACCGGCACAGCGTCGACGGCTGGAGCAGCCTCAATAATCTCCCTGATTGCCACCATAACTTCCCATTCGTCCAACCCTTTCGGACCGAGGAATTCGGCAATTCGGTCTATCACCGCGCTCCTGCTGATCAGTTCATGTTCCATCGTGTGCCTCCTGTCACTCTTGTTTAATCTCCTGTCAATGATCCGATGT
>JAFQOY010000151.1 GCA_017412025.1 Clostridia bacterium | reverse complement strand
GGCTTTGTTTGCTGTACCCTTTTGTGCAGTATCCCTTTCATTTTTGTCGTCATTCCCTTGCGTTCTCATACTAAACGCCATCTTTTCCCATAGTAAATTCCACTCTTTTCCCACTGTGGCGTTTACTTTGGGAATTCACGATCTTTTCCGCTGTCGTCGGCAAAACGACGAAAACGCGAAAACAAGCGGAACGCGTCACGCCATTTCGCCGGACATTGCCCTGCCGCCCAGGACGTGCAGATGCAGATGATGCACGGACTGCTGCGCATCCGCGCCGCAGTTGGAGACGACGCGGAAGCCGCTCTCCACGATGTTTTCCATCTTCGCCACCGTCGCCGCCGCGCGCATCATGTGCGCCAGCGCAGCGTCGCTCTCGTCCTTGGCGTCGTACCAGCCGGACACATGCTTCTTGGGAATCACCAGCACGTGCACAGGCGCCTGCGGCGCGATATCGCGGAAGGCGAGCACCTGCTCGTCCTCATAGACCTTCGTGCTGGGGATCTCGCCCGCAGCAATCTTGCAGAACAGACAGTTTTCCATCCTGATTACCCCTTTCAGTTTTCCTCATAGAGCCAGCGGTCAGCATATTCTGTCAGCAGAGCGCAGGCCTTTTCAATCCTCAAAAGCGCAAACATGCGCATGCGCAGCCGTTCAATCGCCGTGCACACGGCATACACCCCGATCACCGAAGCAGCCAGCGCCGGAACCAAAGCCGCAGCGCTCACATCGCCAAGGAACAGGAATCTGTCGATGATCATCGTCATCCACACATCGGGATTGGCGTGAATCAGATACACGCCGAACGCCGCAGGCGACAGATACGCGATGCATCGCTGCATGCGCCTGCCCGGCTTTACGCCGGTCATCGACGCAAACAGCGCCGCAGCACAGACAACCACCAGCGGATAGGTGAACGTGATCGTCTGATCCGTCGCCAGATGGCGCGTGCCGCCCGTCAGCCACCAGCGCCCCACCATCATCAGCCACATGAGCGCAGCGCTGAGCAGATAAACCGCAAAGCCAAAGCGCCTGAGCAGGCCGATCAGACGATCCTCCCGCTCATACAGGCGCACATAGCCGCCCAGCAGATACAGCACCGCCAGCCACAGCACGCTGTATCCCTTCGCCACCACCATGCCGTCCGCCTTGCTGTACGTCGTCAGCACGCTGCAGGCAAACAGCATCAGCGCCAGCACAGCCTGGCACTCGCGCTTTTTCATGGCGCGCAGCGCGGCATTGAGCGCAGGCGTACACAGCGTCAGGCCGAAATACGCCGAATAATACCAGTAAAAGTGATAGCCGATGGGCCGCAGCCCCTGCTTCCATTCCCAGATGTTGATCGTCTGCGGAAACAGCGCGCCGCAGACAAGCCGGAGCCCCACGGCATAAAACGCCGCCTGCAGCCACATCAAGAGCACCCTGCCCGCGCGCAGCCGCCCCGTGCAGCCGACATAGCCGGAGATCATGCCATAGCAGTTCACCGCGCAGTAGCAGGCAATCTCAACCGCCCAGCCCAGCGCATAGTGCGCGCCGGAGGGATCCGCCGTGCGCAGCAGGCCTCCCTGCCAGAGCACATGCATCGTCACGATCATCAGCATGGACAGGATGCGCAGCAGGTCAACGCCGTAGTTCCTCTGCTTCTGTGCCATATGCTCCTCCTGCCCGCGCGTCATGCCTGCGTCCGTTCGGCGATCAGCTCGCCGTTTTCTGCAGCGCAGATCCTGACGCGGACGATCTCGCCCGCCTCGCCCGAGGGCACATGCACGCGCATATAGCCGCCTGTGTAGCCCATGCCGCGTCCAAGTTCGTCCATCTCCTCAATCAGCACGCTGTCGGTTTTGCCTATTCGCGCCTCAAGCGCGGCCCTTTCAAGCTCCCTGCCCACGGCAATCAGCTTTCTCGCACGCTCCTCGCGGATATGGCGCGGCACGCTGCCTTCCATCACAGCCGCTTTGGTGCCCTCGCGCTCGGAATACGGGAAGACATGCATGCGCGCAAAGCCCGCTTTTCTGCACGTCTCCACCGTCTGCGCAAATTCTTCCTCCGTCTCGCCCGGGAAGCCCGTCATCACGTCCGTCGTCAGCGCGCAGTCGTCAAAAGCCTGCCTGAGCAGATCGCATGCGGCAAGGAATTCACCGCTGGTATAGCGCCTGCGCATGCGCGCGAGCACCGTGTCGCTGCCGGACTGCAGCGCCAGATGGAACTGATGGCAGACCTTCTCAAGCGCCGCAATCCCTTCGACGAATTCCGGCGTGACGATCACCGGTTCCAGAGAGCCCAGCCGGATGCGCTCGATGCCCTTTACCGCATGCACCTCGCGGATGGCGTCCAGCAGCGTGATCTCCACGTGTTTTTCCCTGCCGTAGCTCGTCAGGTGGATGCCGGTCAGCACCGCTTCCTTAAAGCCCGCATCGGCAAGGCTCTGCGCCTCCGCGCGGATCTCGTCAAGCGGACGCGAGCGGATCGGCCCTCTGACGGAGGGGATGATGCAGTACGTGCACCAGCGGTCGCAGCCCTCCTGGATCTTCATCGTCGCGCGGGTATGTCCCTCATGCGCATGTACGGTCAGCTTTTCAAAGGGCGCCTGGCGGAGCGTCTGCACGGCGACGAGCGCGCAGTCCTCCCGGAGCGCCTTTTCAAGCAGCTGCACCACCTCGCCGCGCCGCTGCGTGCCCAGCACCAGGCGAACGCCGGGCAGCTTCAGCTCATCCGCCGCGCGCTGCGCCAGGCAGCCGGTGACGACAATCGCCGCCTCCGGATTCTTCCTGTGGCAGCGCCTGATGGTCTGCATGCTCTTTTTGTCGCCCGTGCCCGTCACCGTGCAGGTATTGACAACGTAGATATCGGCCTTTTCCTCAAACTCCACCGTGCGGCAGCCCGCTTCCTCAAAGCGCTCGCGCATGGCCTGCGTATCGTATTGATTCACCTTGCAGCCCAGCGTATGAAAGGCCACCGTCCTGTTTTCCATCATGAATTGTTTCCGTCTCCTTGATTACAGCTCTTCTGCCTCAAACGGCGCAATCTCCTTCATCACGCCGGAGGCAAGCACATAGAACCGGCTCTTCAGTTTTCCGCAGAATTCATACGGATCCTTCTCCTGATAGCCCGCCGCAAACGCCGCGCGGTCAAACGCGACGGAATAGATGAACACGTCCAGCATATCGCCGGTCTTTTCATCCCTGCGCTGCGTGTATGCGGATACGACGACCTTCTGCGCCCTGTCAACGACGTTCATCAGATGGCTCGCCACGTATTCGCCCAGACCGAACACGCAGGTTTTATAGTCCTCGTACTGTTCCTTCTTCGTCTTCTTCTTGATCTTGATCGTGCCGTCGGCAAGCTCGGCCAGCTTGCTTTGCGGCATGTCCTCAATCTCCGGCAGGTCAAGGTCGATCATCACGATTCCCTTGTCCGGGAGCACCTGCGCCTGCATCTCAAAGGCGATGGGCGCTTCAGAGCCCTCCATCCACGCCTCAATCAGCCGCTCGGCCTCCGCTTCATCCAGCGCGCCCTCCGCCGCAGGCTGCACGTCCGCGCCCATCTGGTGGATATTCACCAGTGCGATCTCCTGCGCAATCGCCTCCATCTCCTCGTCGGAGGGACGCGCGGGCGACTTGGCGGCAGAAGCCTTCGCCGTCTTTCTGCCCTTCGCCGCAGGCTTCTTTTCCGCAGCGCCGGCCTCCTCCGCCTCCTCGGCGGAAGCCTTGCCAAAGCCGAACATGCTGCCCAGCTTGTCCTTGACAAACGTATCCAGCCGCACGCGGTCATACACGCCCGTGCCCGGAATACTCCAGTTCAGGAAAGCGCCCTTCGTGCCCAGATTCAGCGAAATGCCCTTGCCGGTGCCCAGCGTGAAGCTGGCGCCCGTCTTGGAAAGATTCAGTTTTACGCCCTTGGCGATCTTCAAGCTCTTGCGAAAACGCATATCAACGCCCTCTTTCGTCATGATTCTATGCATATTATAAAATACGGCGCGTACTCTTGCAAGTCTTGCGCCGTATTTTGCCTTATTCCATTTCGCCGCGGTATGCCATCGCCATCGTCAGCGCGGCAAGCGCAGCCGTCTCCGTGCGCAGGATGCGCGCGCCGAGCGTCACAAGCTTTGCGCCTGCCCGCTCCGTCAGCCACTGCGCCTCCTTCGCGTCGATGCCGCCTTCCGGGCCAATCAGGATGCCGACGCTGAGCGTCTCCCTGCCCTCAAACGGCGCAAGGCTTTCGCGGACGCCGCCGTCTCTGGCGTCCTCCCACGGCACGATCAGCAGATCCAGCTGCGAGAGCTCTCGCTCAAGCTGAGAGAGCTTCTGCGGCAGGCGCACCTCAGGCACGCTGATGCGCGCGCACTGCTTGACTGCCTCACGCGCGATCTTCTGCCAGCGCTCGGTCTTCTTTGCCGCGTCCTTTCCGTCGAGCCTGACCACGCAGCGCTCCATCGCAACCGGCTGCACGGCATACGCGCCCAGCTCCGTCGCCTTCTGCACGATCAGCTCCATCTTGTCCGCCTTGGGCAGGCCCTGATACAGCGTCACGCGCGTTTTGGCTTCGGTCATCCGAAGCTCCTCAAGGATCTGCGCGGTCACAATCCCCGCATCCGCCGAAGAGATTTTTGCCAGATACCGCGACGGCGCGGCGACAAGCTCGATCTCGTCGCCCTCTTCAAGCCGCAGCACGCGCAGCGCATGGCTTGAATCCTCGGCATTCAGCCGCGCAGTACCGTCGACAATCCCCGTGTCGTCCGCAAAAAAACGATGCATAAGCACACTCCCGATTCTGGGTCGATCTGTACACTTTATCGCTTACAGCTTCGCCGCAAGGCACACCCAGGAGCCCTTGTCAAGGCGATTGCAGACCGTATAGCCCGCAGCGGCGAGAGCGCGCTGCACGTCCTCCTCGCGCTCGCGGATGATGCCCGAGCAGATGAACGTGCCGCCTTCAAGCAGATGGTTTTTCACCGGGCCGCAGAGGAAGCAGATCACGTCCGCGATGATGTTGGCGACGATCACATCCGCCTTCTCGTCGCTGTTTTCAAGCAGATCGCCATGCTTGACGCGCACGACGTCCGTCAGGCCGTTCTTCTGCGCGTTCTCGACAGAGGCCTTGACCGCCAGCTGATCCAGATCGATCGCCAGCACGTCGCTCGCGCCCAGCTTCGCCGCCGCCAGCGCCAGAATACCGCTGCCGCAGCCGATGTCAATCGCCTTGCAGCCCGGCGTAACGTACTTTTCAAGCTGCTCCATGCACATATAGGTCGTCTCATGCGTGCCGGTGCCAAAGGCCATGCCCGGGTCAAGCTCCAGCACGAGGTCGCCCTCCTGCTCCTCATAGCTCTCCCAGCTGGGCTTGATCACCAGCTTCTCGCCCGCGCGGAAAGGCTTATAGTACTTCTTCCAGTTCTCCGCCCAGTCCTGCTCCTGCACGTTCTGCTTTTCAAGCTCCAGCGTGCCGATATCAAAGCCCATGTCGATGCGCTTGATCTCCGCAAGCTTTTCACCTACCAGCAGCAGCTTTTCCTTAACGCTTGCGTCCGCTTCAAAATATGCCTTGACCAGCACATCCTCGCTCATCCTGGCGAGCACTTCCTCGTCGATCATGTCCCACATGCCGTCCGATTTCTTGCTGGAGGTCACGTCGTAGCGGTCCTCAATCGACGTGCCCACAGCGCCCGCGTTCATCAGCACCTCGCTGACGATATCCGCGCCCATGGTCGTGGTATGCACCACGGCTTCCATCCAATCCATATGATCCTCCCGCGCATTGTGCATTTTAACCCCTCAGCCGCGGCATTCGCCGCGCCGGCTCCCCTTTCAGGGGCGCCTGATTCGTGCTGACCAAGCCTCCCCCTGAAAGGGGAGGAGGGCATGCCGCAGGCACGACGGTGGGGTTTGTTTCATTCCGTCTGAACAAAAAGCCCGAATAAGAGATAGTTCTTACCCGGGCTGTCAGAATCCTTTATTTCTTGTCGAACTTTTCTTTAAAGCGCTCTGCATTGTCCCTGATGTAGCTCTTCACCTGATCGGCAAAGCTCTTGCGGCGCTCGTATTCCTTTCCGCTGAGAGAATCCTCAAACTGGCGCAGCAGTTCCTTCTGCTTTTCGCCCAGGTGCTTGGGCACCTCGACATGCACGGTAAAGAACAGATCGCCCTTGCCCGTGCCGCGCAGCTGCTGGATGCCCTCGCTGCGGATACGGAAGGAGGTGCCCTCCTGCGTACCCGTCGGGATGGTGAACTTCGTCGTGCCCGAAAGCGTCGGCACGTCGATCTCCCCGCCCAGCGCCGCCTGCGTGAAGGAAATCGGCACGTCGCAGTACAGATCGTAACGGTCGCGCTTGAAGATCCTGTGCGGCTTCACGCTGCAGGTGATGTACAGATCGCCGGCCGGCCCGCCGTTGCGGCCCGGCTCGCCCTCGCCCGGGATGGTCTTGAAATTCTGCCCGTCGTCAACGCCCGCCGGCACGTTCATCGTCACCGTGCGCGTCACGCGGGTAAAGCCGCTGCCCGAGCACTTGGTGCAGCGATCCTTGATCGTCTTGCCCTTGCCGCCGCAGGTCTGGCAGGTGCGCATCGTCTGCACCTGCCCGAACGGGGAATTCATCGTCACGCGCTGCTGACCGCTGCCGCCGCAGGTCGGACAGGTCTGCGGCTGGGTGCCCGCCTTCGCGCCGGAACCATGGCAGGCGTCGCACGTCGCATTTCGCTGGAACTTGAATTCCTTCTTGCAGCCAAAGGCCGCCTCTTCAAACGTCAGCTGCAGGTTGTACTGCAGGTCGCTGCCGCGCTGGGGCGCGTTCTGCCGCTGCGCAGAGCGTCCGCCGCCAAAGCCGCCGAAGCCGCTGAACATATCGAAGATATCTTCAAACCCGCCAAAGCCGCCATAGCCTGCGCCTGCGCCGCCCATGCGCGGATCCTCATGGCCGAACTGATCGTACCTGGCGCGCTTCTGCGGATCGGAGAGCACCTCGTAGGCCTCGTTGATCTCCTTAAAGCGCGCCTCAGCTTCCTTGTCGTCGGGATGCAGATCCGGATGGCTGGCCTTGGCCGCCTTGCGGTATGCCTTCTTGATCTCGTCGTCCGATGCGCCCTTGGCAACGCCGAGCACCTCGTAATAATCTCTTTTGTCTGCCACAGCAGTCACCGCCTATTCTGAAACTTGCTGCAAACCGCGCGACGCCGCCGCCCATCCGGACGGCGGCCTTGCGCTTTATCCATGTCTTTTTTGCTTAGTGGACGTCGTAGTCCGCATCGGCAGCGCCGTCGGCGTTCGCATCCTGCGCCTGCTGATAGCCTGCGCCGGCATTCGGGTCCTGCGCCTGCTGCTGCTGATAGATCTTGCCGAAGACCGCGTAGACCTTCTGGGTGAACGCTTCCATCGCGTTCTTGATCTGCTCGGCGTCATTGCTTTCGCGGACCTTCTTGAACTCGGCCAGCTCCGCTTCCACGGTCGCCTTGTCCTCGGCGCTCAGCTTGTCGCCCAGCTCGCGCATCTGCTTCTCGATCTCAAAGATCATGGAGTCGGCGCGGTTGAGGGTCTCGACCTCTTCCTTGCGCTTCTTGTCCTCGGCAGCGTACTGCTCGGCTTCCTTCACGCGCTGGTTGATCTCGTCCTCGGAGAGGTTGGTGCTGGAGGTGATGGTCACCTTCTGCTCGTTGCCGGTGCCCAGGTCCTTCGCGGAGACGTTCACGATGCCGTTGCGGTCGATGTTGAAGGTGACCTCGATC
>JAFQOY010000018.1 GCA_017412025.1 Clostridia bacterium | reverse complement strand
GAGATGACGCTCTCGCTGGACTGCATGATGAACGGAGCGGCGCCCAGCGCGATACAGGGCAGAACGACGCGGGAGCGGATGGCGAGGTTCCTGCGGCGGATGCGCAGCAGCGTCCTTTTGCCGGTGAGGAAGAGGATGACCCACGCGCAGGAGACGCCCTGGGAGAGGATGGTTGCCAGCGCTGCGCCGCGCACGCCCATGCCAAGCGCGAAGATGAACAGCGGATCCAGCGCGATATTGAGCACGGCGCCGATGAGCACGGTGCACATCGCCACGGAGGAAAAGCCCTGCGCGGTGATGTAGCTGTTCATGCCCAGGGTCAGCTGCACGAAAGCCGTGCCCAGCGCATAGACGCTCATGTAGTCAACGGCGTAGCCGATGGTGTTTTCGCTTGCGCCGAACGTGCGCAGCATCGGCTCGCCGAAGAGGATGAGCGCGGCGGTTGTGATCAGGGAGACGACGACCTGCAGCAAAAAGCAGCCGCCCAGGATCTTTTCCGCCGCATCATGGTCTCCTTTGCCCATGGCGATGGATGCACGGGGCGCGCCGCCCGCGCTGATGAGGGAGGCGAAGGCAGAGACGAACATGATCACCGGCATGCAGATGCCCACGCCCGTCAGCGCGAGGTTGCCGTCGCCGGGCATGTGGCCGATGTAGATGCGGTCGACGATGTTGTAGAGCATGTTGATCAGCTGCGCGGCGACCGTGGGCACGGAAAGCCTGAGCAGCAGGCGGCCGATGGGCGCGGAGCCCAGAAAGGAATTGTCGCGATGATTCATGAGAATGACCTCCGGTGTGATAAAAAGCAATCAGCCTATCCTATCGGAAAGATCGGTGGATTGTCAAGCGGAAAAACGGGAAGGTCAGCAAAAAAAGAAAGCGCAGCGCTTCCGGCGTGGAAGCGACTGCGCCATGAAGGCGGAATTCACTTTTTTCTCAGCCGCTGGCAGTACTGCGTGCAGAGCTTGTCGGTGCAGTTGGCGCACTGCAGCGCGGCGTTTGAATACTCCCAGAAACGCTCGGGGTGCACGATGATGCAGACTTCCCAGACGATGACGACGGCGACGGAGACGAGCAGCAGGCTCGTCGTATAGAAGCTCCAGATAAACAGGAACGGAGAGAACATCATCAGGTGATCCCAGTTGAAGATGCGGCAGGTGGTGCAGCAGCGGTTGCGCATCATCAGGCGGAAGGGGCACCAGATCAGCACGCAGATGAGGTCGCAGACGTAGAAAAACACGCTGATGACAAAGAGAATCCCGTCGTCGATCATCCCGCTCAGGCGCGCCCAGCCGATGGCGGCCGTCAGCAGCGTCCAGACGATGAGCACGCGGTATGCTGCGCGCGTGGTAGAGACGATGTACGCTTTCAGCCGTTCGGGGTTTACGGCGTCGAGGATGGGCTTGAAATGGCTCTCAAAGAGCTTGAGCGAGCCGATGGAGATGTTTTTGCCGATGGGCACGAGCTGGAAGAGCATGTCGAGCATCCACACGCCCCAGAGGACATGCATTACGGAGAAGCGTTCAAAGAACGCAAAGCCGTGCAGAACGTCAAGCATCTGCGGACGGAAAACATACGCGAGGATCGCCGCGATGAATACGGCGCAGCGCGCGGCGAGGCGAAGGAAGTAGATTTTGCGGATGCGGGACATGGGACTGAAAATGGACATGCACGTATCTCCTGAATTGTGAATGTAGAAAAAATCCCAAACCCATTATAGCGGAAGGACGGGCGTTTTGCAATGCGGCAGAAATAGAAACTGGACCAGAAGAAAAGCCCGTCCGCGGATGCGGACGGGCGCAGACGGCCAGAAAACCGTTATGCTGCAGCAGGAGCGATTTTCGCTCGATGATTCAGCAGGCTTCCCAGATGTTCGGACGTACGAAGGTCTGTCCGGCGATTTCAAGGGTGATCTTCGGCGCGATGACCGGACGGCTGACAGGGATGACGCCCTTGCTGGTGGAGATGACGGTGTCCTCGGACTTCGTGCCGGTGATGGACGGGTTCCAGCAGAAGGCCTGATTCTCGGCGATGACGCCCGGGGTGGCAAAGTCGACCCGGTAGTCGCGGCCGGCGTAGCCGATCGGGCCGCCCTGATGATGCTTTTTGAATTCCTCGCCGTAGCCGCGTGCTTCGTAAGCGGCGCGGCCAGCCTCAAGCGCGGAGACAAACGTCGCGCCGGGCTTCGACGCGGCCATGAGTGTACAGTCGATCTCAACGTTGGCCATGTACTGCGCGCGAAGCTCCTGCGTTACGGGCACGAAGTTGAGCAGGCGGGTGCAGCAGATGATCAGGCCCTTGTAGCGCATGTTGCCGCCCAGCTGCACGCGCTCGCGGATGACGTTGTCGGTAGGCACCGGATGGCGGTAATTGTAGATGCGATGGTCGCCGGCGCACATGGCGGAGACGACGTCCATGCCCTTGGAACGGATGGTATCAACGAGGCGGCCGATGGTTTTGTGCTCGGTGTCGCCGGGGCGGACGGAGGAGATGGTTTCCTCGATGGCGCGGGCAGTGAGGTAGCCGCCCTCCCTGTAGCGCTCGATCTCCGCTTCGGTCAGGGAGAAGCGGGCGAGTTTAACGTCGTTTGCAACGTTGTTTTCGCCGCCGTGGTCGCGGCCAACCTTGCCGCCGTTTGTCAGCTTCGCTATGGTCTCGCCCTCAAAGGCCAGCTCGTACCAGGTCTGCGCGTGGATGGCAAAGCCCATCTCCTCAAGCTTTTCTTCATCGCGCATGCGCGGCGCTTCGATGTTGTTGGTGATGGCGTAGAGAGCGTCGCGGGTGACGAGCAGGCCGCAGTTGCCCATTTCGCCCAAACCGACGTAGTTGATGCCGCCGCAGGTCAGCCAGGCAAAGTTGTCCTGACGCTTGATGTAGATGGCGTCAAGGCCGCGCGCGTCCATGATGCCGTGAAGGCGGGACAGTTTAATCGCTTGTTCTTCCTGCCAGGTCATATGGAATATCTCCTTTCGCTCATGCGCTGCGCAGCGGTTTGCCGCCGGGCAGCGCTTGTTAAAGAATCGTCTTTTTGTCTCGTTCTGTTTCGGAAACAAAACGCAAACAGGTTGATTTGCTTGTATTAAGAATAAACGATATGGAAGCGCTTGTCAATCAAAAACTGAAAAACATGCACAATTCGTATTGACTAAATTAAGAAATTATGGTATGTTTTCAGCAAGAGGGAATTGCTGATGGCACAGTTATGCATATCTGCCGGCAAGGCGGATTTTTAAGACAGGTTACCCGCTTGTCTTTAAAATAACGTATGTGCATGGCGATTTCCATACACGTCACCCAAATACAGAAGGGAGTATGCTATCATGAAGAAACTCGTATCTCTCGTTCTCGCTCTGGCGATGGTGCTGTGCGCCGTCGGCGCGCTGGCCGCTTATCCGGAGAAGGCTATCGAGTGCACCGTGCCGTGGGGCGCGGGCGGCGGCGGAGACCTCGCGTTCCGCGCTTTCGGCGACGTCTGGACCAAGGTTACCGGCCAGCCGTTTGTCATCAAGAACGTTCCGGGCGCTTCCGGCGTCACCGGCGTTATGGAATTCAAGGAGACCGGCGTGGGCGACGGCTATCAGATGATGCACTGGTCTAACGCCCATACCTCCAAGATTCACATGAGCATCGTTGACTATGACGTCAACTCCTTCAAGCATGCTGCTCAGATCGTTGAGAGCGCGAACTACCTCATCGTGCCGGCCGACTCCAAGTACAACACCGTGGCCGACTTCGTCGAGGACGTTCTGGCTAACCCGGGCATGGTCACCGTGGCCAATGCCGGCGTCGGCGGCGGCAACCACATTGCTGCCCTGCTGTTTGAAGAGGCGATCGGCGGCGAATTCGCCCACATCACCTACGACGGCGGCGCGAATGCTGTGACCGGCGTTCTCGCGCACGAAGTTGACGCGGCTGTCTGCAACACGCCGGAAGGCATGAGCCAGGTTGCTGCGGGCCAGATCAAGATTCTGTGCTCCTTCGCTTCCAAGCCGTTCGTCGATTTCCCGGACGTTCCGCTGGCCAAGGACAGCGGCGTTGAGGCCCTGAAGGACCTGGTCATCGAGCAGTGGCGCGGCATCGCCGTCCCGGCCGATACCCCGGACGAGGTCGTCGCTCAGATCGCTGAGATCACCAAGAAGGTCGTCGAGGATCCGGATTACATCGAGAAGTGCAATTCCATGTCCATCGTCGCCCGCTATCGCGACGTCGCCGAGTACAACGAGTTTGTGCAGGCTGAGAACGCGCGTTTTGAGAACCTGATCAAGACCAAGGGCTTCGGCGATCGCTACGGTAAGTAAGCTGTCGGCAGAGTCTCAAACACATAAACCCGCGAAGGCCGGCCGTCCAAAGCGGCCGGCCCTTTTCTGGATCGGGGGTAAAGAAAACTGTATAAAACAATAAATATATTGGATTCTTTATGACTCGTTCCGCATGTGCTGACATGTTGTCAGGAGGTGTTCCTGTTGAAGAAGAAAAAACCGTTTTCCGAGCTTGTGATCGGCCTGGCGTGCATTGCGCTGGGCGTGGCCGTGTTCATCATGGCGGGCGATCTGCAGAAGGTGAAGCTGGGCATCGGACCGGCAGGCTTCCCGAAGTTCATTTCCGTCGTGCTGATGATCTTGGGCGCCGTGCAGACGATCATGGCGGTTTCTGCCGGTGTGGAAGCGCCGAAGTTCAATATTGAAAAGAAGGCCGCTTCGCTGTTCGCCGCTGCCGTTGCGGTGATCGTGCTTTACGTTTCGCTCGTGTCCACTGTCGGCTTCATCATCCTTACGCCGTTTCTGATGGTGGCGATGATGTGGCTCTTCGGCGAGCGCCACTTCGTCAAGATGGCCGTCATCGCCGTCGTTACGACGGTGCTGGTCTGGCTGCTCTTTACCGAGGTCTTCATGATCTTCCTGCCGGCGGGCAGATTATTCTGAGGAAAGGAGTTCATCTGAATGTTTGAATATTTGATGGCGGGTTTTGCCAATGTATTCCAGCCGATGAATCTCCTGCTGACGATCTTTGGTACGGTTGTCGGCGTCGTGATCGGCTGCCTGCCGGGTCTGAGCGGCTCCATGGGCATTATCCTGCTTCTGCCGCTGACCTACACGCTTGAAAAGTCTGCCGCGCTGGTGATGCTCTGCGGCATCTTCTGCGGCTCCATGTTCGGCGGCTCTGTGTCCGCGATTCTGCTGCGCACGCCGGGCACGCCGTCTGCGACGGCGACGCTGCTGGACGGCTATCCGCTGGCCCAGCAGGGCAAGGCCGGCAAGGCCATCGGCGTGGCTGCCGTGGGTTCCTTTATCGGCGGCATTGTCTCCACGATCTGTCTGATCTTCATTGCGCCGCAGCTGGCGAAGGTGGCGCTCAAGTTCCACTCTGCGGATTACTTTGCGCTGGCGCTGTTCGGCATCTCCATCATGGCCAGCTCCGCCGGCAAGAACGTCGTCAAGGGCCTGATGGCCGGCGCGATCGGCCTGCTCATTTCCATGGTCGGCACCGATCCGCTTGTAGGCGCTGCGCGCTTCAACTTCGGCTCCACGAAGATGATGATCGGCTTCCCGCAGCTGGCGGTGCTTATCGGCGTGTTCGCCATCAGCGAGGTGTTCACGCAGGTGCAGGGCGGCAAGAACGTCGTGGAGGTCAAGGATCAGGAGGTTTCCGACATCTTCCCGAGTTTCAGGGAGATCCGCGGCTTCCTGCTGGCGGCTGTTGTCGGCGCGCTCATCGGCGTGTTTATCGGCATCGTGCCGGGTACGGGCGGAGCCATCGCCGTGTTTCTGGCTTACAACGTCGCACAGAAGATTTCCAGGCATCCCGAACAGTTTGGTCATGGCGCGTTTGAAGGTATTGCTGCGCCCGAGGCCGCGAACAACGGTACGACGGGCGGCGCGCTGGTGCCGATGCTGTGCCTGGGCATCCCGGGCGACACCATCACGTCCGTCATGCTCGGCGCGCTGACGCTCATCGGCGTGACGCCGGGTCCGCAGCTGTTTGTCAACAGCGCGAACATCGTCTACGCGATCTTTGCCGGCATGATCGTCATCCAGTTTGTGATGCTGTTCTTCGGCGTTGTCTTCTCCAAAGTAGCGCCGAAGGTGCTCAAGGTGCCGGTACGCTATCTGATGCCCATCATCACGGTGCTGTGCATTGTCGGTGCGTTCTGCCTGGCTAATCAGGTGTATCATGTGGCTGTTGCCGTCGCATTCGGCGTCATCGGCTATTTCATGAAGAAGTTTGGTTTCCCGGGCGCGCCGCTGGTTCTGGGCGTCATCCTCGGACCGATTGCCGAGAAGAACCTCGATCGTGCGCTTCAGCTTTCCCGCAATGACTGGACGATCTTCTTCCGCCGTCCCATCGCGCTGACCTTCATCTGTCTGAGCGTGGCAATGATCGCCTGGACGATCTTCTCCAACATCCGCGACGCGAAGAAGGAAAAGGCAGACAAGTGATCCAGCCTGTCTGATTTGTCTTCAAAAAGCAAGACCGCGCCTGTACAAGGTGCGGTTTTTGATTTATAATGATACATATGAAACCGGAAGAAAAAGGGACGGAGGGTGCGTGCCATGGCTGAAAAGACGTTTGTGCCGCTGTACCGCAAGGTGTATATGGACCTGAAGCAGAAGATCCTCGATCACGCCTATGCGCCGGGAGAAAAGCTGCCCTATGAGCGGGAGCTGTGCGACATGTACTGCGTCAAGCGCGTGACGATCCGCAAATCGCTTGAGATGCTGGCGGATGAGGGGCTGATCAGCAAGCACATGGGCCTTGGCTCCTTCGTGTCCCCTGCGGAGCAGCCGCAGGCTGCGACCGGCGCAGGTCCTGAGACGGCATCGGCTATTCTCTTTGTGATGCGCCGCAACGAAAACGATATCAGCCGCAATACCTCGTCCTGCAACACGCGCATCTTCTTTGAGATGGAGCAGGTCTGCCGCAGAAACGGATATCTGCTCAGTTACGTGGGCGTCGACGAGGAGACGAGCCTGACGGATATCGTGCGGGATCATCCGGTCGCGGGCGTGTTGCTGGTCAGCTCCTGTCTGGAGCAGACCAAGCGCGAAATTGCGCGGATGAAGACGCCGGCAGTGATGCTCAATCAGCTTGATCCGAAGTACCTGTGCGTGATGCCGGACAATCTGGGAATGCTCCGTCTGGTGATCGGGCATCTGACGGAGATGGGACACAGGCGCATTGCCTATATCGACGGCATGCCGGATTCGCCCAATGCCAGAGAGCGCTGGGAGGCCTTCCGCTTTGCGATGCACGCGCAGGGGCTTGAGGCGAGCCCGTCGCTGTATTTTGTTGGAAACTGGACGTATGAGGGCGGACGCGAGGCGGCGCGCCGTCTGCTTGAGCAGAAGCCGCTGCCCACAGCGGTCTTTGCCGCCAGCGACATGATGGCCGCCGGCGTGATGGAAGAACTGCGCCAATCCTCACTGCGCGTTCCGCAGGATATCAGCGTTGTCGGTTATGACAATCTGGATATCGATGTGCTCCTCTCTCCGCCGCTGACAAGCGCGGCGATTGACTTTGGGCACATGTGCGAGGCGGCGTTTGACGCTCTGCGCATGGTGATGGAAAAGGGCGACAGGGAGCGGGATCACTTCGTAATCCGCATGCCTGCGGCGCTGATCAGGCGCGAATCGGTCGCCCGTATGCAGCAGGATTAGGGCGCAGCACAGAAGCGATGCAGAAAGGCAGAGGGGCATGGCCTCTCTGCCTTTTGACATATTCACATTCAGCGCTGGCGGTACGTCTCAAGGAAGCGAACGAGATTGTGCATGGCGTCTCTGAGCACGTCCGCCTCGGGCAGCAGAACCAGCCGGAAGTGATCCGGTTCGGGCCAGTCAAATCCGCTGCCCGGCACGACGAGGATGTTGGTCGCGTGCAGCAGGTCGCGCGCAAAGCGGCGGTCGTCCGTGATGCTGAATTTGCGGACGTCAAGACGGGGGAACAGATAGAATGCCGCGCGGTTCGGCACGAAGGAGAGGCCGTCGACGCCGCTGAGCGCCTTGACGGTGGCGGCGCGCTGTTCGTAGAGCCTGCCGCCCGGGCGCACCATGGCGGCGGGGGTTTCCATGTCCTCCATAGCCGCAGGGATGATCAGCTGGGAGAGCGCGTTGGCGCACAGGCGCATGCTCGTCAGCTTGATGATGCCGTCTCGGTAATCCATCAGCTCGGCGCGCGGGCCGCTGAGCACCAGCCAGCCGCAGCGGAAGCCGCACAGCGAGTGCGACTTGGAGAGACCGTTGAGCGTGACGACGGGCAGATCCGGCGCGAGCGCGGCGGTAGAGACGTGCGTCAGGCCGTCAAAGACGAGGCGGTCGTAAATCTCATCGGAGAAGACGAGCAGATCATTTTCCCGGGCAACCTGCAGCATATCAAGCAGGATCTGCGTGTCATAGAGCACGCCGGTGGGGTTGTTCGGGTTGATGATGACGATCGCGCGCGTGCGGCTGGTGACCTTGCTGCGGATGTCGCTGATATCCGGATTCCAGCCGGCTGCTTCGTCGCAGCGGTAGAACACGGGCTTTGCACCGGCCAGCAGCACGGAATTGCTCCACAGGGAGTAATTGGGCGTGGGGATGAGCACCTCGTCGCCGGGATTGAGCAGCGGCTGGAGGGCAAAGGAGACCACCTCGCTGACGCCGTTGCCGATGAATACGTCGTCGGGCATCACGCCTTCAAAGCCCTTGGTTTTGCAGTATGCGGCGATGGCCTCGCGCGCAGGATACATGCCCTGAAAATCGCAGTAGGGCACGGCCTCGCTCTCGCGTCCGGCAAGCGCGCGGCGGATGCTTTCCGGCAGAGGAAAACCGAATGCGGCCGGATTGCCGGTGTTGAGCTTGAGGACGTCAGCGCCCTGCTGCTGCATGTACAGCGCTTCCCGGTAAAGCGGGCCGCGGATGTCGGAATGAACGTGCACCATGCGGTCTGCGGTTTGTATGATTCCCATATTTGCATCTCCCGGACATGTTCGGTTTCGATCAGTTTAAAATGGATAGATAGAATTATACAGGAAAAACAAGGATTTGAAAAGGGAATGCGGCGCAATTCCTGCAGAATGGATATATTTAGTGAATTCCCAAAGTAAACGCCACAGTGGCATTTACGGTGGCGTTTAGTCTGGGAAGAAAAAAGTGGTAGCATTTAGTCTGGGAAAAGGAGGTACCAGACAATGCAAAACGAGAAAAAGAACAAGCACCTAACACTTCAG
>JAFQOY010000150.1 GCA_017412025.1 Clostridia bacterium | reverse complement strand
TATCTTGCCGCGCAGGAGCTTGAGGCGTATATGCAGGAACTGGGGAAGCAGAACGCTTGAAAAAGCGCGCAGGTGCTGGTATAATAGCTTGAAACGGCAAACAAAGGAGGCGGCAGAGCGATGGAAGAACTGCTGCTTGGCGACCTGGTTCAGATGAAAAAAACGCATCCGTGCGGCAGCGACAGATGGATGGTGATCCGCGTCGGCGCGGATATCAAGATCCGCTGTCAGGGCTGCAGCCGCATCGTGATGATGGACAGGGCGGATTTCATGAAGCGGATGAAGAAGATCATCGCGCACAGCGACGTGCCGATTCGCGGCACCAATGAGATGGACGACTGAAGCGTTGTCCCCACAGCGAGAGAACAAAATGAAAAGCGAGGCAGATAGACCATGGAGCAGAGCAACGAAAACAAAAACATCGGCAAAGAGAAGGAAGAAGTCAAAAAGTCCCTGAAAAGGGAAATTTTTGAGTGGATCATGGTGTTTGTCGTCGCGGCGGCGATGGCGTTTGTCGTGCGCACGTTTATCTTTGAGCCGGTGCGCGTGGACGGCGCATCCATGATGAACACGCTGGTGGACGGCGAATTCATGATTGCAACCAAGTTTGATTACTGGCTGGGCGATCCGGAGCGCTTTGACGTCGTGATCTGCAATTATCCGGATACGAACGACGGCATGTACCGCGTCAAGCGCGTCATCGGCATGCCGGGAGAGACGATCCAGCTGCTGGGCGGCGAGCTGTATGTAGACGGGCAGCACATGGAGCAGGATTTTGACATGCGCTCCATCACGGAGAACTTCGGCCCCTTTACCGTGCCGGAGGATCACTACTTTGTCCTGGGCGACAACCGCAACAACTCCAAGGACAGCCGCTCCATCATGGTCGGCCCGCTTGAGCGCGGCGAGATCAAGGGGCATGTGCGCATGGTGGTGTTCCCGTTCAGCGGCTTCCGCCTGATCGGAAATTAAGAGAAAAAAATGAAGGCTGCAAAGCAATTCACCGTTGCTTTGCAGCCTATTGTTTTTATCTGCGGGGTGGGTGCAAGGGCTGAAGAACGAGGAGATACCCGAATTCTTCGGCAGTTCTCTCATTGTCGTCTGCTCCTGAGGAGACGATGTAACGGCCATTTATGGTTTCGCTTACACGGTAATATGAGCTTGAACTCAAAGGTCTGGTATTGGTAGAATCATCGATGATGTTCCGGGAATACATCATATCGCTGGGCAGATGGTATTGAAGCCAATCGTAGAAATAATCCATACTGAATTTCACATATGAAGGATCCCATGATTTGACAAAGGGCCAATTGGCCTGATAGAGGACAACACTTTTGTGATCAAGCATTTCAATCTGGGGAATGTATGGGGCAGGATTGGAGGCTGCGTTATTCTGCGGATAGAGACGATTGTAGAAAGCGGGTTGCGAAGAGGGAACTGGAAAACGAGCCCATGTTAATCGGATGGAGTGGGGACGAATGTGCTTGATTGTTTCAAGATATCGGGCACATTCTGTAGAAGTGTCAAATCTTTTTCGCCAAGGATTGCTTCGAACAAGTGAAAACTCCTCATAGCATCGATAGACTATATATGCAATGGGGAGAACCATTGTGAGAACTGCACACAGGTCCATGAGGCCTTGACTCCAGGCAGAAAACATGCTGGCAAAGAGACCGACGACACCGAAAGCCATAATAAGGCCGAACAGAATGCCGATTCCCTGAAGGATGATCTTTACAAACATAATGATGGAATCCATAATATACGATCGAACCCTCTCTTGTATTGATTTGCATGAATGCATTTTATCCTGTAAACTTCGGAGGCGGAAGTGTGATAATGATCAGAGTCTGGCGCTTTTGAGCGCCTGACGGGAGAATACATACGGCCGCACAAAGGGCAGGCGGCTGAAGCGCGCACTGACGATATCGCCCTGTACCCGGACGGCCAGCTGGGTGGCATGCGTGCGCACGGCGCCGGCCCTGCCAGAGATGAAGAGGGAAATCGGCCCGTCGTCCGGCAGGCGGCCTTCCTGCTCAAAGCGGGCGAGGATGGCGAATACGTTCTCTTTGCTGGGGCGCATGGATAATCTCCTTTCGGGCGGCGCGGCAAAGCGCGGAGCCGATGTATATATTCTGATTAATTCCCCGCTGCGATATGCTTTTCCTGCCATCGGGGATTGCAATTTCGGGCAAAGACGCGTATCATAAGGACAGAAACAAACAGAAGAATCGCCTGAACAAGGGAGGACTGATCATGAATATCAAAGAAGAAGCGCTCAAAAAGCACTATGAGTGGAAGGGAAAGCTGGAAATCACGGCCCGCGCCCATGTGAGCAACAGCGAGGAACTGTCCCTGGCGTATACGCCGGGCGTCGCAGAGCCGTGTCTGGCCATCCGCGACGACTACAGCAAGAGCTTTGAACTGACCCGCCGCGCCAATATGGTCGCCGTCATCACGGATGGTACGGCAATTCTGGGCCTCGGCGATATCGGCCCGGAGGCCGGCATGCCGGTCATGGAGGGCAAGTGTGTGCTCTTTAAGGAATTTGCCGGCGTGGATGCGTTCCCGATCTGCATCCGCAGCAAGGACGTCGACGAGCTGGTGCGCACGATCTATCTGATTTCCGGCAGCTTTGGCGGCATCAACCTTGAGGATATCGGCGCGCCGCGCTGCTTTGAGGTGGAGCGCAGGCTCAAGGAGATCTGCGATATTCCGGTATTCCATGACGACCAGCATGGCACGGCGATCGTCGTCGCTGCGGCGATGATCAATGCGCTCAAGGTTGTCGGCAAGGAGATGGGCAAGGTGCGCGTGGTCATCAACGGCGCAGGCAGCGCGGGCGTGGCCATCGGCAAGCATCTGCTCAATCTCGGCGTGAAGGATCTGATTCTCGTGGATCGTTTCGGTATCATCTGCGAGGGCATGGAGGGGCTGAACCCTGCGCATGAGGAGATGAGCCGCAAGACCAACCCGAATCACATCACCGGCACGCTGGCGGACGCCATGCGCGGCGCGGATGTGTTCATCGGCGTGAGCGCGCCGGGCGTTGTGACGAAGGAAATGGTCGCCTCCATGAACGCGGGCGCGTGCGTATTCCCGATGGCCAATCCGGTGCCGGAGATCTTCCCGGCAGAGGCGGAGGCTGCGGGCGCGGCGGTGGTCGGCAGCGGCAGGAGCGACTTCAAAAACCAGATCAACAATGTGCTCGCTTTCCCGGGCATCTTCCGTGGCGCGCTGGACGTCCGCGCAAAGGACATCAACGAAGAGATGAAGATGGCGGCCAGCTACGCGATCGCGGGTCTGGTGTCCGATGAGGAGCGCTGCGCGGATTACATCATGCCCAAGGCGTTTGACAAGCGCGTGGGTCCGGCTGTTGCCGCCGCTGTCGCAAAGGCTGCGCGGGAGAGCGGTGTCGCCCGCCTGTAACAGGCGCTAAGCGGAAATCAAAGGACGAAACGGATGCTCTGTGCGAAAAACCGCATGCATAATCAGAGAAAACATGGGGAGGCATGGAAATGGAAATGATGCTGTCGTCCGCTGGATTTGAAGTCAGCGGATCCACGATTGCAATCGGCGTGGCAGTGTTTCTGCTGCTGCTGCTCATTGTCAATTACAAAAAAGTGCCGCCGAATATTGCACTCGTGATTTCCGGCTGCGTTCGCCGAAATTACAAGGTGAAGGATACAGACGGCAATGTTGTAAAGAAGAGGTTTGGATACCGGATTGTTCGCGGCGGCGCGACGATCGTCATTCCGTTTCTTGAGCGCGTGGATAAGCTGAACCTGGGCATCATGCAGGTTGACATCCGTACGACGCAGCCTGTTCCCTCTCAGGAGTATATTTCTGTCATGGTGGACGGTGTGGCCAATATCAAGATCGGCTCGGACGATGTGTCCATCGCCACCGCCGCCGAGCAGTTCCTCAACTGGAAGCCGGAGCAGATTGCTGCGATTGCCCAGCAGGTGCTGGAAGGCAACATGCGCGAGATCATCGGCCGGATGACCATTGCGGATCTGGTGCAGAACCGTGATAAATTCGCCGCTGAGACCAGCCGCGCCGCTGCGGCGGACATGGCGAACATGGGTCTTGAAATCATCAACATCACCATTCAGAACTTCTCGGACCAGGAAGGCGTCGTGGAGACGATGGCGACCAAGAATATCGTTGAGAAGGAACGTGATGCGCAGATCGCCAAGGCGGAGGCCGATCAGCAGGGCCACAAGGCCAAGGTGGAGGCGGACGCGCTGATGGCGGAGCAGAGCAAGGATCTGGAGCTGAAGCAGGCTGCCTACAAGATTCAGGCGGATCGTGCCCGTGCGGACGCCGACATTGCTTACAATGTCCAGCAGGAGGTTGCCCGCAAGGCGTTTGAAGAGGAGCGCGCGCAGGCGGAAATGGTTCGCCTGCAGAAGCAGACCGAGCTGGAACGCCAGCTGGTTGAAATCGAGCGCCAGAAGCTGAACGTGGAAATCCGCGAGAAGGCGGAAGCCGAGCGCGATGCGCGCATTGCGAAGGCCGAAGCCGACAGGATTGAGAAGCAGGCGATCGCGGATGCAGAATTCTATGCTGCGCAGAAGGAAGCGGAAGCCATTATGCTCAAGGGCAAGGCGGAGGCGGAAGCGATTGAGCTCAAGGCGCTGGCGATGCAGAAGTATGGCGAGGCCGCGATGCTGGAGATGGTCGTCGAAAAGCTGCCCGAGGTGGCCAAGGCCATCGGTGAACCGCTGGCGCAGACGGAAAAGATTCTCATGTTCGGCGAAGGCGCGGCGACCGGCCTGACCCGGGACGTGACCGGCTCGATGCTGCAGACGTTTGAGGCGATGAAGGGCGCCGTGGGCGTGGATATTCCCAGAATGCTGCGGGACGTGACGACCGGCGGCTTGATCGGCAAGGCGGCAGAGACGACTGCCGAAAGCGGAGAAGAGCAGAAGGGGAAGCCGGAAGAATAAAGCGGGATTGCAGCCGTTTGAGGGATGCACTGACTTTTTGACCGGAATCCTTGTATTCTCAGAAAAAATGGTGTACAATATACAGTTGGAATGCTATGTTCCAACTGTTTTTGTTTTTGTGTTTCACCTGAAAAGGAGCGATAAGACATGACCAAGATTGATATTTTTTCCGGCTTTCTCGGCGCGGGCAAGACGACGCTGATCAAGAAGCTG
>JAFQOY010000149.1 GCA_017412025.1 Clostridia bacterium | reverse complement strand
GTGCGTTTCTCATTTATGCTTCGGGCTGTTATTTCTTTTATATTACATCCCAGCGTATATTATCTCATAAAAAAAGCGTTCCATCAACCCCTTTTATGGAAAAACTTGAAAGCCGTTTTTTGCTCCTGCGCGCACGAATGAAACGACGGCGCAGATCGTGTGTCGCGTTTTCTTTTTCTCCTTACGCTTGAAGCAAATCCGCGCGCATGATATACTGTTAACCGAATCATGTCTTTGCGGCCTGTTCCGCATCTCAGGAGCTGTATGTATGAAAAAAAGCAGAATTATCTTTTCCTTCAATTCCCCCGCTGTGCTCACCTTTGCGCTTTTTTCCCTTGCCGCGCTCGGGCTCTCCATCCTGACCGGCGGCTCGTCGAACCGCCTGGTGTTCGGCGTATACCGTTCCAGCTTTTTTCATCCGATGACGTACGTGCGTCTGCTATGCCATGTGCTGGGGCACACGACCTTCAGCCATTATGTATCCAATATGGCGCTGATCCTTTCGCTCGGCCCCATTGTGGAGGAACGCTACGGCAGCAGCAGGCTGATGATCATGTTCGCCGCTACCGCTGTCATTTCAGGTCTGTTTCACATCTTTTTCGGCGGAAATACCCTGCTCATGGGCGCAAGCGGCATCGTGTATATGCTGATTTTCCTCGCTTCCACCTCCGGCGCCAAGAGCGGCGAGATTCCGCTGACGCTGGTGGCCGTCGCTGCGCTGTATCTGACCCAGGAGGTTATCGACGGGCTGTTTACGGCGGATAACATTTCTCAGCTGACACACATTGTCGGCGGTATATGCGGCGCTGCGATGGGGCTTTTCCTGCGGCGCTGAGCGCGTTTTTTCCTCCTGTGCGCTCATCCCTTGTCTTTCCACAAACAGGCGAACCCGCTTTTATGCAAAGCAGGTTCGCCTGTTTGATTCTGTTTCTTTACAGTTCTTTGATCGCTTTCATCACGCGGCAGACAAGCTCCACGCGCTGAAACGGCGTCATGATATAAAAACCATCCGTGCAGTGCGCAACGCGCGCGGCAGCGTCCCGGCAAAGCCTGACGGCCAGTTCCTCGCCCTGCGCTCTGTCAAGGCCTTTGTAGGCGTTCACCACACGTTCCTCCATCGCAATGCCGGCCACCTCACTGTGCAGAAACTGCGCATTCCTGTGGCTCACGACCGGAAACAACCCCGCAAAAATCCGTCCGTTCAGCACGCTGCGCGCCGCTTCGATGTTCTCTGCCGCCCGCTCGCTGAGCACCGGCTGCGTTAAAAACGCTTCCATGCCGCACGCTTCCTTTTCCTTCGCGCGTTCAAGCTCAGCGTCAAAATTCACAGCGTTGACATTCAGCGCGCCGCAGAGAAAGAACGGGGCTGTTTCACCGCTGTGCGAGAGACTGCGCACAAAGCGTGCCAGCACGCGGGAATTGAACTGGAACACGCCCTTGACGCTGTCACGGTCCCCGGTTGGCACCGGATCCCCCGTAACGGCCAGCACATTATGCACGCCCTCCATGGAGAGGCCAAGCAGCAGCGCTTTGGTCGCGTTGACGTTTCGATCCCGGCATGTCATATGCGGCAGCGCTTCGATGCCCAGCTCCCGTCTGAGCTTGCAGGCAAGCAGACTGGCGTCCATACTCGCCCTGCCGATGGGACAGTCGGCAATCGTAATCGCATCCGCTCCCGCTTTGCTGAGCCGCCGTGCACCGGCAATAAACGCATCGATGTCTGAATCTCTGGGAGGATCGAGTTCTACCAGAACGATTCTGCCGGCGCGCTCAAGCTTTTTCTTTATGCCGCTTTCACAGACTCTGCCGTCCTCCGCCATGTGACTGGCTTGGGAGCGTCTGCTGCCCGGAACATCCCTCAGCAGCAGCACGCGAAGCTGGCGGATATGCTCCGGCGTCGTACCGCAGCAGCCGCCGACAATTGCAGCGCCCAGCTTTGCGCATTCCATGACCTGCTGCGCATAATACGCAGGATCGCTGTCGTAATACACTCTGCCGTCAACGATATGCGGATATCCTGCATTGGGCATGGCGATCAGATGCTTTACAGGCTTTTTCATCTCCGCAAGCAGTCTGCGCATGTGATATGCGCCGCACATGCAATTCAGACCCACGGCTTCAATATCAGCGCAGCCATCCATCTCCTCCAGCAGCGCGGAGACAGCTTCACCCTCCCGTGTAAAGCCGTCCGGCCCAGCAGCAAAAGAAACGGCGATGAAAGCGTCCGGATTTCTACTGCGTATGTACGACGCAGCCTGCTCAATCCCCTTTGCCGACGGCATCGTTTCAAACAGAAAGCACTCCACGCCGACGTCAAGGAATAATTCCGCCATGCGGATATACGCCTGACAGGCCTGCTCGGGGCAGGGCGCCGGTCCGATATCCGCAAATATGATCGTCTCCTCTGTGACTGCAGCACGTACGGCGTCAATCGCGGCAAGGACAATTTTCCTCTGATGCGCCTCGTCCCTGGCAGCCAGCCCCACGTGCGCAGCAAACGTATTCGTCTTGACTGCATGGCAGCCTTCATCCACATATGCCTTATGCAGCGCAGTCACCATCTCCGGAGCCGTCACACATGCGGCTTCAACAGGCCCTTCCGGCCAGCCGGCAAATCGCTTTGCATACGTGCCTGTCGCGCCGTCAAAAAGCAGCGTGCCTCTTTCAAGAAGCTTTCTCGTCTTTTGCGCATCCATTTGTTTTCCAGCTCCTTATCCCAGAATCCTTCTGGCGGCGTCCGCGGCCTGCTTGGCGTCCCTGGCATAATAATCTGCGCCGATCTCCATGGCGTACTCCGGCGTAAGCA
Organism: Clostridia bacterium; assembly: GCA_017412025.1. The sequence continues at coordinate 8,737 of JAFQOY010000149.1, read as the reverse complement.
CAGCTCCTCCGACAATCACCGGCACGTCAAGCCCCTGCTCCCGCAGAAGCTCGATCGTCTTCTTCATTCCCGGCACAGTCGTCGTCATCAGTGCGGAAAGGCCTACCAGCTTAGCGCCATGCCTTCTTACCGCATCCGCCACGCGCTGCGCCGGTACGTCGCGTCCCAAATCGATCACGCTGAAACCGTAGTTTTCAAGTACGGTTCGGACGATGTTCTTTCCAATGTCATGGATATCTCCCTCTACAGTCGCCAGAACAATGGGGCCTTTTCCAGCCTTCTCGCCGCCGCTTTGTTCGATGGCTTTCCTCACCTCATCAAAAGCGGCGCCGGACGCCGCAGCCGCATTCATCAGCTGCGGCAGGAAGATCTCCTGCTTTTCATATCGCATACCCACCAGATCAAGGGCAGGAATCAAATGGCGCTCAACCAGTTCAAGCGGCTGCATCCACGCAAGCATCGCTCCGGCGATCGCGCCTGCCTCGTCTTTGAGTCCTTTGACAATCGCTTCCGTAATATCCATTTTCGCCGGAGCGGAGGGATTCACGGCTTCTTCCTTTTTCACAGGCGCATGCCGCTCGATATACGCGGCGCAGGAGACATCCTCTCCGCTGAGCGTTCTGCAGGCGTCTACGGTATCCATCATCTCCTTCTGATTGGGATTGATGATGGGCATCGTAAGCCCTGCGGCGATGGCCTGCGCCAGAAACGCGCCGGTGACAAGCTGGCGCTGCGGCAGGCCAAAGGAAATATTGGACACGCCGAGCACGGTTTCAAGCCCAAGCTCCTCGCGCACACGGCGGATGGCTTTGAGCGTCTCACACGCCTGATCCTGCTGCGCGGATACCGTAAGCGTCAGGCAGTCAACCGCAACGTCCCCGCGCTCTATGCCAAAGGCCTCAGCTTCGGCAAGAATGCGCTGCGCAAACGCAAACCGCTCCTGAGCGGAAGACGGCAGCCCGCTTTCATCAAGCGTGAGCGCGACAACCGCCGCGCCGTATTTTTTTGCCAGCGGCAGCACGCTGCTCAGCGACGCGCCGGAGGCGTTTACGCTGTTGATCAGGCATTTTCCCGGCGCAGCGCGCAAACCGGCCTCAATCGCCTCCGGATTTGACGAATCAATCTGCAGCGGAAGGGATACCGCGCCGGAAACCGCCGTAACCACGCGGCGCATGACTTCCGCTTCATCAATGCCGGGAATACCGACGTTCACATCCAGAATCTGCGCTCCGGCCTCTTCCTGCTCGATCGCCTGAGCGACAATGTAATTCACATCCATCTCGCGCAGCGCCTGTGCAAAACGCTTCTTTCCGGTCGGATTGATTCTCTCGCCGATCACACGGACGCCCTTTCCAAAGGCGCAAACCTGCGAGGCAGAGCATACGCCGCTCAATTTCTTTCCGTCGATGCGAACGGATTGGCCGCCAAGCCTACAGGAAAGTGCTTCAATATATTCAGGCGTCGTTCCGCAGCAGCCGCCGATATATGCAGCGCCGATATCTGTAAGCGCAGCGCAGGCGTCGGCAAATTCCTGCGGCGTGGTATGGTATTCCCCCGTGGCCGGATCGGGCAGACCGGCGTTTGGCTTGAGGATCAGCGGCAGATCCGTCACCGACCGCATGCTGCGAAGAATCGGCTCCACCTCCGCTGGACCGAGCGAGCAGTTGACGCCCACGGCCTCAACCCCCAGCGCACTGAGCGACATCGCCGCGCAGTCCGCACGCACGCCCAGAAAGGTACGCCCGCTCTGTTCAAACGTCATGCTGGCGTAAACGGGCAGGCTGCAGTTTTCCTTTGCGGCAAGGACGCCGGCGCGAATCTCATTGAGATCAGAAAACGTCTCAAAAAACACGGCCTGTGCGCCTGCCGCAGCGCCAGCGCGGATCATCTGCGCAAAAATATCGTAGGCTTCTTCGAAACTGAGCGTACCCAGCGGCTCCAGCAGTTCGCCAATCGGGCCGATATCCAGCGCAACCTTTGCATCCGTGCCCTCGCATGCACGCAGCGCAGCCGTAACGGAGGCTTCAATCACTTCCTCAACAGAATACGGCGTGGCCGCAAGCTTATGCGCATTTGCACAGAACGTATTGGACAGAATCATTCCAGCGCCTGCCTGCACATAGCGCCGCTGAATCCCCATCACGACGTCCGGAGCGGTAATGGAAAGCGTCTCCGGCCTGTCTCCGAGCCGGAGTCCGGCCTTCTGAAGCATTGTACCCATTGCGCCGTCAAGCAGCGTAATTCTCTGCGTATACATCTTTTTTCCCATCCTTCTTCCCCTGATCGCAGCAAAGCATTTATATCGGAGCGCAGCGGCTTTCTGACATCGGGCATGTGCCTCGCGCGCTGCAGCCCTCACAGCCGGCAGGACGGCGCTTCACCGCCTGATCGCTGATGCCCATGATCGCCGTCACCGATTTGCGCGGTATCATTAAACCGCTGGCAGACACCGTAAGCCCTATGCTGCGCGCAGCGGCGAGCACATCACAGATTTCCCTCGTCTGTTCAAGGGGCATATCGCCGTATCCGGGGCTGAACCTGTCTGTCAGAAACAGGCCCTGTCCGGCAAGTTCCCCGCGAAGATCGTTTTCCAGCCGGTCACAAACAGTCTCAATCGCGGCGCTGAGCACAGCGTCCATCAGCACGGCCTGCGCACCGCTGCGCGCCTGTTCCCTCAAGAGCAGGCGTTCGCTTTCCGCGCCCAGCGTTGCAGCCAGCAGCACGGCCTCCTTGCAGGCATCCAGCATCCCCCTGACGTCCCTGCCCTTTGGCGTAAATGAAGTCCGATCAAGCGTTCCTTCTTTCCCGATGGCAAAGCGCAGCATAACCGCACGCGGTCTGACCATTTCTATTGCCACGGCAGAAAGCGCCTCAAGCTGATGGAGGAGCTCCTTTTCTACCGGCGCGCCGCGCCAGCCAAGATAATGCAGCACCTCCCGCATCGGGATCGATTCCAGCGTAATCAGCATCGCACGCCTCCCGTTTGAGCCAAAGCAAACATGTCCAGCTGCATCGTCCGGCGCGCATGCAGCTGCTCCCCAATCTTCCGGGTGATATCAAGTGTCCCTGCCCCTATCTCCATCAGCGCACGGTTGCCCTCCATATCCGCCGCAGCGCCGTCAGGCACATATACGGGCGTGTATCCCAGACGCAGGCAGTCCGCCGCGCCGCGCCAGCTGCCGCCGGTCCCTTTTCTTGAAGCGACAACGACGGCCGCCTCGCCAAGCGCATAAATCGTATGATTTCGTTCGAGCGCTTTTGCCGGTGAAAACGGTTCTTCCGGCAGGGTATCGCACAGCATCAGCAGCCTTCCCTCATCAAGCGCGGCGCGAAGATATGCGTATCCGTGAAGCAGCTCTCTGACCGGCAGGGCCGGAACCAGAATCAGCGAACCGCCTGCCTCCAGCAGCGCACGCTGCGCAGCGTCATCCGTTCCCCTTGCGCCGCCGCACACCATGACAAAGCCTTCCTCGGCAATCTTTTCGCCGATTTCTGCAGCCAGGCGCGCAGTTACGGCGCTGATATCCCTGCTGCCGGCAACGGAAATTGCCCTTTGACCAAGCAGCGCCCGATTGCCTTTCAGGCAGAGGAATTGGGGCATCCCTTCACCCAGGCTGCGCAGGCGCACAGGCCAGTTCACATCGCCGGGCAGCAGCATGTCGTATCCCTGTTCTTCAAGCTGGCACAGATATCTGCCTGCCGCGCCAACCCTTGACATCAAAAGCCGTGCGCGATCTGAAAGCGCCGGATCATCCCAAGCGGCGCTGCGCAGCACAAGCGTACTCAGAGCGCCGGAAGCACAGAGCCTGCTGTACATCCGCCTCGTCAGCGGCGGCGGAAGTCCCTCATCCCAGGCAGCACGCGTAAGCAGAGCGATTCTGGCTGCTTTTTCATCCATGTTCGCCATCCGCTCCGCCTCCTTCTCTGCAGGATCAAAGAATAAATTCATTATATCGCAAAGCGAATAACATGGCAAGGAAGGATTGCGCTTGTGCCTGAATTGCCGTATACTGATGAACAGATCACAACAGGAGGTCGATGAGATGCTCACCCTCTATGAAAACGCCGAAGTATTTACCGGCACTTCAGATCTGGCAGAATGCTTTGTTGCCGGCGGCGGGCGGTTTCTTTATGCAGGGGATACCGCCACAGCGCGCGCGCTGTATCCTGATGCGCATACGGTCGATCTTGGCGGCGCGTTCGTATGTCCCGGCTTTAACGATTCCCATTTACACCTTCTGAGTCTGGGCACCATGCTTGCGCAGGCTCAGCTTGCCGGGCATACGCAGGCGCTGAGCAGCGTACTGCGCGCCGTTGCCGACTTTGCCGACGCCCATCCCAAAGAAAAGTGGATTCTCGGGCGCGGCTGGAATCAGGATTATTTCTCCGATGCTTGCAGGTATCCCAACCGGTACGATCTGGATCGGGTATGCCCTGACAAGCCTTGTCTGATCACCCGCGCATGCGGACACGTCGCCGTGGCAAACAGCGCGGCGCTCGCGCTGGCGGGCATCGCGCAGCATGCCCCTGAGGTCAAGGGCGGAAGGGTGTTTACCGATCCAGACGGAATGCCCAACGGCATTCTTGCCGAAAACGCCATTGAGCTCGTCGCCTCTCTGCTTCCTCCTCCCAATAAAACGGAAATCAAAAGCAGACTGTGCCTCGCCATGGCGCATGTCAACAGATTCGGCGTCACATCCGTGCACAGCGACGACTTTTCGTCAGCGGCTGTGCCGTTTGAAACGATCATTGAAGCATATCAGGAGCTCAAGGCCGAAGGAAGGATGACCGTTCGCGTCACAGAGCAGTGCCTTCTTCCCACGCTTGATTTGCTGAACCGTTTTCTCGAACGCGGATATATCACAGGCTGGGGAGATGAATGGTTCCGTATCGGCCCGCTCAAGCTTCTGACGGACGGCTCTCTCGGCGCGCGTACGGCTTTTCTTCAGTCGCCCTATTCCGATCTGCCCGACACATCGGGCATTCCCATCTACAATCAGGCCGAACTGGATGCAATCATCCTCAGAGCGCACAGCGCAGGCATGCAGATCGCAGCGCATGCAATCGGCGACGCCGCGGCTGAACAGGTGCTTCAGGCCATAGAAAAAGCCTCTGCGCTCTGTCCAAGGGAGAATGCGCGTCACGGTATCGTGCACTGCCAGGTTCTAAACAGCAATCAGGTCAGGCGCATGCGCGCGCTGAATATGCATGCCTATATCCAGCCGGTTTTTCTTGATTACGACACGCAGATCGTCTATGATCGCCTGGGCAGCCGTGCAGATGACGCCTATCCGTGCCGTTCCTTTTCCAGGCTGAACGTCACATTTTCAAGCGGCTCGGATTGCCCGGTGGAACAGCCCGATGTTCTCAAGGGCATACAGTGCGCGGTTACCCGCAAGCCAGTTTCCCGCAGCCAGGAGAGACCCTATCTCATCGATGAAGCGCTCAGCGTATCCGATGCGCTGCGATCATTCACCCTTTCCGGCGCGTATGCAGGGTTTGAAGAAGCTCTGAAGGGATGCATCGCCGCACAGCAGCTCGCAGACTTTACAATCCTTGAGCTGAATCCGCTGCAGACAAGCCCGGATTCTATCCACCTCATCCGTGTATGCGGCGTGTACACGGGCGGCAAAAAGGTATATTAAGCAAAACAGACCGTTTGTCCATCCGGACTGCCGGTCTGTTTTTTATGCTCAGAATGCTTCAGGATTTCATCCGCGGCTTGAAAATCAGCGCTGCGAGATAGCCAAAGAAGATCGCAGCGGCGATGCCTGCGGCGCCAGCCGTTACGCCGCCGGTAAACGCCCCGAGAATGCCATCGGATTTCACAGCTTCCATTGCGCCGTTCGCGAGGACGTATCCGAATCCCGTCAGCGGCGTGGCTGCGCCTGCGCCTGCAAAATCGATCAGGGGTTTATACAGTCCCAGCGCTCCCAGTACAACGCCTGCCGTCACATAGCCCACCAGAATACGCGCGCTGGTCAGATTTGTCTTCATGATCAGCAGCTGGCCAATCGTACACAGCAGCCCGCCGACGAAAAAAGCCTTGACATACATCATCAGCATATCCAGCAAACCGCTCACCGCCTCTCCCTGTTTTCAAGAACGACCGCATGTGCAACGCCAGGAATCGTCTCCCCCTGCATGCTGGTGGTCGGGCTGAGGAGCGCGCCTGTCGCAAGAAAGAGCACACGCCCAAGCTCTGCGGATGCAATCTGCGGCAGAATATGCGCGCAAAGCATGCTGGCTGCACAGCCGCATCCGCTGCCGCCGCAATGCGTATCCTGCGAGGGATCAAATATGGCGCATCCGCAGTCAAAGAGTTTTTCTTCGTTGACACGCATTCCCTTTTCTTTGAGCAGGCTAATCAGCAGTTCTCTGCCCAGCATACCCAGATCGCCTGTCACAACGAGATCGTAATCATCAAACGTCCGGCCCATATCCTTCATGTGCGCCAGGATCGTATCCGCAGCAGCAGGAGCCATAGCCGCACCCATATTGTTCTGATCCTTAATGGCCAGATCAATCACCTTTCCGCATGTGGTATGCGTGATAACGGCCTGCGCCTGCTGGCCCGCGCAGCGACCGGCAAGCATGACTGCGCCTGCGCCTGTGACCGTCCACTGCGCCGTCGGCGTTCTCTGATTGCCCAGTTCAAGCGGGGCGCGGTACTGACGCTCCGCCGTGCAGAAATGGCTGCATGTCGCGCAGATGATTCTGTCCGCATACCCGCCGTCCGTAAGCATGCTCCCGATCGACATGGACTCCGACATCGTGGAGCAGGCGCCATACAGGCCGTAAAACGGGACGCCCAGATTGCGCGCGGCAAAACCAGCCGATACGATCTGGTTCAGCAGATCTCCGGCAAGAAGCATCTGTATATCCTCAAGTCCGCAGCAGGCTTTCTGAGCGCAGAGCTTCACCGCTGTCTCCAGCATGCTTCGCTCTGCCGCCTCGAAGGATTGCTCGCCGTTCAGTTCATCCGACAGCAGGACGTCAAATTGTTTGCCATACGGTCCCTCCTGCTCTTTTTTGCCCGCCACGCTGGCCCAGGCAAGGATTCCCGGTCTGCCCGGAAGCGCAGCCGTTCTTTTTCCAACCCTTTTGCTCACATGATCACTCCATATTTACAGTGTCTGTGCTCATTATTCTGTTCCGCATTCCGCGCATTATCCGCCAAACAAAAATGCAGCTCAGCCAAATCAAAGGCTGAGCTGCCGGTATTTGTGTTTTACGCTTCGGCTTTGCATTCGCACTCCGTATGCGATGCAGCTTCGCGTCTTGCTTCCATCATGCCTGAAAGAACAATCTGCTTGGCCAGAATCGCTTTTTCCTTCGGAAGCGCCTCTACGCCTTCAAGCGGATAGGGAATTCCCAATTCCCTGTACTTTTTCGTACCCATGGTGTGATAGGGCAGTATGTCCAGCGCCTTGACATTGGAAAGCCTGCCGATGAAGCGCCCAAGCCTCCTCAGCGCAGATTCATCATCCGTAACGCCCGGAACAACCACATGCCTGATCCAGACCGGAATGCGCTTGTTTTCCAGATATCCGGCAAAAGCAAGAACCGGTTCATTGGAATGCCCCGTCAGCTTTCTGTGCGCCTGATCATCGATATGCTTGATATCCAGCATCACCAGATCCGTATACGTCATCAACTGATCCAGCTTATCCCGCTGAGCGCAGGCTTCACGCCGATATGTAATGCCAGACGTATCCAGGCAGGTATGAATATGCCTGCTCCTGGCAAGCCGGAACAATTCAATCAGAAAATCAAGCTGCAGCAGCGGTTCACCGCCCGACACCGTGATTCCGCCATGCGAATAAAACGACCGGTTCCGTTCAAATTGCCGGATAATCTCATCGGCGGACATGCGCGTTCCTTTTCCCGCTTCCCATGTATCCGGGTTATGACAGTAGGCACAGCGCATGGGACAGCCCTGCAGAAACACGACATAACGCAGACCGGGGCCGTCGACCGTACCGAAGCTTTCCGTAGAGTGAATCCATCCATCCATACGCAGTATCGACCGGATTACAGCTGCTCGTGGAAGGTACGGGAAATCACTTCATCCTGCTGCTCCTTGGTGAGCTTGATGAAATTGACCGCATAGCCGCTGACGCGAATGGTCAGCTGCGGATACTTTTCCGGATGCTTCTGCGCATCCAGAAGCGTCTCCCTGTTCAGGACGTTGACATTGAGGTGGTGTCCGCCTTTGCTGACATATCCGTCGAGCATAGCGACCAGGTTATCAATCTGATTGTTGGTAGCCGTCATCGTTCATTCTCCTTTCGGTATGCATCCATCAGTCCTGCGCGTCAAGCCCTTCAAAGAGCGTCGGCGTTGCGCAGGCTCCGTTAAAGCAGTCAAGATCCACCATCAGATCGCCGGTAAAGATCTGGTCATCCTTGCCCAGAGCGCCCGGAATGATGGTAAACGTATTGGAAATACCGTCCTTCGCATCCTTGAACGGAAGCTTGGCCACAGACGCCAGCGAAGCGACTGCGCCATGGGTATCTCTGCGGTGCATCGGGTTTGCGCCCGGCGCAAACGCCTCGCCGCGCTTGCGGCCGTCCGGCGTAGAACCTGTCGCCTTGCCGTATACCACATTGGAGGTGATCGTCAGAATGGACGTCGTCGGGATGGAATCGCGATACGTATGGTTCTTGCGGATGTGCTCCATAAAGCGGTGAACGATACCGCGGGCGATATTGTCGACGCGGTCATCGTCGTTACC
>JAFQOY010000148.1 GCA_017412025.1 Clostridia bacterium | reverse complement strand
TGACTTCACAGGAACGGATGTGAACGCATGAATCTGGCAATGAAGGGAATTGTCAAATCCTTTGGCGCGAACGACGTGCTCAAGGCCGTCGATTTTCACCTGAACGAGGGTGAAATCTGCGCGCTGCTGGGTGAAAACGGCGCGGGAAAATCGACGCTGATGAATATTCTGGGCGGCGTGCTTCCTGCAGACAGGGGAACCATCGAGCTCGATGGCAGGGCTGTCACCTTTGCAAATCCTGCCCAGTCGCTGGGCGCGGGCATCGCTTTTATCCATCAGGAGCTGAATCTGATCAACGACCTGCCCGTATACGAAAACATGTTCATCGGACGCGAGATCAAAAAGAAGAGCGGTTTTCTCGATCATGCGGCGATGTACCAGAAGACGAAGGCGCTCTTTGAGAAGATGGACCTGGAGATTGATCCGGGCGCCATGGTCTCCACGCTGGACGCGTCCTTCAAACAGATTGTCGAAATTGCACGCGCGCTGATGATGAACGCTTCCATCATCATCATGGATGAGCCGACGACGTCGCTCACCGATCCGGAGATCGAGCGCGTTTTTGATATGCTGCGCACGCTGAAGGCGCAGAAGGTCGGCGTGGTCTTCATCTCGCACAAGCTGCGCGAGGTGATGGAGATCTGCGACCGCTATACCGTGCTGCGCGACGGCGTGATGGTGGCCGACGGCTATGTGAAGGATACGTCCATTCCGGAGATTGCCCGGGAGATGGTCGGCCACGAGGTACACACGGGCGGCAAGGCGAAAAAGACGGAATTCGGCGAAGAGGTTCTCCGCCTTGAAGGCCTGACGCAGGAGCCGCACTTCCGCGATGTGAGCCTGAGCGTGCGCGCGGGCGAGGTGCTGGGCGTCACGGGCCTTCTGGGCGACGGACGCAGCGAGCTGTTCCGCACGGTGTTCGGCGCGGAGGGCAGGTATCAGGGGCAGGTGTACATGCACGGAAACCCCGTGACCGTCACCTCCACGCAGCAGGCGCTGGCCCTTGGCATCGGCTATCTGCCGCGCAACCGCAAGGAGAACGGCATCATCAAGGACATGAACATCCTTGAAAACGGCTCGATCGTGACGCTGCCGCGGCTGACGAAGCACGGCCTGATCCAGACCGGAAAGCAGCTTGCGGAGTTTTTGAAGCAGAAAAAGGATCTGCACATCAAGATGGGGAAGGAAAGCGACTCCATCACCAGCCTGTCCGGCGGCAATCAGCAGAAGGTGGTGCTGGCCAAGTGGCTCAGCGCCAATCCCGCGCTGCTGATTCTGGATAACCCGACGCAGGGTGTGGACGTCGGCGCGAAAGAGGAGATCTACGAGATCATCCTGCGCCTGGCGGACCAGGGCGTGGCGGTTGTGGTGCTGTGCAGCGAGGCGCAGGAGATCATTCGTCTCTGTGACCGCGCGCTGGTGATGTATCACGGCAGCATCCGCGCCGAGGTATCAGGCGAATCCATGAACGAACAGGAAATGATGCGTCTGGCCACCGGCGGCTGATGGAATTGGAGAGGAGTATACGCGATGACACAGCAGAATCAGACTAAGAATCCGACGATCTGGCAGAAACTGGGTGTGCAGTGGAAGACCAATCCGCTCTTTTCCACGGGCTGCGTGCTCGTTCTGATGATCGTCCTGCAGACGGTTGCGCTTGGATTTGACTTTGAAAGCCTGGGCGCATGGTTTTCCCACTGGTCAAGAAACTGGATCAACATCCTCAGAAATAACGCCAGCGTCGGCATCGTCGCGCTTGGTATGACGTTTGTCATCATCTCCGGCGGCATTGATCTGGCGGTCGGCTCCACGCTGGTCGCCGTCGGCGCGGTGCTGATGGTGTTTGTCAACAGCTATCCGGACGGCCTGCTGATGTCGATGGGGATCACCGGCCCGGCCGCCTTCGCCATCGGCATTGCGGCCTGCATGCTCATGGTCTGCCTGCTCGGCGGCGTGTCCGGCTTCCTGATCGCCAGGCAGAAGCTGCCCGCGTTTATCGCTACGCTGGGCATGATGAAGATCTGCCGCAGCGTCACCCAGCAGGTGATGCAGACGGCGGCTGTGAAGGTGCCCAGCGCCTTCCTCAAGATCGCCAACACGAAGATCGGCGGCCAGGTCATCCTGCCGATCATCTACTGGCTGGTGATTGCGGTCATCCTGTACATCGTGTCGAAGAAGACGACGTTCGGCCGCCATGTGTACGCCATCGGCTCCAATGAGCGCACGGCGCGCCTCTCCGGCATCAACGTGGAGAAGGTCACCGCGATGGTCTACGTCCTCTCCGGCTTCCTCGTCTCCATCGCCGCGGTCATTCAGGTGGCGCGCATCGGCTCGATGGACTATGCCAACGCAGGCAGCGGCTATGAGATGGACGCGATTGCGGCGGTTGTCGTCGGCGGCACGAGCATGTCCGGCGGCAGGGGCTCGATTCTGGGCACGGTGTTCGGCATGCTGATCATCGCCGTGATGAACAACCTGCTCAACCTGATGGGCGTTCCGCCGTTCCTGCGCGAGGCATTCAAGGGATTTATCGTTGTGGCGGCCGTGCTGCTGCAGAAGAAGGAGAGCAGCCGCTGATTTCCCCCGGGACGTCAGCGGGCAAACAGAGAGGAGCGTTTTGCTATGATTAAAGTGGGTCTGATCGGATGCGGCAAGATCGGTCAGGTGCGTCATCTGCCCGAGTATGCGGCGAATCCGGATTGCAGGATTACCGCGCTTTATGATATCAACCTGGAGCGCGCGAAAGAGCTGGCGGAAAAATACGGCGCGACGGCGTACGCCACATGCGAGGAGCTGCTTGCGTCCGATGTGGATGCAGTGAGTGTCTGCTCGGCCAACACCAGCCATGCCGAAATCACCATCGCCGCGCTTGAGGCGGGCAAGCACGTGCTGTGCGAGAAGCCGATGGCCACGACGCTTGAGGACTGCGAGGCCATGGTCGCCGCGGCGAAGAAGGCCGGCAAGCGCCTGATGATCGGCCAGAACCAGCGGCTTGCGGGCGCGCATGCCAAGGCGAAGGAACTCATCGACGCCGGCGCGATCGGCAAAGTGCTGACGTTCAAGACGGCGTTCTGCCACGGCGGTCCCGAGACGTGGAGCGTCGATCCGGGTCTTGGCACCTGGTTCTTTGACAAGAAGCGCGCAGCGATGGGCGCGATGGCCGATCTGGGCGTGCACAAGACCGACCTGATCCAGTATCTGACCGGCCAGACGATCGTCGAGGTTTCGGCGATGCTTTCTGTGCTTGACAAGAAGTTTGCCGACGGCAGCCCGATCACGGTGGACGACAACGCGTTCTGCATCTATAAGATGGATGGCGGCGCGATGGGCACGATGACCGTCTCCTGGACGGATTACGGCGCGGAGGATAACTCCACGGTGCTCTGGGGTACGGAGGGCGTGCTGCGCATCTACGATCATCCGGAGCATACGCTGGTGCTGGTCAAAAGAGCGGCGAGGTGGAATACTACGACGTGGATCAGATCCAGACGAACGACAACCAGACGGCCTCCGGCGTGATCGATATGTTCATCGACTGCATCAGGGATGAAAACGCGCCGTACATCACCGGCGAGAGCGCGCTCAAGGCGATGCGCGCGGTATTCGGCGCGATCGAGTCGAGCGAAAAGGGCTGCGCAGTCCGCGTGAACGGATAAGGACATTCTCCTCAAAGAAAGGAGCTTTTCCCATGAACAGAATCATTGCGGTCAATTCCAACTGCTATCACGGCTTCTCGATTGAAGAGGCGATCGATGGAATCAGGGCGGCGGGTTTCCGCTATATCGAGCTGACGGCCACCAAGGGCTGGACGGAGCACGTATTCCCGGATCAGAGCTTTGAACGGCTGCTTGAGATCAAGGACAAGCTTGACGCGGCGGGGCTGATCCCCTTTGCCATGAGCGGCCACTGCAACCTGATGGACACTGAGCGCATCGGCGATTTCGTGAAGAACATCCGCCTGGCTGCGTTCTTTGGCTGCGAGTACATCGTCAGCTCCATCGGCGAGGCGCATCTCAAGGACAATGCCGTGGCCGATAACCAGACCGTTGCGGGCTATATCGCCGCGCTGGTGCCGTACCTTGAAAAGTATGATCTGAAGCTTGTGCTGGAGACGCATGGCAAAGAGCATGGAAAGGGCAGCGTGCTCGCGGAGATCGTGCAGCTGGTGGGCAGCGAGCGCGTGAAGGTCAATTACGACACGGCGAACGTGGTCTTCTACGGCGGCGTCGATCCGTGCGAGGATCTCGCCGACTGCATCGGCGACGTTGCCTACGTGCATCTCAAGGACAAGGGCGGCGAGAAGAACGTGTGGGATTTCCCGGCTGTGGGCAAGGGATGGATCGACTTCCCGCGGTTCTTTGCGCAGCTTGAAGCTGCGGGCAACGACAGCCCGTACAGCATTGAGATCGAGTTCACAGCGGCCGGGCCGAAGGACCTTGAGGAGGTCAATCAGGCTGTCCGCGACAGTGCGGAATACCTGAAGGCGCAGGGCTATACGCTTTAAGCGCGTGCCGGGCGCTGCAGGGGACAGGGAGACACAGAACAAGGGCGTCGGCGGCGCATGCTGCGATGCCCTTTTATGAAATGCGGAAAGGGTGCATGTGTATGAATATTCTGCTCGTCGGCCTTGGCGGCATGGGCGTATGCCATTTGAGGAATTATCAGCAGATCGAGGGCGCGCATGTCGCGGCTGTCGTCGGCAAGACGGAGAGCGACAGAAAGACGGCGCAGGAATGGAACGTAACGCTCTATGACAGCATCGCCAAGGCGTGCGCGGCGGAAACGATCGACGTGGTGGACGTGTGTACGCCCACGTATCTGCACAGGGATCTGGTGCTGGAGGCGATTGCGCAGGGGAAGCACGTCATCACGGAGAAGCCGGTCGCGCTTCACTATGCGGACGCAAAAGCGATGTTTGACGCGGCGGAGGAAAAGGGCGTGCAGCTGTATGTGGCGCAGGTGCTGCAGTTCACCCGGGAGGTGGAGATCCTGCGCGACGTGGTGCGCGGTCAGCGCTACGGAAAGCCGCTTGACGCATGCTTTGAGCGGCTGACGGCCTGCCCGAAGTGGACGCAGGGCGGATGGCTGTTTGACAGGGAGAAGAGCGGCCTGCTCCCCTTTGACCTGCACATCCACGATCTGGATCTGATTGTGAGCATGTTCGGCAAGCCGGACGACGTGATCTTCACCGAGTGCGCGGGGGAAGGAAAGGCATACGCCGAGCAGTATCGCTTCCTGTACGTCTGGCACAGCGGGCTGAATGTCTGCGCCGAGGCGGCGTGGTACAATGCGGCGATTCCGTTTACCGCGCGCTGGCGCGTGTACTTTGAGCGCGGCATGCTGATCTGCGACCACAGCGGCGTGACAGGCTACAGCGCGGACGGCGAGGTGACGCGCTTTGACCTGAGCGATCCGGTGCAGGTGGACTGCGGCGTGAATCTGGGCGTGACCGGCTGGTTCTACAGGGAGCTGACGCATCTGCTTGCGTGCGCGCAGAAGGGCGAACCGTCGCCGTTTGTGCCGAAGCAGCAGATTCTGGATGTGATGGAAATTCTGGATCAGTTCTGACAAACCGGCTTTCATCTGGCGGAAGATACAGGGAAGGGGCGGCGCTCCTCCCTGTTTTTTGTCCCACGGGAAACTGAGGGAACCGCTTTGCCGCGCATCGCTTGCAAGACGCGCCAAAGGGGCGTATAATGCATGAAAACGAATGGATATTCGCGCCGCTTATCGGGCGTTTTCCGGAAGGAAGCGAAACAAATGAAAAAAGTCAAAGCCTTTTTAAGACGCAAGGACGTTGAAATATCCCTGAAACGCTACGGCGTGGACGCGCTGGGCGCAATGGCGCAGGGCCTTTTCTGTACGCTGCTCATCGGTACGATCCTCAATACCCTCGGCCAGCAGCTGCACATCGGCTTTCTTACCCGTACGGTTGTGACCGTCGGCTCGGGCGAGGGCGCGGCGGCGTATACGATCGGCGGCCTGGCCTCTGCGATGACGGGGCCGGGCATTGCCGCTGCGATTGGCCATGCGCTGCGCTGCCCGCCGCTGGTGCTCTTTTCGCTGATTCCCGTGGGCTTTGCCGCCAACGCCATGGGCGGAGCGGGCGGCCCGCTGGCGGTATACGCCGTGACCATTGCGGCGGCAGAGCTGGGCAAGCTGGTCAGCCGGGAGACGAAGATTGACATTCTGGTTACGCCCTGCGTGACGATCCTGACCGGCGCAGCGCTGTCTGCGGCGGTTGCCGCTCCGATCGGCGCTGCGGCGAGCGCGGTAGGCTATGCGATCATGTGGGCGACGGAGCTGCAGCCCTTCCTGATGGGCGTGGTCGTCTCCGTGCTCATCGGCATGGCGCTCACGCTGCCCATCAGCTCTGCGGCGATCTGCGCCGCGCTGGGGCTGACGGGGCTGGCCGGAGGCGCGGCGGTCGCGGGCTGCTGTGCGCAGATGGTCGGCTTTGCTGTGATGAGCTTTAAGGAGAACGGCTGGAACGGCCTGATCGCGCAGGGGCTGGGCACCAGCATGCTGCAGATGCCCAATATCGTGCGCAATCCCCGGGTATGGATACCGCCGGTGGCGGCCTCTGCGGTCACGGGCCCGCTGGCGACCTGCGTGTTCAGATTGGAGATGAACGGTGCGCCGGTTTCCTCCGGTATGGGCACCTGCGGGCTTGTCGGGCAGATCGGCATATATGCCGGATGGATAAGCGACGTGGCTTCCGGCGCAAAGGCGGCGGTAACGGCGATGGACTGGATAGGCCTTGTGCTGATCTGCTTTTTGCTGCCGGCTGTGATCAGCAGCGCGGTGTGCGCGTTCATGCGCAGGCGCGGCCTCATCCGCGAGGGCGATCTGAAGCTGAAGCTGTGAGCCGCCTGAAAAATGAAAGCGATTTGAAGTCTCTTCCTTCGGGAAGAGACTCAGACCGTCAACAAAGTATTGTTGACGGTCTGTCGCTGCAAGTCTGCTAACGCATACTTGCAGCGGATAAAACATCATTTTCTTGTACGCTGCGCGTACGGCCAGAAAATGATATAGGAAGCGGCTTGCAGCCGCTCC
>JAFQOY010000017.1 GCA_017412025.1 Clostridia bacterium | reverse complement strand
GTGAATCAGGCCCCAGTGGGGCCTGAGAGCCGCCTGACCGACGAGCGTCGAGCGAGGAGAAAGAGACCCTATAGACCCCACCAGCGCAGTAGTGAGTTAGTCGCCACACTGGATGCCGCTTCCGATAAGGAAGCAGTTTTTCTTTATATTGTTGGGTTTTTTGAAGATAGAGGCGCGCTTCGCTTTTCCTTTGTTGGGATGGCTGGCGCGCTTTTTTATTTATGTGATTATCATCAAAAATCTGACCTCTTTATTGTTTTCGCGCCAACAATCAACAATTTAATCAACTTTTTCGATTTTCGACCCACGAAAAACCTATATGCCACCTATGTTTTTTGAAGTCGTCAGACAATCAACTTTTTAATCAACTCAGGCGTTGCGCGCTTCCAAAGCGGCAAGGTGCTTCATTACTCCCTCATTTCGCGTGCGGGCATAGACCGTTTCTACCATACGAGTGTCCGCGTGTCCCATTAAATCCGCAATCGCGCAGGAGTTCATCCCACTTTCTTTAAGCTGCGTTGCAAAAGTTGTCCTAGAATCATAGGGGCAATGCCCGGTGATACCTAAATGCCTAAAAGCATTTCGATAGGTTCGCCGCGCCCTCGAATAACACCACGGTTCTTCGCCACCGCAGACAAAGCCCTCGGCCCGTTCGTATGGTCTTAGAATTTCCTGCATCGTGGAGGTCAGCAAAATAATGCGTTCAGAAGCAAACGCAGGATAATGCTTGCAGAACACAGCAGGAATTCTTTTCTCCATAGTCTCTCAGCTTTCTTTTTTTCAATCATCTATTGTGATATAATCAGGACAGATATATGAATTGGGAGCGATGACGATGAAAGAGATACGAGCAACATCAAAAAGAATTCTTCTGAGCCTGCTGGCGGCATTATGCCTGTTTGTATCCTGCGCGCTGGCGGATACAGAGGGAGATTTTATCTATATCGAATCCGGCGGAGAGGCTGCTATTCACGGTTATACCGGCAATGCAGCAAAAGTGATCATCCCCGCCAGCCTGGGCGGCTATCCTGTCACCTCTATCGGCGTGTGTGCTTTCAGAAACAGCATTTCTCTGACACAGCTTGTAATTCCGGACGGCGTTACACGCATCCGCAGCAACGCCTTTCAGAACTGCACAGCACTCGCGCAGATTCACATTCCTGACAGTGTCATGCAGATTGATACCCATGCCTTTTACGGCTGTTCTTCTCTCAAAGCGCTCCGGCTTCATGACAATATAGACAACATCAATATCCTCGCCTTTTACGGCTGCTCTGCAATCCGCTACTGCAGCCCCGACAGCCTGACCGCTTATGTGCTCACCGACGTCGGTTATTCCTTCACCCATCCGGATTATCCCTTACTTACCCTCAAAGCATTTGAAGACGCCTCAGGTCAGCGCACGTTTACCATCGCGGACTGCGACGAATCTGCCGTCTCTGTTTCCTTTCCCGATCATGTCGCCGCAATCGATAGATATGCTTTCTTCAACTGCGATCAGCTCACGGAAATCATCGTTCCTGACACCGTCACCGAAATTGCACAATCCACATTCGAAGGCTGTTCTTCCCTGAACCGAATCACGCTCCCCGGCAGCATTGAAAAGATCGATGCCAGTGCTTTTGCCCGCTGCTTTGGCGTTACCATCGTTTCCCCTCCCGGCAGCGCCGCCCAGGCATTTGCCGAGGCAAACGTTGAAAACGGCTTCTTATGGCAGGCGCTGTAACCGGCGCATTGCTCTTCCCGCTTTCTGACATATTCACAAGAACGTCGTCGCCGGCCAATTCAAAAACAGTGATGATCCATCTCATATATCGATAAAATGGGGCTGTCAGAATAAAACCGAACATTCTAAGAAGGATTTTTTCTAAGTAATTCTTGCATTTAAGGCATGGGGCTCTGCCCCATCGTCCCGCCAAAGAGCTTTCCGATCGATCCAGGGAACTCACATAGTCGCGCTGGCGCTCCTTGTGATTCCTCACGCTCCGCCTCGCTTATTGCGTCCACCGGACGCGCTCGGCTTCGGTGCCACCAAGCTAAGTGTGAGTTAGTCGCCACACTGGATGCCGCTTCCGATAAGGAAGCGGTTTTTCTTTATATTGTTTGTTTTTTGAAAGCGGGCATGAATCTTTTTGCGAAGGTTCGTTCCCGCTTTTTCTTTATTCTATTATATCGTTTTTTGTGACCTGTTTTCTGTGAGTTTTCGAATTATCACAAAATTTATCACAATAACACTTGTATGAAATACCCCTCCCGCCGTAGTATTGGTTTTCTCAATTCCACAGCAGGAGGCCTCTTATTTCATTGTCTGTTTAACGGGGTACAGCCCAACGCTTGGCGTTCCCTCTTTTTATTCTGTTTTCTGCATTTGGTCTGACATCCTCTTTTTGCAAAAACAGAATCATATCAGCCCAAACGGCCTCCTGCTCATAAAGTCTTGCCTGCCCTCTGTCCGCAGTGCTATAATATAGCAATCAAGTTCCCCCGAACGCAACCGGGCAATGCAATCAATTGCGCTGCACTTGAGAACCAATAATCCATCACAGATCGAGGTGCCGATATGTTCCGAACCCATCGCCCGGCTTATGCCGTGCTTTCCGCCCTGCTCCTTCTCTTCATGCTGTCCGCCGTTCCGGCTGCGGGCGAAATCGTATCCAGAAATCCGCTGCTCACCCCGCCTGTCATCGAAAGCTTTACGCAGACTGAGGACGACTTCCTGCATATCCTGCTGCTGGGCATCGACTATGGCGGCGAAACATACGCCACCATGAAAGGCAGAAGCACGCTGGAGGAAAGCCACACCGACGGCGTCGTTGTCGTCTCCATCAACAAAACGGACAGCACGATCAGCCTGGTGTCCATTCCGCGCGATTCGTTCACCTACGTGCCCGGCGTCAAGGGCATCTACAAGTTCAACGGCGCGATCAACTGCGCAGATACGCTTGAAGAGGGTATCGCCCTTTCCTGCCGCTCTGCCAGCTGGCATCTGGGCGGCATTGAAATCAGCAAATACATCGCCGTCGACGCTACCGCCCTGGTCGCGCTGGGCGACGCCATCGGAGGCGTCGACTTTGAGGTGGACGCCCGTTTCGGCGGCACGACGGGCAAATGGTATAAGGCAGGCATGCAGCATCTGGACGGCATGGGCATTATGGACTATATGCGCGTGCGAAAATCCCATACCAAGGAGTACAACGATCTGGGCCGCACCAAGCGCCAGCGCGAGATGCTTAAGGCCATTTTCAGCAAAATCAAGAACAATCCCGCGCTCATCACGAACGTGCTCAACGTCTATCTGTCAGGAGAACTGAATATCTTCACCAACATCAGCGTCGCCGATGCGCTTTCCCTTGCGCCGATGGTCTTTTCCCTCAATGCCGACGCCGTCAGCACCCATGTGCTCGAGGGCAAATACATGAACTTCATGAAAAACTTCACATTCAACGACCAGGACGTCCGCCGCCGGGTCATCAAGGAGGTATACGGGCTTGACGTTGAACCCATGCCCTACGTCAGCTTCAAATACAGCCAGTGGCTGACCAGGGCAGGGCTGACCACCGCCAAATACATCAACATGGGCCGCGCCGTACTCGAGCATGCCAAGGGCGTGGAAGGTTCCGCCCATACCGCGGCCTATCAGGCGCTTGACGAAGCCCTTGACGCCTGCATCCTGGCCTTTGACCAGGCGGCCGACACAATCAGCGACTCCGACACCAATCTCATGGTTCATGCGCGCAACGCGCTCAAGCCTGCCGTCGAAAAAGCCGCTGAAGCGTTTGACTATCCCGGAACAATCAAATGGGGACGCAGCGATTACTGGTACAGAGAACCGATGATCAACGAACGCCTTCTCAACTGGAATTGATCCTGCCGGGTCAAAGCCATATGACCTGATTCTCAGCTGCTCCTGACGCGTTCATCTCAAACCGCCTCCTTCGGGAAGCGGTTTTTTATCTGCGCCTGCATCATAACAGCGCATCCTCTGTCCCCCCTTTGGGAGGGGCTGCAGAGGATGCGCTTCCTGATTTCCTGATTATACCCGCACCGCTGAACAGCTTTTCATCATCACGCCGTCCCGCATGCGCCGCTTAGGTTCATTCCCGTTTACAGCTTCCATCCCGGCAGATACCGCTTCGTGTTTTCCATCATCGCGCGCAGCATCTCCTCTCCCTGCGCGCGTGTGATACGTCCGCTGACCAGCGGATCGCGCATGAGCGCATCAAGGCACAGGCCAAAGTCGTGCTCAAGCGCCGCCGTCAGGATATCGCGCTGATTGTCCACATGCGGCCGCATCAGTTCCAGTACCGGCTCAGGCATGCTGCCGGCAAACACCGGTGCGACGCTGCCGCGCGAGAACACCGCGTTGGTCTCCACAATGCAGTCCTTCGGCATATTGGCAATCTGGCCGCAGGCATTGGGCAGATTGACATTGCTGATCATTCTGTCAAGGCCGCACAGCGCACGAATGAGCCGGATTCCCTCCTCGCCCGTCGGCCTGAGCTCCACTTCGCGCCTGCCGCTCACAAGCTCTGCCGATTTTTCCAGCCTGGCTTTGAGATCGTTTTTGCGCCAGCCCACAGTCGTAAGCCCGAACTTCCATTCTCTCACCGTCTGCGGATCACGCAGGTACATATCGCCCGGCATGAATTCCGCCAGATGGCGGTCGCCTGCTGCGGCAATCGCACCGAAGCGGCGGAACAGATCAAACTTCACCCGATGTGCGCAGTTAAACGAGGAATTGGCCCAGTTCCTGTCAGGATCATGGTATCCTTCCCCGAAGTTCCTCTCGATGAACGCCTCATAGACCGGGAACAGATCGTGACTGCCGAACGAAGCTTTATCAAACCATGTGAAGTGATTGAGACCCATCACGTTCACATGGATATCCTGCCGTTCAATCTTCTCCACACCCAGCGCCTTTTGCGCGATAGCCGCCAGCACCTTCTGCGTGCCGAACACCTCATGGCAGCAGCCGAACGCCTTGATTTCCGGGAAGACATGATACAGCGTCCTGACGCACAGGCTCATGGGGTTGGTATAGTTGATCACCCACGCCTGCGGCGCATACGCTCTGATCGCCTCTGCAATCTCCGCAAACATCGGCGCCGTGCGCAGCGCGCGCATCAGGCCGCCGGGGCCCGCCGTATCGCCGACGGACTGATAAATACCGTACCGCTCCGGCAGATGGACGTCCGATTCCATCTCGTCAAACGTGCCCGGAAGGATGGAAATCACGACAAAGTCGACGCCCGTGAGCGCTTCTTTCAGCGTTTCGCAGACCTCGTATTTCCACTTGCCCACAGCCTCGGCGCGCGCCGTTACCGCATTGCCGATGATTTCATTGGCACGCGCCGCCTGAATGTCGATATCATACAGCCGGATCGTACCGCTCATGGACGGCTCCAGCGCCAGATCCGTCATAAACGTCCACGCCCATCCCCTCGATCCGCCGCCGATATACGCAATTTTCACATCAGAAACTGAATTTCTTTGCCCTGTCATCTCTTTCCTCTCCCGTTTGCCGTCGAGTCCGCCGCAGGATTTTTCTTCATCCCTTCGGCCTCCTTCGCCGATACTTTCAGGCATTCTTTCGCCCTCTCAAAAGGGATTTCCTCCCTGTACGCAACTGTGTATTTATCTGACCTAAAAGCGACATGTTCATAATCATCCAATTTTCTTTAACTGTCCACCTTCTGCATCCTGTAACCGATGCCCACATGCGTCTGAATATACTGCGCAGAATCCGGCGCAGCATTCAGCTTCTTGCGCAGCGTCGCCATGAACACGCGCAAAGAACCCACGTTGTTTTCCCAGCTGCTCCCCCACACGTTTTTGGTGATGTACTTATGGGTCAGTACTTTGCCCACATTTTGTGCCATCAGGCATAGAATCCTGTATTCAATCGGCGTAAGATGAAGCTCCCGTCCGCATAGATGCACGCAGCCGGCGGCATAATCGATGCGCAGCTGTCCATTGACAAACACCGACGCCTGCGCGCCCGCGCCGCCCACAAGCGCAAGCCTTCTCTGCGCAACGCGCAGGCGGGCAAGCAGCTCCCCAACCGAAAACGGCTTGGTGATGTAGTCATCCGCGCCGGCGTCCAGCGCCTCGATCTTATCCTCATCCTCGCTCCTCGCGCTGATGACGATGATCGGAACATTGGACCAGCTGCGTATTCTGCCAATCACTTCAACGCCGTCGATATCCGGAAGCCCCAGATCCAGCAATACAATGTCAGGATTGCAGGAGGCCGCCTCCATCACCGCTGTTTCTCCGTTTTCCGCAGTCACAGACCGGTAGTCATTCGCCTTCAGCGTCGTCGTAATCAGATTGCGAACGGGCCGATCATCCTCAACCACCAGAACCAGGCAGGTTTTCATCAAGCACAACCTCCTCAACCGGCAAAGAAAAGGCAAAGACTGCGCCCTTTGGCTGATGATCGCTGACGGTAATCACGCCTCCATGCGCCTCTACAATCGACCTGCACAGATACAATCCCAGTCCAAGGCTGCGTCTGTTGTCGGCAGCTCCGCTCTTTCCCTCTCCCCGATAAAACTTATCAAATACCTTGTCCTTTTCGTCATCGGCAATGCCGTCGCCTTCATCGGCAATCTCCACGACTGCCCAGTCGTCTCTTCTGCCCACACGCACTGTCACCCGAGATCCTGCAGGCGTATACTTGACGGCATTGTCCACCAGATTGATCACGACCTGCATCAGCAGGCGCGAATCCGCCTTCACCAGCAGCATCTCCCCGCCGCAGATCAGTTCAATCCGGTGCGTATCCTGACTGACATGCATCAGCGCCTCTTCAACGATCTCGCCGAGCAGCTCCTTATTCATGCGCAGGCTCATGCGTCCCTCTTCAATCCTTGTCGCTGCCAGCAGATTTTCCACCAGCTTGATCAGCCACTGAGAATCGCCGAGTATATCCGCATATATGCGTTTTCTGGTCTGATCGTCAAAACTTTCGCCGCTTCTGAGCAGATTGGCAGCATTGCCTGAAATGGTCGTCAGCGGCGTGCGCAGGTCATGAGAAATCGTGCGCAGCAGATTGGCGCGCAGCTGCTCATTCTGCGCCATCAGCGCGGCAGCGGCTCTCTCCCGCGCATTTTTATCGTTTTCAAGCGCCAGAGCACCCTCGCCCAGAATCGACAACAGGATATCGTACTCATACGCATCCAGCGGATTGCCGCGCGCCTTGACGCCCACAACGCCGTACACGCGGTCATTGACGCGCAGCGCAAAATACATATGCGCCGCCTGCGGGAGCACATCCGTCGTCGCGCCGGCAAAGCGGTTGTTTTCATACACCCACTTCGCAGCTTCGCGTTCCACGGGCTCCTCTCGCGCCGGCTGTTCCTCCGCCGCGCAGCAATAGTACCGCGCAGCGGAAAGCCTTCCATCCGATCCATCGTACATCACGATGCTGCGTCCAAGCAGCTTGACAATCTGCGACGCAAGCACTTCAAGGATGGCGTCCTTTCCATCCGCTTTGGAAAGCGACTTGCCTGTATCAAAAAGAATCCTCGTCCTCCTGGCAATGCCGGCGGCCTGTCGCGCCTGTTCCTTATACCGGATGGCAAACGTCCCGGTGATCATCGCCGTGAGAAACATGGTGATGAACGTAACCGGATACCCCGTCTCATACGCCGAAAAGGAGAAACGCGGATGGGTAAAGAGGAAATTGAAAATAAACACGCTTGCAACCGACGCCACAAGGCTGTATGCCCTTCTTGACGTTGCGGTGGAAATCAGCAGAACGCCCAGGATATACGCCATGATGATGTTTGTATCCGTAAAGCCCAGATGATCAAACAGAAAACCCAGAAGCGTCGCAAGCGCCAGAATCCCGATGCTCACCATCGTATCCCTGAACGCTGCACGGATATTTCCCCGTCTGGCGCGTTTGGGGGTATAAGGCGCATCCGCGCTTTGATCCGGTATGATGTGAATATCAATCTGCGGCGCATAAGCGATCAGGCGATCGGTCAGCGTCGGTTTTCCGGGCATACGCCGTCTGGAGACGGCGCTCCTGCCCAGCACAATCGTCGTAACGCCGCTGAGCCGGGCATACTCCGCAATCTGATAGGCGATATCGGAGCCGGGCACTTTTTCAACATTTGCGCCCAGGCTCTTGGCCAGACGCCAGTTATCCTGAAGACGCCGCTTATCCTCAAGCGACGCCACAGCGAAATCCGGCGTCTCAACAAACAGCGCAGTAAACCTGCAGGATCCCGCATGCGCCATTCGCGCTGCGGCTGTGATGATTCTGGCATTGGACGGCGCGGAAGACAGACAGGCCAGAATATGCTGCATGCAATCCCCTCCCTTCACCATCAGATTGTATCACGCCCGCCTTTATCTTACCAGCCGTCCATGTCATTTTCTCCTGTCACGATTTTCGACGCTTTCAGCTTCTGCTTGTCCTTTCGATTTTTTGCCATCAGTTTGTCCAGTCTCCTCAGAACCAGATAGACCAGACAGAACATCGCCAGCGCTGCCGCCGTAAGGATCAGTTCCTTCATTTTTCCGTTCACTTCCCTGCTGTTATTCTCTGCGCTTCACAGCCCGATACACTTGTGAATTGCTTTTTCATTGCCGGCAACGAGGATGGATTGTCCGCTGCTGAGCACAGTGTCCGGCATCACGCTCATGTTAAGCCTGCCATTTTCCCGGACGCCCAGCACGTTAAGCCCCATCCTTCTTCTGACGTCCAGCTCCAGGATCGTCTTTCCATCCCATGCCCTTGGCACATCCATTTCCACCATTGCATGCCTGTCGTCAAGTTCCACATACTCAAGAATATGCTCTGAGCTGCAGCGGATCGCCGTCCAGCTCGCCAGCTGCTTTTCCGGATAAACCACCTCGTCTGCGCCGTTTTTGAGCAGGAATTTCTCCTGCAGCCCCTGAGAAGCGCGGGAAATCACTTTTCTGGCGCCCAGCTCCTTGAGCAGCCATGCCGTCTCCAGCGAATGCTGAAAATCATCGCCGATCGCCACAATGCATGTATCAAACGCCGGAATACCCAGCGAACGCAGAAACTCTCTGTTCGTGCTGTCTCCGATCTGCGCATGCGTGACATAGGGCAGCACGCTGTCGATCCTCTTCTCGCTGACGTCCACCGCCAGCACCTGATGGCCCAGTTCAAAGAGCTTCATGGCAATATGCATCCCAAATCGCCCAATTCCAATCAGCAGTATGGATTTCATATGTACCTCCTTAGCCTACAATCAGTTTCTCCTGCGGCAGGCGCGATGTGCTGCAGCCGCCTGCCGGCAGCGCCGCAAAAACCAGCGTAAGCCCGCCCACGCGCCCGATATACATCAGCGCAATGAGAACCAGGCGCGACGCTGCGCCAAGCTGCGGCGTGATTCCCAGGGACAAGCCGACCGTTCCAACGGCAGAGGCCGCCTCATACAATGCCGTCAGCAGCGCAATATGTTCCATGCCGCATATCATCAGCCCGCCGCCGAAACACAATGCGATATACATCGTCATCACCGTCGCCGCTGTCCGAACGGCATTGTCCGGTATTCTGCGTCCGAAAAACTGCGTGTTCGCCCTTCTCCTGAATACCGCGCAGGCAGTAGAAACCATGACGGCAAGCGTCGTCGTCTTCATGCCTCCGGCAGTAGAGCCCGGAGCGCCGCCCGTGAGCATCAGCAGCAGCATAATCGCCAGGCCAGATTCGCTCATCTCCGTCAGATTCACCGTATTAAACCCCGCCGTTCTGGTCGTCACAGACTGAAACAGCGAGGCAAGAAAGCGCTGCCGCAGCGGCATATGCGAAAACTCAAACACAAAGAAATACGCCGCAGGCAGCACAATCAGCAGCGCCGCCGTTGCCAGTATCACCTTGCTCTGCATCGTATACCGGCTTATGCTTCTTCCATGCCTTCTCACATCGTCCCATGTCATAAATCCAATGCCGCCGATGACAATCAGCGCAGCGATGGTCAGATTGATCACCGGATCGTCGGCAAAATACGTCAGCGAAGAAAAAGGTTCCTTCATGCCCATCAGGTCAAATCCCGCATTGCAGAATGCTGATACGGAATGGAATATGCTATACCATAGACCCGTTTTCATGCCGAATGTCCGGCAAAGCGAAGGCGCCATGAGCAATGCGCCAAGCAGCTCAATGATCAGCGTCATGCGAAGGATGAACCCTGTAAGGATAACAATCCCTCCAACACCCGGAGCACAGATGGATTCCTGCATCGCGCTGCGCTGCCGCAGGCTGATTCTTCTGCCGGATGCCGCCGAAAGCGCCACAGCCAGCGTGACGACGCCCATGCCGCCAATCTGGATCAGCACAAGAATGATCGCCTGTCCGGCTGAAGACCAGTATGACGCCGTATCCTGAACGACCAGGCCCGTAACGCAGACTGCAGACGTTGCCGTAAACAGCGCGTCTGAAAACGAAGCGCCCCTTGCATCCCTTGTCGAAACAGGAAGCATGAGCAGCACACTGCCCAGCAGAATAACCGCAGCAAAGCCCAGTATAATCATCTGGGCTCCGGACATCTTTTTCTTCATTATGCCCATATCTTTCACCTTCCGCATGTCTTTCCATCTCTATCTGCAGCTCAAATGCCATCACACACTGTTTTCTATATCTATTATGGCACACCGTCTATGAAGTCTGCATTAGCGATACGCATCCGGCATTAAGATTGTATTAACGAAACGCTCACACCATTATCATTACCTTTTGGTTAACTCCTCTTTTCTTTCCGCCAGAAATACCATATAATCATAGTAACAATTAGCATCTTCTGTCAAAAACGCAAAGGAGGAGTTTTCTTATGAGCATTTCAAGACGCGACTTCCTGAAGGGCACCGCCGCCGGCGCCGTGAGCCTTGCCGCAATGGGTATCATCCCGCAGACCGCGCCGCAGGCCGCCGCCGAAACCGCACAGGAGGTCACCACCGAGGTCAAGGCCCGTCCGTCCAGTCCGGTTGACGGCAAGTACGTCACCAAGGCCGTGGGCCACGAGAGCTTCATCTACGTCGCCACCACCTTCGCTGCCGGCAGGATCGTCTCCTGTCAGGTGCTCTCTCACGAGGAAACCATGGGCATCGGCAACTACGCCTGCGCGCGCATTCCGAAGGCCATCGTCGAGCACCAGAGCATCAACGTGCCCAACGTGCGCGGCTGCTCCATCACCTCCATGGCCATCAAGAGCGCCGTCAAGGACGCCATCGAGCAAGCAGGCTACGACGTGGCCGCTTTCTCTGCCGAGGTCAAGAAGGAAGTCAACGAGCGCGAGGAGACCGCCGAGGCGGACGTCGTGATCGTCGGCGCAGGCACTGTCGGCCTGGTTGCCGGCGCGCGCCTGCTTGAAAAGGGCAAGAGCGTCATCCTCATCGAGAAGCGCGACATTCCGGGCGGCTCCATGGCCATGGCCTACGGCGGCGTCGCCATCGCAGGCTGCGACATGTACGACAAGTACGACGTCACCGGCGCGCTTAAGAACAGCTACTACGGCTCCGTGGAAAACATGATGGGCTTCTGGCGCACGCATCCGTTCCTCAATCCGGAGTACGACCGCTTTGACAAGGCGATGCCGTACATGACCGCGCAGTATGAAAACATCGGCAAGCTGGTCGACTGGCTCGTCGGCATGGGCGTCGGCTTCAACCCGCTGGGCTACTACGAGGGCGGCCTGCAGACCGGCTACACCCCGTACCTCGCTCCGGGCTGCTACGAGGGCGGCGCGGGCTACGCCATGATGTTCCTTGAGCAGCGCATTCAGGGCCTCGGCGGCAAGATCATCTACGGCACCGAAGCCACCGAGCTCATCCAGGCGGAGGACGGACGCGTGACCGGCGTCAAGGCCAAGGGCGAGGACGGCGCTTCCTGGACGATCAGCGGCAAGGCCGTGCTGCTCGCCTCCGGCGGCTTCATGCGCAACCGCGAGATGATCAAGCAGTACTATCCGGAGTACGAGAACCAGTTCTTCAACTGCGCCTCCGCCTCCACCGGCGACGGCATCCGCATGGGCCTGGCAGCCGGCGGCTATATGGAGTGCACCGGCCGCGCGCTGCCGGCGTACCTCTCCACCGACAAGAGCAAGTTTGAAATCGCGCTGATCCATCACTCCACCCCGGGCATCATGGTCAACGCCTACGGCGACAACATCGGCAACATCGTCTCCGACAACCACTACAAGATGGCGGCTGCCAAGCTCGCGCTCAACGACACACACGGCGGTAAGCTCTACTACGTCTTCGACGACGCCGCCGCCTGCAGCAACTCGGACTTTGAATCCTACGGCATGAACACCTACAAGGCGATCTTTGAAAAGGGCGAGGCTGTCAAGTACGCCACCGTTGAAGAGGCCGCCGAAGAGCTGGGACTTACCAACCTGAAGGCGACCCTCGACACGCACAACGCCGCCGCGCTGGCCGGCGAGGCAGACGCCTGGGGCCGCAAGAATCTGCCCTACATCGAGACCCGCGAGGGCGTCTGGCTGCTGAAGGTCGATCCGACCTTCTACCTGACCACCGGCGGCCTGG
This sequence comes from Clostridia bacterium, assembly GCA_017412025.1. The sequence continues at coordinate 2,804 of JAFQOY010000017.1, read as the reverse complement.
CGATCGATACCGCCGGCCGTATGCTCAAGGAAGACGGCTCCACCATCGCCGGCCTGTATGCCGCGGGCGACGTCGCAGGCTCCATCGAGGAGAAGGACGGCAAGAAGTATGGCATGGGCTTTGACGCCGCGCTGGCCTATGGCTACATCGTCGGCGAAACCATCGAGGCGGAAATCTGATCCGGCGCGCATGCATCGTTTCGCCGCCTGACACAGCCTCACATATTCCCGCCGTCCCGGCCGTTTCACCGGCCGGGGCGGCTTTTTGCGCCGCGCATCCCCATGCGCTGCAAATCCGCTTGCGCTCTCATTCCCTTTGTGATATCGTATGATCATCCCAACAAATACCGGAAAGGGGCTGCTGCACCATGACCTATGAGGATATTCGCGTGCTCGCGGACGCTTTGCAGAAGAACATTGCCGCGGTAATGATCGGCAAAGAAAAGGAAACCGGGCTTCTGCTCGCCGCCATGCTCGCCGGCGGCCATGTGCTGCTTGAGGACATGCCCGGCACAGGCAAGACGACGCTGGCCAGATCGCTTGCCCGTTCGCTTGACTGCGCGTTTGCACGCGTCCAGTTCACGCCCGATCTGCTGCCGTCGGATATCGTCGGCACGCGCATCTACCACCAGCAGTCCGGCGAATTCCGGTTCATGAAAGGGCCTGTATTCACGAACATCCTGCTGGCGGATGAGATCAACCGCGCCACGCCGCGCACGCAGTCCGCGCTGCTTGAATGCATGCAGGAGCGCCAGGTCACCGAAGGCGGCGTCACCTATCTGCTGAGCAGACCCTTTCTGGTCATCGCCACGCAGAACCCAGTGGAAACGCAGGGCACATTCCCCCTGCCCGAAGCGCAGCTGGATCGATTCATGCTCTGCCTGTCGCTTGGCTATCCAACGGCAGATGAAGCCGTCGCCCTGATGAACCGCTTCATCCACAGCGAGCCGCTGCTGCAGCTCGCCCCTGTCGCAGACGGCGCACAGCTTTGTCAGGCGATGGAGCTTGTGCGCGAGTGCCATGTTTGCGAGGACGTCATGCGCTATATCGCCGCCCTGTGTGAGGCGGCGCGCGATGAAAGCCGGGTGCGCCTTGGTCCGTCGCCGCGCGCGCTGCTGGCGCTCATGCGCTGCGCGCAGGCGCTGGCCGCCATCCGCGGACGGGATTACGTCATCCCCGACGACGTCAAGACGCTGGCTGTGCCCGTGCTTGCGCACCGCATCATCCTGCGCGGCATGCACCAGCAGATGACCGGCGCAGACTTCATCCGCGAAATCCTCGCCCGCGTGAGCGTACCGACAGAGGCGCGCACATGAACGCGCTCATCCTGCTGGCAGTCCTTCTGCTGCTCTATGCGCTGAGCGTGTTCATTCTCCGGCGCTTCGCGCTCGGCGGTCTCGTGTGTACGCGTACGTTTTCCAAGCCCGTCTATTTTCCGGGAGACGAGGGCGAAATGATCGAAACCGTTCGAAACGATCAGCCGTTCATCATCCCCTGGCTGCGGGTGGAAAGCAGCATTTCGCCGTTCATCCGCCTTGGCCGCCAGGAAAACCTGCACGTCAGCGATCACTCCCGCTATCTGAGCCTGTTTACGCTCATGCCGTATCAGCAGATCCGGCGCGTGCATCGCGTGCGCTTCCTGCGCCGGGGCGAATACGACCTGGGCAGCGCCTCGCTGACGGCCGGGGATCTGCTCGGCCTCTTTGAGGCGCACCGTGAACAGCACATGCGCGTTCCCGCGCTGGTCTATCCGCAGCTGCTTGAGGAGGATGCGCTTCCCCCTGCGCTCAGCCGCCTGATGGATGAAGCCGTCGCGCAGCGCCAGCTGCTCACCGATCCGTTCCTCGTCCGCGGCATCCGCCCGTATCAGTTCGGGGATCCCGTTCGCGATATTCACTGGCCTGCCAGCGCGCGCACCGGCGAAACGCATGTGCGCCTGCACGATTACAGCGCGCAGAGCCGCCTGCTTGTCGTGCTCAATATGGAAATCCGCGCAGATCAGTGGGGCGACCGGATCACGGAGCAGGAGCAAAACACGATTGAATACGGCATTTCTCTCGCCGCAACCCTCTGCCTGCGCGCGCTCAGGCAGGGAAGCGCGGCAGGCTTTGCGGCCAACATGCCCGTTTCGGACGACGAAGGCTGCGCCTTCGTTCCGCCCGCCAATGACGCCGCCGCAGACGAACGGCTTCTGTGCGCCATGGCGCGGCTGAAGATCGTGCGCAGGCTGCGCTTTGCCACCTTTCTTGACAGCCTGCACGACTGCCGGGATATGAACATTCTTGTCCTCTCCTGCTGCGACAGCACAGAGATTCAATCCGCTCTGCAGGCGCTGCGCAGCCGGAACAATCAGGTCTTTCTGTACCGGATCCAGGGAGGCGACGCATGAAACGCTTTTGTGACCTGAGGCGGTATCATTTTCCGCTCATGCTGGTGTTCAGCCTCTGCGCGCCTGCGCTCTTTGCGATCCATCGCATCGCGCCGGGCATGCCCTTCCTGCTCTGGCTGTTCCCCGTCGCCAGCGCGCTTGTGTGCGTGCTGTGCGCCGCAGTACCCGGACGCTTTCGCGTGCTCTGCGCCGCGCTGGGAACAGGCGCCTTTGCGCTGGCGCTTTCGCTGCATGCACCTGTCCGCTCCGCGCCGTGCCTGCTGGCGCTCGCGCCGTGCGCCGGCGCGCTCGCACTCTTCTCCATTCCTCTTGCCGCACGCGATGAGCACAGCATTTCACCCGTCTTTTATGTCAGCGGTCTGCTTCTTCATCTCTTCTTTCAGCTTCTGCTGCATTTTGATCTGCAGAGCGGCAGC
>JAFQOY010000147.1 GCA_017412025.1 Clostridia bacterium | reverse complement strand
GCGCGGCGTGGAGATCGTCTCCCTCGGCGTCAATTCCGTCAAGGCCTCCGAAGAGGACGAGGCCATGATCAAGGAGCTGCAGCGCAACGCGGTATTCCGCAATGCGAACATGGCGGCGGCGCACATGGTCGGCGCGCAGGCGCAGGCCATGCAGGACGCGGCGAAGAACGCGGGCGGCGCGTTCACCGGCTTTATGGGCATGAACATGGCGCAGGGCAGCGGCGGGGTCAATGCCGCGCAGCTGTTTGAGCTGGGCGCGAGGCAGCAGGCTGCGCAGCCGGTGCAGCCCGTGCAGCAGGCAAAGCCTGCGGCAAACGGCTGGATCTGCGCGTGCGGCACGGCGGCGACCGGCAAGTTCTGCCCGGAGTGCGGCGCGAAGAAGCCCGAGACGAAGGAGGGCTGGACCTGCGCGTGCGGCTCTGTGAACAGGGGCAAGTTCTGCCCGGAATGCGGCGCGAAGAAGCCCGCGGGCGCTCCGCTGTACCAGTGTGACAAGTGCGGCTTCAAGCCCGAGGATCCGGCGAATCCGCCGAAGTTCTGCCCGGAGTGCGGCGATCCGTTTGACGAGGCCGACGTGAAGTAACACGATTCTCAAATCAATCTGTGCCGTCTTTTCGCATCTTTTTCGTCCTGTTGTCGATTCGTTCCAGTCAACGCCGCGCAGCTGTGCTTTCTTTCACTCAGCTTAGACAGGACAAGAATTCTTCTGAAAATTCAGGCACATTCTGATCTGAAAATAGTATAAAACAAATGCATGAACAGTCCGCAGGGGGAGACCTCTGCGGATTTTTTGCTGCCTGCGGCAGGCTCTGCAGTCCGGTGAGCGGCAAAATTGACGTTTGTTATCTTCGATGTTATAATGAAAACAAAAGTGGGCAGGCAGATTTTCACCGGGGACGTGATGCTGCTGTGCCGACATGTGACAAAAAGCAATCAGATAATGCAATGCATACCGGCGCAGACGGCTGCCTCGTCCGGGGAAAGAACGAAAAGGTTCACCAGGACGTATTCAGCCCTGAGCAGTGCCTGCTGAAAGCGGCGGCGTGGACGCCTGTATGTACGATGGTAAATACCGTGAAGGAAGGGGATCTGCATGAAATCGCTTGATCATTTTGACAGGATATCGCTCGGTATCCTGCCGACTCCGGTTTACAGGCTCAATAACATCAGCCGCGCGCTTGGCGCTGAGATTTATATCAAGCGCGACGACATGACCGGCCTTGGCCTGGGCGGCAACAAGGTGCGCAAGCTTGAATTCCTCCTTGCGGATGCGAAGGCAAAGGGCGCTCAGGTCGTGTTCACCACAGGCGGAGCACAGAGCAACCACGCCATGCTGACCGCGGCTGCCGCCAGAAAGCTGGGTATGGAGCCGATTCTGATTCTAAAAAAGCGCGGCGTGACTGAGAGGCTGGGCAATCAGCTGCTCAATCACCTGATGGGCGTTGACGTCCGGTTTATGGATACGGACGATTATGCGGACATCTATGCGGAGATGGATCGCGTGGGCGCGGCGCTCGGGAGGCCGTATTACAAGATTCCCTGCGGCGGTTCCAATGCGCTGGGGACGCTGGGCTATGTGGACTGCGTGCGCGAGATCCGGGATCAGGGGATGCAGTTTGACCATATCATCTGCGCGGAAGGCAGCGGCGGCACCATGGCAGGCCTTGCGCTGGGCGCAAAGCTCTTTATGCCCGGTACCCGGGTGACGGGCATGATGGTCGACAGCGATCCGTTTGACGTGATCACGCTTTCGCTGATGCGCGAGGCGGCCGCGCTGCTTGAGGCGGATATCTCCATCACAGGCGATGATTTTGCGCTCCGCGATCAGTGTGGGCCAGGTTATGCGATTCCGTCTGACCAGGGCAATGCCGCCGTATCGCTGATGGCCGCCCAGGAAGGTATATTCCTGGATCCGGTTTATACGGGCAAGGCCTTCGCCGGTCTGATTGCCATGGCAAAGGAGGGCGCCTTCGCGCCGGAGGAACGCGTGCTGTTTCTGCATTCCGGCGGCGCGGGCGGGCTGTTTGCAGGCTGGAGGGCGGATTCTTGTCCTGTCTGAGCTGACTGAAACGAAGCGGCGACAGGACGAAAAAGATGCGAAAAGACGGCACAGCTTGATTTGAGAATAGTATTATGCGTGCGGATCATCGCCCTTTCTGTAGGGCACCACGGCAGAGGATACCACCTCGGAAGCGGGCGTGGTATGCACCTCCTGATCGTCAAAGAAGATATGCGCGCCGAATGCGGAGAGCACCTCTTTCTTGCGGACGCCGCCCAGGAAGAAGGCCTCGTCCACGCGGACATTCCACTTGCGCAGGGTCTTGATCGCGCGCTCGTGCGCAGGCGCGCTGCGCGATGTGACCAGCGCCGTACGGATGGGGGATTCCTCACGCGTTTTGAACTGGCTTTGCAGGTTGGAGAGCGTCATCAGGAAATTGGCAAACGGCCCGCGGGAAAGCGGCTCGTCGGCATGGGAAACCTCGTGTGCCAGGAAGGCTTGAAGGCCGTGCTTTTGAAAGATCCGTTCGGATTCGGCGGCAAAGAGCACGGCGTCGCCGTCGAAGGCAATGCGGATCTGGTCGATTTGTCCATCTTCGGTTGAACTGCCTGTCACGATACGGCCTGCCGCGATGTTGTGATCGACAGCCTGCCGCACGTCCTCGTCGTGTGCGGAAAGGAAGAGATCGGTCTTGAACGCCTTGAGGTAGGGCGTCATCTCTGCGCCGCCCACCAGTGCAGCGCGGGTGATATCCAGTCCATAGGCCTGAACGGACTTGAAGATGCGCAGGCTCGTATCCGGACTGTTGCGCGACATGATGATAACCTCGACCATCCTGGGCTCGTCCGGCTTGTTCAGGCGCAGAAAAGCTTTGACAAGCTGAAAGGCAGGACCCTTTTGCAGGATGTCGTTTTCGTGTTCCTTCTGATATGCCGCATAGGATTCGATGCCCTGCTGCTCAAATATCCGGTTTTCTTCTTCAAGGTTGAACAACGCTCGGGATGAAATGCCGATCACCAGCGGCTGAGTGAGATCATATGGCATGGATGCACCTTCTTTCGCAGTCAAAGGGATGTGCATACAGTATAAGGCAGCGGCTGCGCAAGATCAATATACTTTGTGTTTTTTGAAACCGGTTCATGAAAGGTATCTGCAGTTTTGCAAATCCTCCGGTTTGCAGATGCATATATGCACGTTTTATGCCCTGTTAGCGGCAAATAGTGAATATTTTTAAATGAATTGCGTGTTTTTGTTTGACTTGCAGGCTCCTTTGTGATATACTTACGCTAATTTCACAGAACCGGATAAGAAAGACGATAACGGAAGTAAGCTTCTTTACGGATGTTTCAGAGAGCCGGCGGCTGGTGCAAGCCGGTACGGAGGGAAGAAGCAGTCTCACTCCTGAGTTGACTCTGCGAAGGATGTATGTTTGAGTAGTGGAGTACGGTCGCCCCGTTACAGGCTGTGGGCTTGATAGAGCCCGAGAGTGACAGTATGCCGCAAGGCTGCTGTAATCAAGGTGGTACCGCGAATGCCATGTTCGTCCTTGAAGCAAACGCTTCAAGGACTTTTTATTTTCTGAATGGAAAAGGGGAGCAGCACAATGGAACAGATCAGAATCAGCGACGTCACCATGAAGCAGACCGGAAAGGGCTTTATACTTTCTTTCAAGGAAAAGATAGAGATTCCGAAGCTATTGGATCGATTGGGCGTATCTGTGATTGAGCTTGAGCCGATTGTGCAGATGAAAATCGATGCGCTGAGGATCAAATCCGTCGCCTCTACGGTGAAAAACAGCGTTGTCGCCGTTCCGGTTCAGCTGTCGCAGGAGAGCATCGACGCGACGTGGAACGCGCTGAAGGAAGCCAGGCATCCGCGCCTGCAGGTGTGCGCCTCAGTCAGCACGGTGCAGATGGAATACCTGTTCAGGAAAAAGCCTGCCGCGATGCTGAAGGCGATTGAAGAGACCGTTTCTGCCTGCTGCGCAAAGACGGCGGACGTGGAGTTTGTCGCGGAGGACGCGACGCGCAGCGACAGGGAATTCCTGTATCAGGCGATTGCCGCCGCGATCCGCGCGGGCGCAAAGACCGTGACAGTCTGCGATGCGACGGGCGCCATTCTGCCGGATGAGCTGGGAGAATTCCTGGATGCGCTCTACGGCAATGTGGAGGAGCTCAGAACGGTCGTGCTCGGCCTTTCCTGCCTGAACGAGCTGGCCATGGCGGACGCCTGCGCGATTGCGGCGATCAAACACGGCGTGAGAGAGATCAAGGCGGCTGCTTATCAGATCGATCAGGTTTCGCTGTCAAACGTCTCGCGTCTGCTTGCGGCCAAGGGCGATGTCTGGGGCGTAAGCTGTCCGGTGCGCACGGTGGAGATGAACCGCATTGTCAAGCAGATTGCGTGGATGTGCGAAACGCGAAGGAGCAAGAATTCTCCGTTTGACAACGGCGTGCAGGAGATGACGGACGAGGTGTCGCTCACCAGCCATGACAGCATCACGTCGGTGCTCAAGGCAGTGGAAAAGCTCGGCTATGATCTGAGCGAGGAGGACGGCGCGCGCGTGTGGGAGGCGTTTCAGACCATTGCTGCGCGCAGGGAAGTGATCACCAGCCGCGAGCTGGATACCATTGTCGCCTCCGCCGCGATGCAGGTGCCCTCGACCTATGTGCTGCGCAGCTATTCCATCACGGCAAGCAACACGTCCTCCTCGATGGCCTACATGTGCCTTGAAAAGCACGGGCAGAAGCTGGAGGGCGTGGCCATCGGCGATGGTCCGGTCGATGCGGCGTTCCTCGCCATCGAGAATATTCTGGGCTGCCATTATGAGCTGGACGACTTCCAGATCCGCTCGGTCACCGAGGGCCGCGAGGCCATGGGCGAAACCGTCGTCCGCCTCCGCTCCAGCGGCAAGCTTTATTCCGGGCGCGGCACGTCGACGGATATCGTAGGCTCCAGCATTCAGGCCTACATCAATGCGCTCAACAAGATTACCTATGAGGAGGCGGAGATGGCATGAAGCTTTCCTTTTCGACCCGAGGCTGGTCCCATCTGAGCTGGGAAGAATGTCTCGATATCGGCGTCAATATGGATTTTGAGGGCATCGAGGTCTATAACCTGCCCAAATTTCCGGAGATGATGGAGCGCAGCGCGCCCTTCCACAAATACAACATGGCGGCGACGGCGCGCCAGCTGCGCGAAAAGAAGCTGATGATTCCCTGCTTTGATACGTCGTGCGATCTTTCCTCCAACGAAGAAAACTTTGTTCCCTCGCTCAGGGGACTCATCCAGACGGCAAAGCTGATGCAGGTGCCGTATGTGACGGTGGTGGCGCTCAGCGACAGGGAAGAGACGGTGCGTGAGCGCATCGGCGAGCTGCTTTGCGACGCGGAGGAGGCCGGCGTCACCATCCTGATCAAGACCAGCGGCATCTATGCCAATACGGCCCGGCTGCGCGCGCTGATGGATGATTTTGCCTGCGACCAGCTGGCTGCGCTCTGGGATATGCATCATCCCTACCGGGACTTTGGCGAGAGCGCGGATACGACGATCAAGAATCTGGGCGCGTATGTGAAGCATGTGCATCTGCGAGACTCGGACGATAAGGATACCTATAACCTCATCGGCGAAGGCACGCTGCCCGTGGCGGATATGATGCGCGCGCTTTCCTCCATCGACTACGACGGCTTCATCTCGCTTGAGTGGAAGGTGGACTGGATGGAGGATCTGCCGGATTACGAGGTCATCTTCCCGCACTTTGTCAACTACATGAGCCGCTTTGAAAAGACGCGCGGCAAGAAGAAATCGCTCTATCCCAACCACGACGGCACGGGCCAGTATGTGTGGAAAAAGGACGAGCTGATCAACCTGACGTTTTCCCAGGTGCTTGACCGTATGGTGGAGGAATTCCCGGATCAGTATGCGTTCAAGTATACGACGCTTGATTATGTGCGCACGTATGAGGAGTTCCGCGAGGATGTGGACAATTTTGCCCGTGCGCTCATCTCCCTGGGCGTGAAGGCGGGCATGAAGGTGTCCGTCTGGGCGACCAATGTGCCCGCGTGGTATATCGCCTTCTGGGCGACGACGAAGATCGGCGCGGTGCTGGTGACGGTCAATACGGCGTATAAGAGCCATGAGGCGGATTATCTGCTTCGCCAGTCGGATACGCATACGCTGATCATGATCGAATCCTGCCTGGATTCCAACTACAGGCAGATCATCAACGACCTGTGCCCGGAAATTGCATCGAGCACGCCGGGCAGACCGCTGCACTGCAAGCGCCTTCCGTTCCTGCGCAACGTGATTACGGTTGGCTTCAGGCAGCCAGGCTGCCTGACGTTTGACGAGGCGATGGATAGGGCTGAGCTGGTTGCGCCTGAGGAGCTGCACCGCATGGCTGCGCGCGTGCGTCCGGACGACGTATGCAACATGCAGTACACCTCCGGTACGACGGGCTTCCCCAAGGGCGTCATGCTCACGCATTACAACGTCGTCAACAACGGCAAGTGCATCGGCGACCGCATGGGCCTGTCCACGGCGGACCGCATGATGATTCAGGTGCCCATGTTCCATTGCTTTGGCATGGTGCTCTCCATGACCGCCTCGATGACCCATGGCGCGACGGTCTGTCCGCTGCCGTATTTCTCCGCCAAGTCCTCTCTGGCGTGCATCAATCAGGAGCGCATCACGTGCTTTAACGGCGTGCCGACGATGTTCATCGCCATGTTCAACCATGAGGACTACAGAAAGACCAATTTCTCCTACATGCGCACGGGCATCATGGCCGGCGCAGGCTGCCCGCCTGAGCTGATGCGCCGCGCAGCCGATCCAAATGAGATGAACATGCGCGGCATCGTCAGCGTGTATGGACAGACGGAGTCCTCGCCCGGCAGCACGATGTCCGCATGGGAGGATCCGCTGGACCTGCGCACCAATACCGTCGGTTACAATTTCCCGCACATCGAGTGCAAGATCATCGACCCGGAGACGGGCGAGACCGTGCCGGACGGCGTAAACGGCGAGTTCTGCTCCCGAGGCTACAACACGATGAAGGGCTATTACAAGATGCCCGAGGCGACGCGCGATACGGTTGACGCGGAGGGATGGCTGCATTCCGGCGATCTGGCCTGCAGGGACGCCGACGGCACATACCGCATCACTGGCAGGCTGAAGGACATGATCATCCGCGGCGGCGAAAACATCTATCCCAAGGAGATCGAGGAGTTCATCTATACGCATCCGTCCGTGCGCGACGTGCAGGTCATCGGCGTGCCGGACAGGCGCTATGGCGAGGAGGCCATGGCCTGCATCATCCTCAAGGAGAACTGCGCCGTGACCGTTGAAGAGATGCATGACTATATCGCGGCGAGCATGGCGCGCCACAAGGTGCCGCGGTACATCGAATTTGTCGATTCCTTCCCGATGAACGCGGCGGGCAAGGTGCTCAAGTATAAGATGCGCGAGGAAGCGTCCAGGCGGCTTGGCCTGGTCGGCGCCGCCGGCATCGACACCGCGAAGGGCAAGGACTGAGCGAGCAATAGAGAAAACATGCTGAGGTGATATCTGATGGCTGGAAAATATGTGACCATGGACGGCAACGAAGCGGCCGCGACGATGGCATACCCCTTTACGGAGATCGCGGCGATTTACCCGATTACGCCGTCCTCCCCGATGGCGGGACTGACGGACGCCTGGTCGGCCAAGGGCAGAAAGAATGTATTTGGTCAGACGGTGACGCTGACGGAGATGCAGTCTGAGGCGGGCGCGATCACCGCTGTGCACGGCGCGCTGCAGACGGGCTCGCTGGCGACGACGTATACCTCCTCGCAGGGCCTGATGCTGATGGTGCCCGTGCTCTACAGGATCGCGGGCGAGCGCCTGCCGGCCGTGCTGCATGTGGCCTCGCGCACGGTGGGCACGCATGCGATGAGCATCTTCGGCGACCACAGCGACGTGATGGCCTGCCGGCAGACCGGCTTTGCCATGCTCAGCGCGGGCAGCGTGCAGGAGGTGGCGGACCTTGCGCCCGTCGCGCATCTGAGCGCGATCGAGGGACGGATACCGTTCATGCACTTCTTTGACGGTTTCCGCACGTCCCATGAGATCAACAAGATCGAGCTGCCGGATATGGAAAAGGTGGCTGCGCTGATCGATCAGGATGCGCTGAAGGCTTTCCGCGACGGCGCGCTCAATCCGGAGCACCCGATGCTGCGCAACACGGTGCAGAACGGCGACGTCTACTTCCAGGTGCGCGAGGCGAACAACGGCTTTTACAGCGCGCTGCCGGACATTGTGGAAAAGTATCTTTCCGAGATGGCGAAGATCACCGGCAGGGAATACCACGCGTTCAACTACTATGGCGCGGAGGACGCGACGGACGTGGTGATCGCCATGGGTTCCGCCAGCGGCGTGATCCGCGACGTGACCAGGAGGCTGAACGGGCAGGGCAGGAAGGTCGGCTTCCTGCAGGTGCACCTGTATCGTCCATTCTCCGCAAAGCACTTCCTCGCCGCGCTGCCCAAGACCACGCAGCGCATTGCGGTGCTTGACCGCTGCAAGGCGATGGGCGGCGTGGGCGAGCCGCTGTTTGAGGACGTGTGCAGCGTGCTGATGAACAGCGACCTGAGCATCAAGGTCATCGGCGGACGCTATGGCCTCAGCTCCAAGGATACGGATCCGGCGCAGATTGCTGCGGTGTTTGACAATCTCGCGTCCGCCCATCCTGTGCGCAGCTTTACCGTGGGCATCCATGACGACGTGACGCATCTTTCCCTGCCGCTGAAGCCCTATGAGGAGGATACGGCAGGCCTCGTGCGCTGCAAGTTCTGGGGTCTTGGCGGAGACGGCACCGTCGGCGCGAACCACAACACGGTTCGCATCATCAACGACAACACGGAGAAGTTTGCTCAGGCATACTTTGAATATGACGCCAAGAAGTCCTTCGGCGTGACGAAATCGCACCTGCGCTTCAGCGACAGGCCGATTACAAGCTCCTATTTCGTTAAGCAGGCCGATTTTGGCGCCTGCCACAACCAGAGCTACATGACGCAGTACGACATCGTGGATGAGATTGTGCCCGGCGGCACATTCCTGCTCAACTGCAGCTGGAAGGCGGACGAGCTTGAAGCGCACATCCCCGCCGCTGTCAGGCGTCAGATCGCGCAGAAGAACATTCGGTTTTACATGATCGACGCCAACGCCATCGCCCGCGATCTGGGCCTGGGCAGCCATACCAATACGGTGCTGCAGGCTGCGTTCTTCGCGCTGATGGATGTGATTCCCACGGAAAAAGCGCTTGAGATGATCAAGGACGCCGTCCGCAGGACATACTTTGCCAAGGGAGACGACGTGGTGGCGCGCAACGTCGCCGCGATTGACGCGGGCGCGACGCAGATTGTGCGTGTGGACGTGCCGGCCTCCTGGGGCGCGGCGCAGCCAGAGGCGGATGCGGACAGCGCGCAGCTGCCGGACGTTGTGAAGAAGCTGCTGCTGCCCATCAATCGCCAGAAGGGCGACGATCTGCCTGTCAGCGCGTTTAAGGGCTATGAGGACGGCCGCATTGACATGGGCCTGACCGCGTTTGAAAAGCGCGGCATTGCGCTGAGCATTCCGAAGTGGGACGCAGCGAAGTGCATTCAGTGCAACCGCTGCGCGCTGGTCTGCCCGCATGCCGTCATCCGCCCGTATCTGCTCAGCGAGGAGGAGAAGCAAAGCGCACCGGATGGATTTGAAACGGCGCCTGCTATCGGCGCCGCCGCAAAGGGCATGCACTTCAGCATGCAGATCTCTGCGCTTGACTGCACCGGCTGCGGCAGCTGCGTGGCCTGCTGCCCGGCCAAGGAGAAGGCGATTGCCATGGAACCGGCCGCGTTTACCGCGAAGCACCGCGAGCACTGGGCGTACGGCCTGTCGCTTTCCGACAAGGGCGACGTATTCCCGGTCTACAGCATCAAGGGCAGCCAGTTCCGTCAGCCGCTTGTCGAGTTCTCCGCCGCCTGCGCGGGCTGCGGCGAGACGCCGTATGCCAAGCTGCTCACGCAGCTCTTCGGCGAGAGTGTGTACTGGGCGAACGCGACGGGCTGCTCGCAGGCATGGGGATCCCCGATGCCGGGTATTCCGTATACGACCAGCAAGCGCGGCTTTGGCCCCGCGTGGACGAACAGCCTGTTTGAAAACAACGCGGAGATGGAGCTTGGCATGTTCCTCTCCGTCAGGCAGCAGCGGGAGAAGCAGAAGGCGCTGGTGGAGGAATACGCGGCGCAGACGGGCAGTGCGGCCGCTGCGGCGTGGCTCGATGCGTTTGACGACTTTGACGCTTCCCGCAGGGCGACGGACAGCCTGATTGCCGAGCTGGAGAGCGCGGATACCGATCTGGCAAAGAAGATCCTGGAGCGCCGGGACCAGCTGGCAAAGAAGTGCTTCTGGATGTTCGGCGGCGATGGATGGGCGTATGACATCGGCTTTGGCGGCCTGGACCATGTGATCGCCAGCGGCGAGGACATCAACGTATTCGTCATCGATACGGAGGTGTATTCCAATACCGGCGGCCAGAGTTCCAAGGCGACGCCGCTGGGCGCTGTGGCGCAGTTTGCCTCCGCAGGCAAGCGCAGCCGCAAGAAGGAGCTGGGCGAGATCTTTAAAACGTACGGCAACGTATACGTGGCGCAGGTGGCGATGGGCGCTGATCCCAATCAGCTGATCCGCGCGCTGCGCGAGGCGCAGGAGCACAAGGGGCCGTCCGTGGTGGTGGCGTATACGCCCTGCGTCAATCACGGCATCAAGGCCGGCATGAAGAACGTGCAGAGCGAGATGAAGCGCGCGGTGGACGCCGGATACTGGACGCTCTACCGCTATAACCCGAATGCGGAAAAGCCGATGACCATCGACTCCAAAATGCCGACGATGGACTATGAGGAGTTCCTTGACGGCGAGGTGCGCTATGCGTCCCTCAGGCGGACGTTCCCGGAATACGCGCAGAAGCTCTTCAAGCAGGCGAAGGAGGACTCCATCGCGCGGTATAAGAAGTACAAGGCGATGGAGAATCAGTAAGTAAGGCGGAGGACTGCCGTGCGGAGGTTTCGCTGCGGCAGATGATATTTCTGAATATGAAAGAGGAAAGTATGAATATTGAAGCGAAAACCGTGGACGAATCCCGTGTGGAAACCGTCCGCATCGTGCGGCCGAATCATCTCAACGGCGCCAACCGCCTCTTCGGCGGCATTCTGATGCAGTGGATTGACGAGGTGGCGGGCATTGTCGCCAAGCGTCATTCCATGAGCAATGTCACCACCGCATCTGTGGACAACCTGACGTTCCTGCACGGCGCATATCAGAACGAGATGGTCGTCATCAAGGGCAAGATGACCTGGGTGGGTTCGTCCTCCATGGAGGTCTGCGTGGATACCTACGTGGAAAACCATCTGGGCGAGCGCCGCAGGATCAACAATGCGCACTTTATGATGGTTGCTCTGGATGAAAACGATCAGCCTGTGCGCGTGCCGCGTCTGATCCTGCAGACGGAGGACGAGCATCTGGCCTGGGCGCATGGCGAGGAGCGGCGCAGAATCCGTATCCAGCGCAAGAAGGACAAGCTCGACGGCATCTGACGCGCACGGACAAAACCATAAAAGGGACGCCTTCCATTTCGGAAAGCGTCCCTTCTTTACTGTATGAGGATCAAAACTCCTTGTTTTCGTAGCGGCGGCAGTGCGTATACTTGGAAATCGCGCTGCGCTGTGCGGTAATGCCGCTGAGGATCGACTGAATGTAGCTGGGCAGGAATTCGTCGTACTTGACCTCAAGGATCTCCACCGGATCATCAAAGACCGGATAGGTGGGGATGGCCTTGTTGAACATGTCGTGGGAATAAAGGCCTGTGCGCAGCTGCTTGTCAAACGTCACGCGCACCTCCTGCGCGGGATGGATGTACGCCTCGCGGGTGTAATCCACGATCACAGCCGGGCGCAGCAGGCGGGTCTTCATCTCGCGGTACATGTCGTGCAGCAGGGGATGGCGCATGCGCTGCAGCCCCTCCGGATCACCCGCGATAAGCTGCTCGCACAGCTCGCGCGGAATCGTGACGGACTGCTTGGAGATCAGGTCGCCGTATTTGCTCTTGCACTCCAGCTTGATGACCCTGTCAGAGAAGTTGTAGATGCGGATGCGGTACTTTTTGCGGTTGCCCACGCCCGCGATCTTCTCTTCCAGCGCATCGTCGTTGATCGTGTCAAAGTACAGCGAACGGATGTGGTACTCGTTGTTTTCGTTGCCGTTGGGATCGAGCTGCATCACCGGCGTCAGAATGCCGCGCAGGACGTTCATCTCAGCGGGCGTAATGAAGTACTTGAGCTCGTGCCTCAGCGGAATGTTGCGGATGATTGGCATAAGTGCTCCCTCTTCACGAATGATCTGCTTCGCAGTTTCGGAGGGCCCTTCGCCCGAACGAAACGGGTTAAAGCCGCCGGAAAGCGAAGTCGGTGCAGCGCGGGCTGCTTAGTTGCCGGCTTCGGACTGGCAGGCGATCAGGGTCGCATTGTGCACGCCCTCGGTGTCCAGCAGCTTGTTGACGATGTCAAAGCGCTCGCGCAGCTGCACTTCGACGGTCAGCTCGGTGCCGCCCGGGGTCACGGTCTTGCTGCGCAGGCGCTGCACCTTGATGCGGCGGACGAAATCCATCACGGCCTCTTCCGCCTCGGAGTCGTAGTGGGTCACGAGCAGGAAGGTGTTCGGGGAGCGCAGGCGGAAGAACGCCATGGCGAGCATCGCGATGGAAATGCCGGCGACGACGACGAGCGCGATGGTGTACAGCTCGGCGCCCAGCAGGATGCCCATGGTCAGGCTCCAGAACATGTAGGCGGTGTCCAGCGGATCCTTAACAGCAGTGCGGAAACGGACGATGGACAGCGCGCCGACCATACCCATGGACAGAGCGATGTTGGACTTGATACACATGACGACCGGGGTGGTGATCATGCACAGCATGATCAGCGTGGTGGCAAAGGACGGAGAATAGAGCACGCCGCGGAAGGCCTTGCGATAGACCAGCGCGATGATCAGGCCGACGACAAAGCCCATCGCCAGCGCCAGCACCATTTTCATCGGCGTGAGGCTGGCCATCTGCTGTGAAAACCACTCGTTTACGCTTGCGTCGTTGATGATGTTGTTCATGAATGAGTCCTCCTACTGAATCGTTTGTTGAATGGAATGACGTGGATTATGGTGACGAAGGAAGCGCCTTGCAGCGTTCCGTCAATCAGCGGGTTTGGGCGGGCAGGGGCCGAAGTAGGCAACCATCTGCGCCTCGGAGAGACCGAAGTACTGGATGATTTCCTGCCATATGTAGTACGGACGGCGCGGGAAGATTCGCGTGAGCATGCGCTCGCAGCGGGATACCCAGTAGTTGTAGCCGCCTTCAGGGTTCTTGGGCTGATCAAAGCTGACCTTGGGATGCACCTTGTCTGCCCAGCGCCGCATGTGCATCTGCATCTCCGGTTTGATCTGCGTGATCATCTGGTTAAAGAGATTGGTCATGTATTCCGTGGTGAATACGGTCTGGAAATAATGGCCGTAGCGCGTGAGGAACCGATCCTGGATCTCGGGCACCCTGATCAGATGCCGGATGAGGACGTTTGACTTGATGCGGTGATCGCCCATACCCTTTTCGTTGAGCACATAGCCGACGCCGCCGATGAGCTGATTGCGGTTGCCCAGGACGCTGAAGAAGCCCCAGTCGATGTCGTAAAGCAGATATCTCCACTTGCCGTCGCCGGATTTGGCGTTGCGGTAGAAGCGGATGTTGCCCGGGTCGGTATTGCCGAAGAACGACTCGAAGATGAAGTAATCGAGCATGTTGTCGATATCGATCTGAGAACAGACGTATTCAAAGGCTTCCCTGTCTTTGACCAGATCGTGGCTTTCCACGTACTCGACCAGATCCTTGTAGGCCTTGTTGGAGCCCTGATTGATCTGGCTGGAACGGGTGCCGTCGCTCTCCAGCAGGTCGATGTCGTCGGGATTGTCCCAGCCCTCATGCTGCGCAATCATCTTGGCGCCGGCGCGCTCGCGCAGGTTGTAGTGACCCCAGTATTCGCCGTTGATGTAGACGATGACGGGCTTCCACGCCTGATTGGCGAGATTGGAGCCGGACTGATCGACCAGCCGCGCCTGCATGCCGTCGATCACGCGGGAGTACATGCCGTCCTGGCCGCCGTTGCGCAGGACGAAGCTGGCGTAGGATTCATAGGGCCTTTCGTCAAAGAACGCATAGTCGAAGCTGCTCTTGCCGTATTGGCCGTCCGCCTTGACGTACAGGCTCTTCTGCGGCATATCCAGCGAGAACTGGCCCATGACGCGGAAGGTCATGCCCTGGCTGATCTGCTGCACGCCGGAAGTGTCGTAGTATTCCACCCAGCCGCCGAACCAGTTTTTCTGCCAGTAGGTTGCGTTTTCCCACGGGCGCTCCTGCGTCTCGCGGTCAAGCTCCGGGCCGTCGGCGAACATGCCGGTCGCCTCATTCCAGAGGTTGTCGGGATCTGTCGTCAGGCAGACGACGGGCATCGTATGGTAGACGGAGATGAGGTACGTCTGCGTGACGATCTGCGAGGGCTCTACGCCGTCGCGGAAGGCGCGGGCGCGCAGCACCGTGTTTTTCTCGATGGGAATCGGTCCGGTGTATTCCTCGGAGTGCAGATCGGGGTCCGTGCCGTCCGTGGTATAGCGGACGACGGAATTGGCGGGAACTGTGATGGTGACGGCGCTGCCGCCTTCAAGCGGGCGCTCGTACAGGCCGCCCGGCGTGTTGATGACGGGGAGATCGGCAAAGCCGATGAAGCCCTGTCCGTTGCCGTCGCCCGGCGTGGGGGAGGAGTAGTAGAACAGACCTGCCTGACCCAGCGTGCGGCCATAGGAGACGTCGTCATAGAGCTGGGGAACGACAACCTTGTCAAGGATTTCACCGTCGGGTGTGGACAGGCAGACGGTTTCGCCGGATTTGGCCAGATTGTAGTTTGTAAAATAATAAACGCCGTCCTTGGTCGTCTGCGTCGTGTCGCAGTAGATGACCTGATAGCTGTTGTTTTCGATTGTAATATCAGGCAGGAGCCATTTTCTGGGTTTTTTGATGTTGTCGGACAGGCCGTAACCCTTGAGGTTGACGGCCTGTCCGCTCATGTTGTAGATCTCGATGTAATCATAAGGATTGCGGACTCCGGGTCCGACAACGTTTTTGTTGCCGGACATGACTTCCGTGATGTACAGGCCGGACGTATTGGCCAGGCAGAAGGAGGTGTCCATCGCGACCTCGCCGGCGCGCGTGTTGGGCAGGCCGGGCGTGGGCTGGGTGAAGCGCTTGAAGCCGGATACGCCCTCCTCGTCGCGGCCCCAGGATACGTCGGCGTCGAGCAGGTCATACGTGACCAGATCGAGCATGCGGCCCTGAATGTCGGAGAGGATGACGGTTTCGCCGTTGGAACGGAGCTTGAAGCTCGCGTGCGGCCACTGGGAGGAGGAGGCTGCGGGCCTGTCCTTGTCGGAGGCATAGACCACGAAGTAGCCGCCCGGCTCGATCACGCTGCCCTGCGGGAAACGCCACTTGACCAGGGAATCCGGGTCGTCGCTCAGCGCATAATTGGAAAGATCGATCGCCCTGGAGGAGGTGTTGCGCAGCTCGATCCAGTCGGGATACTCCCCGTCCTCATCCCGGAGCGTGGTGATGGAGGAGGCGCAGATTTCATTGATCACCAGAGAGCCTGTGGTCAGCACGGTCGAGGCGCGGAAGGCGGCGAAGCCCTCCTGCGTGTTTTCGTACTCGGGCGTATACTGGCTGGTGATGATGTACTCGTCTTTGCCGATGAACGCATAGCTCATGTTGCTGTCCATTGCGGGAATGGTCATCTCCGAGAAGGCGACGCCGTCGCTGCCGAAGAGGAAGAGCGAGTCGCCGGAGGAGGAGAGCTTGAACTTGGCGTGCAGCGTTTTGCCTGCGACGTTCCGGTTTTCATCGGATGCGAATACGATCAGGTATTCGCCGGGATTGAGCGTGATATCCGGGAAGACGAACGTGATCTTGTCGGCGCGGTCGGACAGACCGTAGCCTTCAAGCGCAATGGGCGCGTCGCCCGTGTTGGTCAGCTCAATCCAGTCGGGGAAGGAACCGGTTTCATCCGGAAACGCCGTGCTGTTGGAGGACATGACTTCGCTGACGCGCAGGCTGGTGTTGCCGGTGGCAGCGATCGTCTCGTCAATCTCGGTGCCGGATACATTGGCCGCAGGCGTCAGATGCAGACCGGGAGCAAAGAGGATAAGCGCCACCAGCAGGGCGCTGAGCAGCAGCAGGAACGTCAGCGTGCCCTTGCGGGGCTTGACGCGCCTGAGCGCACGGCGTTTTCTCCTGGGCGGGCTTGAATTTCTGATCCGCTTGGAACGCATGAATGACTTCCTTTCAAGATTCGACAAAATAACCTTAGACATTATAGCATAAAAACCTTCAGAGTGAAAGAGAAAGAAAAACTTTCTATTCTGCATTTGAATATATTTTGCGCCTGCCGGGACAAAGGCCGCGCCTTCGGGAAAAATGAACGCGGCTTGCCATATTCCATCGCAAAAACGCATATACTGCCTGAAAAGAAAGAGCCGGAGGAATGAGGCTATGCAGCTGGGGATTGTGCTGACGGGGACGGGCGCGCTGGCGGCAGCCGGGGTCGGGGTCTTGAAGGAGCTCTGCGCAAGAGGAATCGACCCTGCCGCCGTCTGCGGCATGCAGACGGGCGCCTGGCCCGCTGCGCTGTACATGGCCGGCAGAAATATGGAGGAGACAGAGCTGGCGCTGCGCCAGAGCGCGCTGATGGGCAGACGGATGCTCAGGCCTGCAGCGGGCGCTGCCGCGCTGCTGCACGGACGGCGCGCCGCGCTGGCGGATGCAAAAAGGCTGGAGCATCTGCTTGCGGCGCAGACCGCAAAGAGCCTGCTGTGCATGTGTCCGCGCCCCGGGATCCTGCTGTGCCGGACGGCGTCGGGCGGCAGAAAGGTGATCTTTTCATCCTATGCCTACGCGCAGAACGAGCATGCCATGCTGTGCATGCAGGCGTCTGCCGGGTTTGCTGCGCGCGCTGCGATGACGCTGCCGCCGTTTCTCGCGCCGGCGCAGTGGATGGGCTCGCTGCTGCTTGCCGAGCATGACGAGGGCTTTGCGTGCGCCCAGCTTCTGGCGATGGGCATGCACAGGGTGCTTGTGGTTCGCCCTGTGCTTTCGCCAAGGCATGAGCCGGATGCGCTCGATCTGACAGGCATGGCAGCGGCCGGGGGCGGAGAGCCGCTTCCGCCCGGTCGGTCGGCCGTCCTGCAGGTGGATATGCCGCAGGATGCGGGAGCGCTGAGCGTGGAACGCCTGGAGGAGATCGCCGAGGCGGGAAGGCTGGCGGCAAAGCGGCAGCTGGATCAGCTGCTCGGGAAGATGGGCATGTCGTTTTGCAGGGTGCTGCCGTTCAGGCCGGCGCACAGGCGCGCAGACGCGCAGTAAAGCCCGTCAGGCGGAGCAGCCTCCAGCTCAGCGGCGCACCGAGACGCTGCATGCGGTCTTGATCCTGCCGGATCCGGAAGCGGTTTCCGCGGCGATGGTGTAATCGCCGTCCGGCACGACTGCGCCGGAGGCGTCGCGTCCGTCCCAGTACAGGCGCGTCAGATCGCCGGCGGCGGGGCGGGTCAGCTGGCTGGAAGCGAGACGGCGGACGAGCGCGCCGTCGGAATCGTATACGCTGACGCTGATTTCGCACGGTACGGCGGCGTATACGTCAATGGGCAACTCGCGCACGCCGGGACGATCAAGCGTATCGCGGCAGGAGACGCGCAGCTGGGGACTGCGCTGCGCCGGCTGGACGGCGATCAGACGCTCGGAGCACAGCTGGATGGATTCTCCGCGTACGGAGAACACCTGCAGCATCAGGTAGCCGCTGTCCTCCGGCGCGATGTTTTCCAGCGAAAGCGCGCGGTGCTTGCGCCCCGGGGCGAGCTGCTGCCCGCCTTCGTCGCCGTCATCCCAGAATTCCTGTGCGTTTTCCCAGTTCCAGCGTCCGTTGTCGTAATCGATAAGCCGGTACTGCACGCCGGTATCCGCCTGCGTGACGGTAAAGGAAAGCTCAAACACGGGATCGTCGGTGGAGAGGAGCGACGTGCTGTAGGAGAAGCCGGAAAGCGGCCTTGAGAGCGCGGGGCCTGCGGCCACGGGAAGGAAGAGGCTGTCCGCATGGGCGGAGAGCAGCTGGCTGGAGGAAGAGGGGACGGCGACGCTGAGATAGCGGTGCAGCTCGGCGAGCGTGACGCCGCCATCGCCGCTCAGATCTGCCTCCGGCGTGCCGTAAAGCCCCAGGCCGCTGGAGAGCGCGGAGGCGAAATACGATACGGCGCCCGTGTCCAGATGCTGGCTGTCGTAATACCAGCTGGATTCGCTGCCGCTGGCAGAGGTCAGCACGTGGATGCTTGTATCGCTGAGAAACGGCGAGAGGAAATCGGGGGTCTCTTCCTGCGCGCCGGAGCCGCCGCGGCCGATGAGCGCGCCGGAAAAGCATGCGTCGAGAATGAGCAGCTTTTTGCCCTGAATGGGACGGATGATGGCATAGAGCGCGTCGGCAGAGAGCGGGGTTTCCTTTTCGCCGTCTCCAAGGAGCAGATAAACCTGACCGTCGTCTGCAGAGGAGAGGACGCCGTGCGTGCAGAGATAAAGGATGGAGAGATCGTCCTCGTCGCTTAAAGAAAAGGCGTCGACGACGGCGCTTTCAAATGCTTCCGAGGTTCCGATGGTGCCGTCCTCGATGGACAGGTTGCCCAGCGGCATGTCGGAGCTGATCAGCGCGGAGCCGATCATGTGCAGGTTGCCGGAAATGGCGTTGCCCAGATCCGGCTGCGTTACAAAATCGGAGCAGGCGACGAGCAGCGCGCGCGCGTCGACGGAAGCACAAAGGGGAAAGAGCAGGAAAAGAAGCGCGAAGCCCAATGCGGACAGCATTCTGTTCATCGTTCTTCCTCCTTTCCTTTGCAGCTGCGCCACAGATGGCATACTGTATAGACGTATACGGGAACGCACAAATTTCGCGTCCGGCAAAAAATATGATAAGAATGTCGACGAGGGATGAGTGCTCCGTGCAGATATGACCAAGGGTTATTGTATCTCTTTTTCGGCGTGCGCGCAAGCGGATGGGACACATTGCCGCAAAATACCCGGTTTCTGTCATCATTGCGCCGCATTTGCCGCCGCCTGCGGCGAATATGGGATCAAGATGGCAAAATGACCGGTTGAGAAAAACGCGCGATGCCTGTATAATAGGAAAGGCAACAGGCTGATTACCGTACAGAGGATGTTGAGGGATGAAACGCAGATCCGTTATGCGCCTTGCGGAGGCGCTGTTTTTTCTGATTGTGCTGTGCGCCGTGGTGGCGCTGGTTTCTTTTGTCGTGGAGCGCAAGGAGAGCCGCATGATGTTCGGCGGCTTCCTGGAGGAACCGGAGGCATATGACGTGCTGCTCTTTGGCGACAGCCAGTGCGTGACCGGCGTGATGCCCATGGAAATGTATAAGGATTACGGCATTGCGGGCTATAACCTTGCCAGCTACAGCAACATGATGCCCCTATGCTACTGGACGATGATCAACGCGCTTGACTATGCCAGCCCGAAGGTGGTGGTGTTTGCGGTCAACGGCATGTTTCAGGATTACAAGATCTCCAGAAACAGCAGCGATGTGCACACGGCGATGGACTTCTGGCCGCTGAGCGTGAACAAGGTGAGAATGATCAACGACCTGTTTGACGATCCGGAGCATCCAGACTATGACGACGTCGCGGGAAACCGGTATCGGGATCTGAAGTGGGAGTACTATTTCCCGCTGGGCAAGTATCACAGCCGCTGGAGCGAGCTGACGCAGGCGGATTTTGCAAAGCGCCCCTCCTATGCCAGAGGCGGCGAGTTCATGACCGGCGTCTTTCCGATCTTTGCGTATGAGACCGTCGATGAGGACGACTATGCGGAGGAGGGCGGATACAGCTTTGCCTACCTGCGCGCGGCCATTGAGGAATGCCTTGGCCGCGGGATTGACGTGGTGCTGGCACACATGCCCGCTCCGATGATCATCAATTCGCAGCGGTTTGCCAATACGGCGCGAAGCATTGCCGATGAATACGGAATCGGCTTTATCGATGCGACGCTGCCGGACAGCATTGTGGATTACGCGGTGGACTGCATGGACGAGGATCCGCACCTGAACAATGCCGGCACGCTCAAGATGACGGCGTATCTGGCCAGCTATCTGGACAGGCATTACGATCTGCCCGACCGCAGGCAGGATCCCGGCTATGCGCACTGGCAGGAGCATCTTCAGGCGTATACCGATGAAAAGATGTCGGTGATGCGCAGCCAGGAGAGCCTTGAAAACGTGCTGATGCTTCTGCACGATACGGATTACGATTTCAGCCTGTATATCGGCGCCGATGCGCCGGTCTGGTATGACGAACTGCTGATTCTGCTGATGCACAATATCGCGCGCGAGCGCGTATTGTCCGGCGAGGAATATGACAAATCCTCGAATTTCATGTTCCCGCTTGAGGGATTTGACGCGGCGATTGAGGAAGGCGGCGCGTACTGCCTGCACAGAGAGAACGGAGTCTGGCGCGAGGAGCGCGGCGCAGAGGCGGAAAGCGCCGTCGCCCGGGCGCTTGGCGCAGACGCTGCGTCGACCGTTGCAGTCGATGTATACGACAGGAGAACGGGAGAAACGGCTGCGCAGAAGCGATTCTGACCGCCGCACGGCAGCAAAAAGAGAAGAAATCAGGCCCTGCGTGACGCCGACGGCGAAGACGCAGGGCCTGACTGACGGATGAAGGGATGCGCAGTGAATGGCGGCGCTCAGCGGGAGGAATCCATGGCCAGCTTCGCCGCGCCGTAGATGCCCGCGTCGTTGCCGAGCGTGGCGAGCGTGATGGCGGCTCGCCGCTCGGAGAGCACGCACAGGGAGGCGTAATGCTTTTCAACGGAATCCACGAGGAAGCTGCCGGCTTTGGAAACGCCGCCGCCGATGATGAACATCTCAGGATCGAGGATGTTGGTCAGCATGGCCATGCTCTTGCCAAGGAAATACGTGCAGCGGTCAAAGGCTCTGGCGGCGAGCTCGTCGCCGTGCTTGGCCGCGTCCACGACGTCGCGCGAGGTGATGGTATCAAGAGCGCGCAGCGAGGACGGCGCGTCGCTTTCGCTGAGCATGCGCTGCGCGCTGCGCACGATGCCGGTGGCCGACGCCGTCTGATCCAGGCAGCCGTACTGGCCGCAGTTGCAGGGCGTGGTTTCCTCCGGATTGACGACCACATGGCCGATTTCGCCGCCCAGGCCGCTCATGCCGTACACCATCCTGCCGTCAAGGATGATGCCGCCGCCCACGCCGGTGCCCAGGGTGATGAAGACGAGGCTGTCGGCCTCCTTGCCGCTGCCCTTCCAGTATTCGCCCATGGCGGCCATATTGGCGTCGTTTCCTGCGAATACGGGTACGCCGCGCAGGATGGCGGCAAGCTCGCGGGCGGGATTGATGTCGCCCCAGCCGAGGTTCACGCAGCGCTTGACATAGCCGCCGCGCTGTACCGGACCGGGGATGCCCACGCCAATGGCGACGACCTTGGCAAGGCTTCGGGCGTAATGCAGAATCTCTTCTGCGATGTTGGGCAGGATGAGACTGCCGCCCTCGGAGGTATCCGTTTTGATCTCCCATTTGGAGAGCAGATGCCCGTGGTGATCAAACGCGCCGATTTTGGTGGTTGTGCCGCCGACGTCCACGCCGAAATAAAGCTGATCCATGATTGTATCGCCTCCCGGTGATGTGATATAGGGTGCCCGGATATCCCGCTGCACAGAGCGGGCCGTATATGGCTTTCTGAAGATAGAGATTCGCTGCGCACGGGGCAAAATCCTTTGCATATGCAGCGGGTTTTGCAGTAAATGTGCGTCGTATACATACGGGCGCGGAGATTGAAAAAGCGCTTTGGATACGTTATAATGTGCATAGAATGATAAGCAAAGTATCTGTGTTTTCCTGAAAGGAGGAGACGGCATGAATAAAAAAGCGATTCTGATTGTGCTGGACAGCGTGGGGATCGGCGCGCTTGCCGACGCCCCGGCCTATGGCGACGCGGGCGCGGACACGCTGGGGCATGTTATCAACACCTGCCATCCCCATATTCCCCATCTGATGGAGATGGGCCTCGGCAATATCGACGGCGTGAGCTTTGGCGGCGCGGTTTGTGCGCCGTCCGCCTGCTACGGCAAGATGAAAGAGGTTTCCGCCGGCAAGGACACGACGACCGGACACTGGGAGATTGCCGGCGTGCAGCTGGCGCGCCCGTTCCCGACGTTCCCGGAGGGATTCCCGCAGGACTTTATCGATGCGTTTGAAAAGGCGACAGGCCGCGGCACGCTGGGCAACAAGCCCGCCTCCGGCACGGCGATCCTTGACGAGCTGGGCGAGGAGCACATCCGTACCGGCAAGCTGATCGTCTATACGTCGGCGGACAGCGTCTTCCAGATTGCGGCAAACGAGGCGGTCGTGCCGCTTGAGGAGCTGTATCGCTATTGCGAAATCGCCCGGGAGATGCTCACGGGCGATCTGGAGGTCGGCCGCGTGATTGCGCGCCCGTTTATCGGGGAGAAGGCCGGCGCGTTCAAGCGCACGGGCGGGCGCAGGGATTACAGCGCCGTTCCGCCGACGACGATGTGCGATCTGCTTGCGCAAAGCGGAAGGACGGTCTACGGCGTGGGCAAGATTGAGGATATCTTCTGCATGCGCGGCATCACGAAGTCGAACCACGCCGCCGGCAATGCGGCGTGCATGGAAGCGGCGTTTGCGGCGATGAAGGAGGACTTTGACGGCCTGCTCTTTGTCAATCTGGTTGACTTTGACATGGTGTACGGCCATCGCAGGGACGTGCAGGGCTATGCAAAGGCGCTGGAGGCCTTCGATGCGCAGATTCCTGAGATCAGGGCGCTGATGGGGGAGGAGGATCTGCTGCTGATCACGGCGGATCACGGCTGCGACCCCTGCCACACGGGAACGGATCACACGCGCGAGCACGTGCCCGTGCTTGCATGGGGGAAGAACATGATGTGCGGCGTCAACCTCGGCGTGCGCGATACGTATGCCGATCTGAGCGCGACGGTGCTCGATTTCTTCGGCATTGAAAACACAATCAAGGGTACGTCGTTTCTTCCGGAAATCGGAAAGTGACCGTGAGGTGCGCATATGCAGGATGAGATGATGAGAATCAACGAAGCGGCGCAGAAGGTCTGCGGCGTGCTGGGAGGCGCGGAAATCGGCGTCATCCTGGGCAGCGGTCTGGGCAGCTATGCGGATGAGCTGGAGGGCGCGGTGAAGCTGCCCTACAGCGAGATCCCCGGTTTTCCGCGGTCTACGGTGGAAGGGCATGCGGGCATGCTCTTATGCGGCATGCGCCATGGAAAGCGCGTGGTGATGATGCAGGGACGCTTTCATTATTATGAAGGGTATTCAATGAAGGAGATCACGCTGCCCGTTCGCGTGATGCAGAAGATGGGCGTCAAGGTGCTGATTGTGACCAATGCCTGCGGAGGCGTAAATCTCTCCTTCGTGCCGGGAGATCTGATGGTGATTTCGGATATGTTCAGCCTGACGGGAACCAGCCCGCTCATCGGGCCGAACCTTGACGAGTTCGGTCCGCGCTTTCCGGACATGACGTGCGCGTTTGACAGGGAGCTCCGCGCGCTTGCGCATGAGACGGCGAGGGCGCAGGGCTTTTCCCTGCAGGAGGGCGTGTACTGCCAGTTCCCGGGGCCGTGCTACGAGACGCCGGCGGAGATCCGCATGGCGCGCGTGCTGGGCGCGGACGCTGTGGGCATGAGCACGGTGCCGGAGGTCATCGCCGCGCGCCATGGCGGCATGCGCGTGCTGGGCGTGAGCTGCGTGACCAACATGGCGGCGGGCATCCTCGATCAGCCGCTGTGCCATGAGGAAGTGACGCAGACGGCCAACCGCGTGAAGGAGCAGTTCAAATCGCTGCTTGACGGCATGATCGCAGCGCTGTGAGATGAAGGATTGCAATTGAGGACAGACATGGAGATCATCTATTCGGACAGGGATATTGCCGTGGTCGTCAAGCCCGTGGGTATGGATTCGGAGCATGCGCTGCCGCAGGCAATCCGGCAGGCAATCGGCGGCGAGGTCTTCGCCGTGCACAGGCTGGATCTGAATGTCGGCGGCGTGATGGTCTATGCCAGAAGCAGGGCGGCTGCGGCGGCGCTTTCCCGCGCGATTCAGGAAGGAACGATGGTCAAGGAATACGTGGCCATGGTACACGGCGCGCCGCCTGAAGAGGGCGACTGGGAAGACCTGCTCTTCAAGGACGCAAGAAAGAACAAGGTGTTTGTCGTCAGCCGCATGCGCGCGGGCGTGAAGAAGGCGCGGCTTGAATACCGCCGCCTGACAGAGGGGGAGATCTCGCTCGTGCGCATCCGCCTGCACACGGGGCGCAGCCATCAGATCCGCGTGCAGTTTGCCAGCAGAAAGCATCCGCTGGTGGGCGACCATAAATACGGATCCCGGGATGAGGCGGCGGCGCCGATGCTCTTTTCCTGCTG
>JAFQOY010000146.1 GCA_017412025.1 Clostridia bacterium | reverse complement strand
CTGTAACGGTGACTTTATCGCAGACGGTTACAAGCTGACAGGCGTCAGGGCCGAACTGAGCGCAGCTGGTCTTTACATCTATTCGACTTTTGTTGTGCCGGAAGGCGTGACTGCCGACGATGTGAACGCACGTGATTATCCGCTTTGGCTCGACGCAGAAGGAAAGCCGCTGCCCAGCGGAATCAATCTGAGTGCGAGCGTCAACGTGGAGAACCTGCCGGAAATCACGTACGAGCAGATGATTTCCAGCGACGTCATTCCTGAGAAGATGATTATGCAGATGCCGGATACGCCGTCTACTGCGGCAGATAAAGTCAATCCCGGCTATCAGCGTGTGATTCTCAGTAAGTAAATAATCACAGCGCCGTCCATTATGCGCGGGACGGCGCTGTTTTTGAAAGAAGTTGATTGTGATCACGAAATGAAAATGCATACGATATTTTGCATTGGAAGTATAGTCTATATAAAAACCAGACGCTTCTTACTGAAAGCGTCTGGCAGATATTCACTTTCTCACCGTATCCGGGAACGTATCCCGAACAACCTTGGGCGCATTCTTCATCATTACGTTGTAACGGACGCAAGATGCAGACCGGCCTATCTCTCGCGCAACTCTCGCATAGCTGTGATACTTGTTGTAAAGCTGGTGCATCAGAACCAGCTCTTCCGGCGTAACTCTTGCAGCCATGCTTTTGCATACGACATGCCCGCAGGCGGTTTCCATGTTGTTGTGCGGAAATGTTGTTTACCTTTTTCATCCCTGCCGATGTGGGACAAAAACTTGAACGCAACGACCTTTCCATTCTTGGTTTTCTCTGTGATTATTGACATTTTGAACGTCCCTTTTCAAGCGACTTTCAAATGCCTGTTTACCCATGAACCCGAAAATGTTTACCCTGAAGCAAAGGGTTTCTAAACTATCGGTTTACTTCCGAAAACAAAAAACACTTGATTTTTCTAATCTAATCAAGTGTTTTTCGTATGGTCGGAGTGGCGAGATTCGAACTCGCGGCCTCTTGAACCCCATTCAAGCACGCTACCAAACTGCGCTACACCCCGGATGACAGAATCAACCTGTCAAGCAGAACCATTATATCATGCTTTTTGTGTTTGTCAAGCGTTTTTCCTCCATTTCTTCCCGCCATCGGCCTGTTCTGCATTTTCCCTGCCGCTTACCCTTTCTCCCCGCAGCACAAAGACATGAATGCATCACGCATTGCCTCTCCCTCCTTTGTCCATCCGGCTCTTTTTTCTGCTCCCCGAGCGGGTTGCATATTTCCTCCGGCTATTGTATGATGTCAGCATGAGCGCCGTCCGCTGAAGAAACGGCGCAGGCAACACAGAAGGGAAGACCTGAAATGAATATCCGACTGTTTCTGCGAGCCGCCGCCATGTTCCTGTGCGGCGTGCTGCTGCTGGGCGGCCTGCTCTTCGGCTTCGCCGGCACGCTTCATTATCCGGGCGCATGGCTTTTCATGGCGCTGCTGTTCATCCCGATGTTCCTCCTGGGCGTCGGCCTGATGCTGCGCGCGCCGGATCTGCTTGAAAAGCGTCTGCGCAATAAGGAAATGCAGGGCGTTCAGAAGGGCGTCATCGCGCTCTGCGGCCTGCTCTTTATGGCTGTGTTTGCGCTCTGCGGGCTGGATCATCGCTTTGCCTGGTCGCATGTACCGCGCGGGATCGTTGCCTTTTCCTCGATTCTGCAGCTTGTCTCTTATGTGCTTTATGCCGAAGTGATGCGTGAAAACGCGTATATCTCCCGCGTGGTCGAGGTGCAGGAGGGGCAGAAAGTTGTGGATACCGGCCTGTATGGCGTCGTCCGCCATCCCATGTACGCCGTGACGATCACGCTGTTTCTCTCCATGCCCCTGGTGCTTGAATCATATCCGGCCTTTCTGCTCATGCTGCTCTATCCGCTGCTGATCATCCTGCGCATACGCGGCGAAGAAGCGCTGCTGCTCAGGAAGCTTGACGGCTATGCGGATTATACGCGCCGCGTGCGCTGGCGGCTGATTCCCTTTATCTGGTAAAGCGAAGAGAAAGCCGAGTCATGCCTCGCCGTCCGCGCCGTCGATCACCTTCTGATACGGCGCGAGCATGCCCTTTGTCATCGCGTCGCCCATCCTGCCCTTGATCGCGGGCGATGCGAGCAGAAGCCCGACCAGCTGCATCTTGAGGATCGTCTTCCACTGCTTCTGCGGGAAGTCGTACTGTCCATGCGCCTTGTAAAACACATGATCTGCCTTCATCATGCCGCGCATGATGTAAATCAGATCGCGGAATATCTTCATGCCGCCCACGCCATAGAAGTTCTGCGGCGGCTGATAGCGGTTTTCAAGCGCATAGGTGAGCGATGCGGCGAGCCGGTCGATCTCGCGGTCGGGATCGGTTTCGTCCGTCGCCACGCCGGCGAGAAAATTGCCGCCGACCTGCGCGCGCCCCTCGATGATCATTCTCAGGTTCATTTCCTGGCTGTATGCGCCGCTGACCAGATAGCCCATTGGCATGCCCATCGTCACCGTCCGGTGTCCGTTACAGAACTGGCGGTCGTCGTAGAGCTTAAAGCGCGCGCCCATCGAGTGATCCCGGATCGTAAAGGCATAGACGATCGCCTGCGCAGTCTGGATCCCGTTTCTCAGGTATTCGTCAAATCCGTCCTTATACACGCATTTGCCCGTCACCGCACAGCCGAAGCATCCGAGACAACCGCCGGTAAAGGGATACTGCCCGATGTTGACCACGCGCGAGCTGAGCGGCAGCACGGCGCGCAGGCGCGCAATCATTGCGGCAAGCTGCGCGTCATCCTCCCCGCAGTCGGTTACAATCACCACGTCGCCCGTCTTTTCCTGCTCATCCTCCTGTACAGCCGTCACCGGCATGCGCGCTGCTGACGCATGCACCGGCGGGAAAGGCTCGTACAGATCCTTTTCCATGCACATATGCACATAGTCCATAAACGCAAGCGCATCCTTGCGCCCCTTTTCATCAAGCAGATCGTCCATATCCGCAGACAGGCCGCCGATGTACTTCATGCCCATGTCCTGGCAGTTGTCCTGCACATAGCGATGCGCCGTCACATCGTAAAAGTGCTTGGACGTCGTCAGCTGCGCCGCATACCGGCCCTGCAGCTTCACGCCGCTCTCCTTCATCAGCTCGATGAATCTGTGCAGCTGGCTGGGCGCGATGAACGTATAGACCGGATACGCAAAGAGCAGAAGCTCCGCGCTCTCCAGCATGCGCCTGGCCGGTTCAAAGTCCTTCTCAAGCGATTTGATGCGCTGACCGGCATGCAGCACCTCAAAGCTGTGCTGCGGGCAGCGCTTTTCAATATAGCGGATCGTCTGCAGCGTGATGCTGTTTTCGCCCTTCGGGCTGCCGTTGATCACCAGAATTCTCATATTCTCCACCTCTTCGTGTACACATGCATCTGTTTCCTGCGCATTGCATGACTTTATGTTATGATTCTGCGCATTTCATCAAAATCCTTTGGCTTTGCAGTCAATCCGTGTTACAATATGTTCAGCACACTACATAAGGAGCTGGCGCAAATGAAACTCAACTACAGGCGCACGACGCTGGTCGGTCTGGCCTTTCTCTCCATCAGCGCGTTCTGGCAGATGTATGACAACATCATCCCGCTGATCCTGCAGAACTCCTTCCATCTCAACGAATCCGTCATCGGCGCGATCATGGCGATTGACAATGTGCTCGCCGTATTCCTGCTGCCGCTGATCGGCACGCTTTCTGACAAGGTGGATACCCCGCTGGGCAAGCGCATGCCCTTCATCCTCGGCGGCACGGCGGCAGCCTGCGCGCTGATGATGCTTCTGCCCTATGCCGATGCTTTGCTCAACCTGCCTCTGTTCATCATCTCTCTGGGGCTGACGCTGCTGGCCATGGCCATGTACCGCTCGCCCGCCGTCGCGCTGATGCCGGATCTGACGCCCAAGCCCCTGCGCTCCAGCGGCAATGCGATCATCAACCTCATGGGCGCAGTCGGCGGCGTCATTGCGCTGGGCATGATCCGCGTGCTCGTGGGCAAGGGCGAAAGGCCCGATTACTTCCCGCTCTTTCTGGGCGTGGCGCTGCTGATGGCCGTGTCCGTCGTCATTCTGGCGCTTACCATCCGCGAAAAGCCGCTCGCCGCACAGATCTCACGCGAATATCCGGAAGAAGCGGAAGAGCCGCTTGAGCAGGGCAGGCCTGCGCCGCTCGCGCCGGATGTGATGCGCAGCCTGCGTCTGATCCTGCTGTCCGTCGCGCTGTGGTATATGGCGTACAACGCCGTCACCACCGCCTTCTCCCGCTATGCCGTCACCGTCTGGAAGATGGAGGGCGGCGGCTTTGCCAGCTGTCTGATGGTCGCCATGGTCGCCGCCATCATCAGCTACATCCCCACCGGCGCTGTCGCCTCGCGCATCGGCCGCAAGAAGACCATTCTGCTCGGCCTCACGCTGATGCTCGTCAGCTTTGCCTCCGTCTTCTTCTATCCCACCTACAACGTCACCGCCAATTTCTTCTTCGCGCTCATCGGCGTCGGCTGGGCCGCAGTCGGCGTCAACAGCCTGCCGATGGTCGTGGAGATGAGCCGCGGCAGCGAGATCGGCAAATACACGGGGCTCTACTACACCTTCTCCATGACCGCGCAGATCTTCACGCCCATTCTCTCCGGCCTGCTGCTGCAGTATGTCTCCTACAGCACGCTCTTCCCGTATGCGATCTTCTTCACCGTATGCGCGATGATCACCATGAGTCAGGTACGGCACGGCGACAGCAAGCCGATCCCGAAGAAATCCGCGCTTGAACACTTTGACGTCGACGACTGATTGTGAGGTATCCGGCCATGATCATCCTGCTTTCGATCCTTCTCATCCTCTGCGCGCTGTATCTCTTCCTGATCATGCCGCGCATGATCGGCCGCCCGGACGCATCCGCGCTTTATAACCGCCATTATGCGCACCGCGGCCTGCACAAAAACGGCTCCGACGCGCCGGAAAACTCCCTTGCCGCCATCCGTAAGGCCGTTCAAAACGGCTACGGCATCGAGTTTGACGTGCAGCTCTCCCGCGACCGCATTCCCGTCGTCTTTCACGACGAGACGCTCGATCGCGTGTGCGGCGTGCCGGGCTGCGTGCGCGACTATGATTACGCCGAGCTTTGCCAGTTCCCGCTGATGGGCAGCAGCGAGTGCATCCCGCTGCTTGCCGACGTGCTGGAGGCCGTCGGCGGCAGAGTGCCGCTGATTATCGAGATCAAGGTGCACGAGGACGCCGATATCGTCTGTGAAAAGGCCGACGAGCTCATCTCCGCCTACGAGGGGCCCTATTGCATCGAGTCCTTCCATCCCTCCGCCGTACGCTGGTACAAAAAGCACAGGCCGGAGGTCATCCGCGGCCAGCTCTCCGCCGATTTCGGCAAGGAGGGAAAACTCGAGCCTCTGCCGCAGGCGCTTGTGCATCACCTGCTCACCAACGTGATCACCCGACCGGATTTCATCGCCTACGACCATCACAGCAAGGGCAACCTCTCCCGTACGCTGTGCAGGAGGCTCTTCGGCGCGCTGTCCGTAGCCTGGACGCTCAAATCCCAGGCGGAGCTTGACGCCGCGAAGGGGGACTTTGATCTGTTCATCTTCGAGCAGTTTATTCCGAAAAGCTAACGCCGGACATACAGCGCCGCCGCAGCCAGAGGGCTGCAGCGGCGCTGTTTTGCTTATTGGCGGCAATACGCCGCGAGGATCTCCTTGTAAAAGTCGACCGCGGGCACAAGCGCGTCCGCAAAGAGATTCTCGTTCACGCTGTGCACGCTTTTGTACTGCTGGCTGTCAATCTCAATCGGCGCAAAGCGCAGGCAGTGTTCACAGATACTGCCGTAGTATTTGGCGTCCGTACCGCCCGTCATCACATAGGGCACCACGCCGTAACCGGGATAGACCTTTTCCATCGTCTCCTCCAGCAG
>JAFQOY010000145.1 GCA_017412025.1 Clostridia bacterium | reverse complement strand
GAAAAGCTGCCGGAGGTCGAGGTTTCCCTTGGACCGGAAATGAAGTCGACCGGCGAAGCGCTGGGCCTTGCCGAGACGGCGGAGGAAGCGTATCTCAAGGGCTTTGCCTCCACGAAGATGGCGATTCCGCATCCTGAGGAGGGCGGCGTGCTCTTTGCCATCGCCAACCACGACAAGCGCGAGGCGCTTGCGCTGGCGGAGACGTTCGCCGCGCTGGGCTTTGATATCTACGCGACCGGCGGCACGGCGCACATGCTCAACCGCAACTACGTCGGCGCGCAGCCTGTGCCGCGCCCGGGCGAGGATACGGACGCGCTGGCCAAGCTCTTTGATTCCGGCAAGATCCGTCTGATCATCACCACGCCGACGCACGGCCGCGATCCGCTGCGCGCGGGCTTCCGCCTGCGCCGCATGGCGGTTGAATACGGCATCGCCTGCGTGACGAGCATCGACACGGCGAAGCTGCTGATGAAGTGCGTGAAGCTTGGCAAGAAGGCGGAGGACGTGGAGGCGCTGGGCCTGCATGATCTGATTCTGTAAACCAAATGGCATCGGAGAGGCGAAGTTGTGAATGACTTCGCCTTTCTGCTTGCTTGTGAAATACTGGCGGCCAGCCAATGCGCCTGACGCATGCAAAAGCGCTTTGCATGATACGGCTGATCTTCGGGAGACCTTCGGGTCTCCTTCTTTTTTTGCCTCGGCGCTCATAGGCTTGCCCGGGTGATGGGATGAACGCGGTATTCTGCATGATGATCGTCGTGGGCGTGATTGCCGCCTGCGCACAGGGAAGGCCGGAACTCGCCCAGCATGCGCTGCTTACCGGCAGCGCCGAGGCGGTGACGCTGTGTCTGGAGCTGGCGGGCTCCTATGCGTTCTTTGGCGGGCTTCTTGGCGTGCTGCGGGAGAGCGGCGTGACAGCTGCGTTTGCCGCCGCGCTCAGACGGCCGATGATGCGTCTTTTTGATTTCCGGCCGGGGGAGGAAAGGGCGCTTGATGATATCTGCGTCAATCTGTCGGCGGATATGCTGGGCATGGGCGGCGCGGCGACGCCCGCGGGGCTTGAGGCGATGCGCACGATGGCGGAGGCGAACGGCGGTTCCGGGTGCGCGAGCGATGCGATGGCGCTGTTTCTGACGCTCAACATGTGCAGCGTGCAGCTGCTGCCTGCGACGATGATCGCCCTGCGCGCGCAGGCAGGCGCGGCAAATCCGGCGGATATCGTTCTGCCGTCGCTGATTGCCGCGTCAGCATCGGCGCTGACAGGAATTGCACTGTGCAAAGTCTTTGCGGGGTGGAGCAAAAAGCATGGCTGATTCGTCTTTTATTCTGCCGACGCTTGCGCTGATTGCGGTGCTGTGCGGCATGCGTGCGCGCATTGACGTATACGACGCCTTTGTGCGGGGCGCACGGTCGGGGCTTATGACGCTTCTTGGCATGACGCCGTACCTGTGCGCCGTGCTGACGGCTGTATCGCTTATGCGGGAGACGGGGGTTATGGAAGCGGTGGAGCGGATGGCTGCGCCGTTGCTGTCGCTTGCAGGGTTGCCACGGGAGACGGCAGGCGTGGTGATGCTGCGGCCGCTGTCCGGGTCGGCCGCGCTGGGCGCGGCGCGGGAGCTGATGGCGGAGATGGGACCGGAGAGCCGGGCGGCGAAAATCGCCTGCGTCGTCAGCGCGGCAAGCGAGACGATCTTTTTTACGGGTTCCCTGTATATGGGCGCGGGCGGCGTGAAGCGGGCGCGCTACGCCATGCCTGCCGCATGGATCGCCTATGCGGTGGGCGTGCTGACGGCCGGACTTGTGATCACATAAATATACGTAAATTATCACGTAAAGTTCTGTCAAAACGCTGCGGCGCTTGACAGAAGCGGCTGAATGGAATACAATAAACCAAAGTGGGTTTGTGTACGCTTTCGACATAGATCGGCGGGTTTTTCTGCCGGAGAAGGGAGGAAGGGGTCGGAATCCGACCCTGAACGTAAGAATGGACAATCGCTCTAGAGGCATCCGCTTTTTGGCGGCGCTCCTGATGGCCGTGATGATGATGGCCGTCTGTGCGTTTGCGTCCGCAGATGCGGATCCGATCCGCGTTTCTTCGCTCAGTGAGCCGCAGTCTGTGATCTCCGAGCAGGACGTATCCATCACCATCAAGATCTACAATAGCAGCCAGACGGACATGCAGGAGGAAATCACGCTCTTTAACCCCGACGGCATCTCCGTGCAGAAGTATGCCGGCCTCAAGGGCGAGCAGAGCGTGACGTATACCGGCACATGGCATGTCACGAAGGAACAGATCGAGAAAGGTAAAATCAATTACTATATCCGCTATACGGTGGATACCGGAAACGGCCCGAAGGAGAACACCCGCACCGTGCCGGTGACGATCCAGACCGAGGAAGCGGCGCCGCAGCTGACGGCGACGTACAGCGTCTCCCCGGCAAGCGCGCGAGAGGGGCAGACGGTCACGCTGTCCTATACGCTGTCGAACACCGGCAACATCGAGCTGCGCAACATCGTCGTCAAGAATGACGGCGTTTCCAAGGAGGAGCTCGTCCAGCCGTCGCTGTCCGTCGGTGAAAAGGTGACGATCACCGATACTTTCACCATGGGCGCGAAGGAGCTGATCTCCAAGCCCTCCATCACCTATCAGGCGGACGGCTCCAAGAAGAGCCTGACCATCTCCGACATGGCGCGCAAGACCATCACCGTCGCGGAGGACGGATTGGAGGTCGAGCTTTCTGCGCAGAAGACCAAGGACGTCTATCCGGGCGAAAAGGTAAAGCTGACCGTATCGCTCAAGAATACCGGCAATACGGGCTATAAGGGGCTGACCGTTGCCCTGAGCGACGGCACGGACGTCGTTTCCGGCATTGATCTGGAGCCGGGCGCGTCGCATCAGGCCGAGGCGGACTGGTCCACGCAGGCGGACGCGTCCATCAGCGCGAACGTCAGCGGCACGGATGCAAACGGCGAGGTTGTCGCGGTCATTTCCAATGAAGTTGCGATTGCCACGCAGGATATTTCCCGTGCGCTGGTGCTTGACGTGAAGGCGCAGGCGGCAGTCGATACGATTTATTACGAGCCGGAAACCGTTCGTTTCGGCATCGTGGTGAGCAATGTGGGCGAGACCGACGCAACCACGCTGACCATCAGGCAGGCGGGAACGACGGTAGCGACGATTCCGTCCCTGCCCTCCGGCGAGAGCCGCACGGTCGTCGTGGATCTGCTGACCAGCATCGCGGGTAAGTTCCAGTTCGTCGTCACAGGCAAGGATGCGGACGGCAACGAACGCGCCTATGAGTCCAACATCGTGCAGGTTGTCTACGTCATGCCGACGCCGACGCCGACCCCCGTGCCGACGCCGACGCCTGTGCCGCCGACGCCGACCCCTGCGCCGACGCCGACGCCCGTGCCGACGCTGGGAGAGATCATCTCCGCGCATGTCAATCCGGTGGTGCTTTATGGCGTCGCAGGCGCTCTGGCAGGCATCCTCGCGCTGGTGCTTGGCGTCAGCGGCGTGAAGAGCCTGAGGAAGAAGAGACGTATGGCCCGCGCGATTGATACGCTTGAGGTGGCCAGCGATGTGCGCAACCACAGGGGCGTGAAGCGCCGCAGACAGGCTGCGCAGGCGCAGAAGGATGAAAAGAAGAACCGCAGGAACAAAAAGAACCAGAAGACGGATGAGCAGGAAGCGCCCATCGTGCCCGCTACGGATCTGACGGAGGACGAGGAGAACGTGCTGCCCGCTCCCAAGGCTGAGGCAGAGACGAAGACGGAGGAGGTCGGGGAGCAGGCTGCGCTTTCTGCCCGCGAGACGCTGCGCAGAGCAGAATCAAGGCGCCGTCCGGTTCAGGAGATTCCCACGGACGAGACGCTGCGCGTGGCGCCTGTGGATCAGAGGCCGGAGTTCATTGCCCAGGGCAGGGTGGACGATTCCAAGACCCGGATTTTTGAGACGCTTGCTCAGGAGATCGACGCTGCAGTGCAGCAGGAGACGCCTGAAGAGCCGGCGCTGCAGATGAATGCAGAGGCGCAGCAGGCACAGGAAAGCGAGAATGCGCAGGCATCGGCGCAGGAGGCTGCCGGGCAGACCATCCGCCTGGACCGCGCGCAGATCGACGAGATCAGCCAGGGCGCCAAGCGGGAGGATACATTCCGCAAGGGTCAGAAGCGCGGAGAGATCAAGCCGATGAAGAAGAAGGGCTTCGCCCTCTTCGGCAAGAAGGCCCCCAAGGAGCCGAAGGACGACGACTTCACCGAGGAATACGATGAGGACGATCTGGAGGACGACGATCTCTTTGAATAAGTTGGCCGATTGAACTGAAAACAGCATGAGAAACCGCCGGAGCAGTCCGGCGGTTTCAGTTTGCAGAGAAACTCCGATTGCTCCCATAGAGCACAAAATGAAGTTAGCTGTTCCGGCGAGTACGGCGGTTTTCCTTTGGACGGCTTGAAGAGGTCAAAAAGCCATGATATAATGATGGGCAGCAAAGGAGGTTTGCTGTGTTCCAGGGATTTACGAAGGATGCGCTCGGCTTTCTCAGCGACATCCGCTTTAACAACAACCAGACTTACTATGAGAATAACCGGCAGCGGTATGAGGAATATGTCAAAGCGCCGCTGCGCGCGCTGTGCGACGAGATGAAGCCGGTTGTGGAGCTGATTGATTCCCGGCTTGACACGCGGCCAGGGCGCACAATGTCGCGCATCCGCAGGGATACGCGCTTTACAAAGGATAAATCGCCCTTCAGGGATCATGTGTGGCTGGGCTGGCGGTATCCCGGCGAAAGCCGGAGCGAGGGCTTTGGCATGTACTGGGGCTTTGGACCCGACTGGCTGTCCTGGGGCTGCGGCTGTTACAGCGCGGATAAACCGCTGATGGATGCGCTGCGCCTGACCATCCGGGGGAACCCGGATGAGGTGAGAGAGGCGTTTGCCGTGGCCAGAATCCGTGAGGCGTTTGAGGTTTACGGCGAAAGCTACAGGAAGCTGAAGGTGCCGGACGATGTGCCGGAAGATCTGCGGTTCCTGTATGTGAAAAAGGGATTCGGCATTGAGCATAACGCGGACGAAAGGGAATGGAAGGCGCTCGAATCGCATGAGATGGCCGACATTCTCGCGCGCGATCTGGCTGCGATGGCGCCGCTGCAGCAGCTGATGCAGCGCATGCGTCAGAAGGCGGAATACGCGCAGGCGCAGGCGGTGCGCGAGCGCGAGGCGCAGCAGCGCGCGGCGGCTATTGAAGGGCAGCAGGCGCAGACGCCGGCCAGGCGGATTGTGCGCAGCGCGGAAGAGTTTGAGTTCTGATCAGAGGCTGCGGCGTGTGAATCCAAATGATTCAGAAGCTGCAGCGGAAGGGAGTTAACATGAATCTGTTTGTGGAGTCGCTTAAGGCCGTGCTGTTCGGCGTGGTCGAGGGCATTACGGAGTGGCTGCCTATCAGCTCGACGGGGCACATGATTCTGCTGGATGAGTTTGTCCGCCTGCAGATGAGCGATGCGTTCATGGAGATGTTCAACGTCGTCATTCAGCTGGGCGCGATCCTGGCTGTGGTGGCGCTGTATTTTTCAAAGCTCTGGCCGTTTCAGAAGGGAAGCAGGCGCGGCGGTGCGCTGTCGTATCTGAAGATGGATACGGTCAGCCTGTGGATCAAGGTGGTTGTGGCGATTCTGCCAAGCGCGATTGTCGGCATTCCGCTGGATGACTGGATGGACGCCAACCTGCATACCGCGCCCGTCGTTGCGGCGATGCTGATTGTGTACGGCGCGGCGTTTATCGCAATTGAGCGCAGGCAGAACAGGCACAGGAGAGCGCGGGTTTCAAGCGTCGAGCTGATCGATATGCGCATGGCGATCCTGATTGGATTGTTCCAGGTGCTTTCCCTTGTGCCGGGCACGAGCCGCTCGGGCGCGACGATTCTGGGCGGCGTGCTGATGGGCTGCTCGCGCGCAGCGGCGAGCGAGTTCAGCTTCTATCTGGCGATTCCCACGATGGCCGGCGCGAGTCTTTTGAAGATTCTCAAGTTCGGTCTGAGCTTTACGGGTGCGGAGCTGCTGATTCTGCTGATTGGCTGCGCGACGGCGTTTGTGGTTTCCGTCGTGGCGATCAAGACGTTCATCGGCTATATCAAGCGTCACAGCTTTGAGGCTTTCGGCTGGTACCGCATTATCCTGGGCGCGCTGGTTGCGCTGTATTTCCTGATCCGCTGAACGATATAAAAAACGGCCTCCGCTTTCCAGTCCATGGGAAGGCGGAGGCGCTTATGTTTCAAGGGATAAAGTATGGCGGAATGATGCGCATGGCCCGGATGGCGATGAGCGCCAGCAGATGAAGCGGAAAGGCTGCGTAAAACAGGAACGAGAGCGCAGGAGAGTGCGGACCGCGCTTCCCGTTGTAGAGCAGGATGGGGATGAGCGCAGAAAATGCGCACAGGGAGACGAGCACCCAGCTGAGCGCAACGCCGGAGAGCAGCAGACTGAGGATATAGACAAGCTGCGCTGCGCCGAAGGAGAGCGCAAGCCGCAGTTTCCTGCCGTCTGCATAATATGTGCACAGACAGAGCGCAACGCCCAGCCAGCCGTAGCTCACGCGCGCTGCCATTGCGCCGATGCACAGAGAGAGGATTGCGGCGAATGCGACCCGGCTTTTTTTCCGGTAGGCGTGCGCTGCGACGAGCGCCGCCAGACCAAAGAGCAGGGCGAACAGAGCGTTTTGCTCGGCGCTGCTGGAAACCCTGCCGAAGATCAGCAGATCATTCGGGATTTCGCTGATCAGCGCAAGGAGAAGCAGCCGCCTGGCATATGCGCGCAAGCTGCGGGTATGCAGAAAACCCTGCGCGAGCAGAAAGCAATAGAGCGGAAATGCGATTCGCCCGACGCAGCGGAATGCGCCGACATTGGGGAAGAGCGCCAGGCCGGCGTGGTCGACGCACATGCACACGAGCGCGAGAAGCCGGAGCGAAAACGAAGACAGACGGCGTTCCTCCTTTTTGGACAGGTATATACCTGCCTGAATAGATCGTTTATACTATACTCAATTCAGTACGGCTTGTCAATGCGTGTGCAAATGCGAATGATCCGCAGCGCAAAAGCGAAAAAGAACGGAAAAGCAATTGCAATGCCGGTTCTTTGATGCTATAATTGCGGATGATGGAACATTATGCGGCTTTATAGCCGTTTTACAACCAGAGGAGGTTTATCGTGAGCCAGGTAAGAAGAATCTATGCAGAAAAGCGCCCGGGCTATGACGTGGCCGCTCAGCAGCTTCAGCGCGAGCTGTGCGAAGTGCTGGGTACGCAGGCGATTGAGCGCGTACGCATTTTCCAGCGCTATGACGTGGAAGGACTGAAGGACGCTGCGCTGGAGAGCGCGAAGGGCATCATCTTCTCTGAGCCGAATGTCGATCTGCTCTACGATGAGGAGCTGCCGCAGATGGATGCGCATCTGCTGGCTGTGGAGTATCTGCCGGGTCAGTATGACCAGCGCGCGGACAGCACCAGCCAGTGCCTGCAGCTGCTCAGCCCGGACGAGGCGCGCCCCAACGTCGTCTGCGCGAAGGTATATGCGATTGAGGGTGCGCAGGTAACCCGGGAGATGATGGATGCGATTGCAAACCATCTGATCAACCCGGTGGAATCCCGCCGTGCGTCCATGGATAAGCCGGAGACGCTCGCTATGCACGCCGACATGCCGGAAGATGTGGCGACGGTCGAGGGCTTTATCACGATGGAGGATAAGGCGCTGGCGCAGATGGTCCGCAATCTGGGCATGGCGATGAGTGCGGAGGATCTGTGCTTCTGCCGCGATTATTTCCGCGACACCGAGAAGCGCGATCCGAGCATTACCGAGCTGCGTGCGATTGACACCTACTGGTCTGATCACTGCCGCCACACCACGTTCCTGACGGCGATTGACAATTTTGAGTTCAGGGACGGCCGCTTTGCCGAGCCGATCCGTGCGGCGTACGAGCTGTACATCGACACCCGCAAGGATGTATACGGCGAGCGGAAGAAGGACGTCTCCCTGATGGACATGGCCACCCTCGGCGCGAAGGCGCTGCGCAGGATGGGCCGGCTTGACGACCTTGACGCTTCCGACGAGATCAACGCGTGCTCCATCGTCGTCACGGCGAACGTGGACGGCAGGGAAGAGCCGTGGCTGATCATGTTCAAAAATGAGACGCACAACCATCCGACCGAAATCGAGGGCTTCGGCGGCGCGGCGACCTGCCTGGGCGGCGCGATCCGCGATCCGCTTTCCGGCCGCAGCTATGTCTATCAGGCGATGCGCATCACCGGCTCCGGCGATCCGCGCATGCCCTACAGCCGCACCCGCCAGGGCAAGCTGCCCCAGAGGCGCATCACCACGACCGCAGCGGCTGGCTATTCTTCCTACGGCAACCAGATCGGTCTGGCTGCCGGCAAGGTTCAGGAATACTATCATCCGGGCTTTGTCGCCAAGAGGCTTGAGCTGGGCGCGGTCATCGCCGCGACTCCGCGCGACCATGTGCGCCGCGCGCAGCCGGCTCCGGGCGACGTCGTGATGCTGCTGGGCGGCCGTACCGGCCGCGACGGCTGCGGCGGCGCGACCGGTTCCTCCAAGGCACACAGCGTGGAATCCCTCTCCACCTGCGGCGCGGAGGTGCAGAAGGGCAACCCGCCGACCGAGCGCTGCATCCAGCGCCTGTTCCGCAATGCGGAGTTTGCCCAGATGGTCAAGCGCTGCAACGACTTTGGCGCGGGCGGCGTGTGCGTGGCCGTGGGCGAGCTGGCCCCGGGCCTTGTGATTGAGCTTGACAACGTGCCCAAGAAGTACGACGGCCTTGACGGCACCGAGCTTGCGATCTCCGAATCCCAGGAGCGCATGGCCTGCGTGATTGAGGCGGATATGGTCGAGCGCTTCAAGCAGATGGCCTACGAGGAGAACCTTGAGGCGACGCAGGTGGCGACCGTCACCAAGGAGGAGCGCCTTGTCATGCACTGGCGCGGCAAGACCATCGTCGATCTCTCCCGCGCGTTCCTGGATACCAACGGCGTGACGCAGCATGCCAGCGCTGTCATCACTGCGCCTGAAGAGAGCGAGCCGTATCTGACCGCGCAGCCGGATTTTGCCCGCGGCAAGACCGTGCGCGAGGCGTGGCTGGCCATGCTTGGCGATCTGAATATCTGTTCCCAGAAAGGCATGATCGAGCGCTTTGACGGCACCATCGGCGCGGGCACGATTCTCGCTCCGTTCGGCGGCGTGTACCGCGAGAGCCCGAACGAGGCAATGGCGGCGCTGATCCCGACCGACGGCGAGACCACCACCGCAACGCTGATGTCCCATGGCTACGATCCGTACCTGAGTGAGTGGAGCCCGTTCCACGGCGCGGTATACGCTGTGACCGAGTCCCTGGCCAAGATCGCCGCTGCCGGCGGCGACGTGACCCGCGCGAGGCTGACGTTCCAGGAGTACTTTGAGAAGCTGGCCAAGGTGCCCGAGCGCTGGGGCAAGCCGGCTGCCGCGCTGCTTGGCGGCCTGAGTGCCCAGCTGGGCTTCGGCACCGCGTCCATCGGCGGCAAGGACTCCATGAGCGGCACGTTTGAAGACATTCATGTTCCGCCGACGCTCGTGTCCTTTGCGGTCAACGCGGTAGAGGCGAAGAACATCATCTCCACTGACTTCAAGGGCGGAGACCATCGCATTGCGCTGCTGCGTCTGCCGGTTGACGAGCATCTCGTGCCGGAGTACGACAAGGCGCTGATGCGCTATGATCTGCTGCGCCAGGCGATTGAGCGCGGCGACGTGCTCGCGGCACACACGGTCGGCCGCGGCGGCATCGCCGCTGCTGCGACGCTGATGGCGATGGGCAGCCGCATCGGCTTCAGCCTGGATGACGTCAATGCGGAGGAGCTGTTCCTGCCGCTGTACGGCAGCATCGTGTGCGAGCTGGCCGACGGCGCGCCTGTGCCGGGCGGCATGAGCGTGATCGGCTTCACCTCCAGCCATCCGATGATCATCGCGCAGGGCGTCATGCTCTCCCTGGAGGATGCGCGCAATGCGTGGGTGAAGCCGCTTGAGAGCGTCTTCCCGACGAGCGCGCCGGCCAAGCATTCCGTCGCGCCGTACAAGCCGTTTGTCGCGCGCAACACCAACCATCCGGCGGTGCACGTGGCGAAGCCGCGCGTGTTCATCCCGTCCTTCCCGGGCACCAACTGCGAGCTGGACAGCGCGAAGGCCTTCCGCCGCGCGGGCGCTGAGGTGGATACGTTCATCTTCCGCAACCTGACGGCCAAGGGCATTGAGGAGTCTGTCGACGCTCTTGTCAAGGGCATTGAGAATGCGCAGATCGTCATGCTCCCGGGCGGTTTCTCCGCAGGCGACGAGCCGGACGGCTCCGGCAAGTTCATTGCGACGGCGCTGCGCAACCCGCGCATCATGGACGCCATCCATGCGCTGCTGGATCAGCGCGACGGCCTGATGCTGGGCATCTGCAACGGCTTCCAGGCGCTCATCAAGCTGGGTCTCGTGCCCTACGGCGAGATCCGCACGCTGGCCGAGGACGACCCGACGCTGACCTACAACACCATCGGCCGCCATGCCGCCACGCATGTGCGCACGGTGATCTCCTCCGTCAAGTCCCCGTGGATGGCCGGTGTGCATATCGGCGACGTGCACGAGGTGGCAATCTCCCATGGCGAGGGCCGCTTCGTCTGCCGCGAGGGCATGCTGCGCAGGCTCCAGGAGAACGGCCAGATCGTGACGCAGTACTGCGACGAGTACGGCATTCCGGCCGCACAGATGCCGGAGAACCCGAACGGCTCTTACTGGGCGGTTGAGGGTATCTGCTCTCCGGATGGACGTGTGCTGGGCAAGATGGGCCACAGCGAGCGTACCGGCGCGTATGTTGCAGGCAACATCCCGGGCAACAAGGATCAGAAGATCTTTGCTTCCGGCGTGAAGTACTTCCTGTAATTCAGGTGATATGGCCTGTCCGGCTTGTCCGGGCAGGCTTTTTCTCTTTGCATTATGCGCCGTTCATGGTATACTAGCCCGTGGAAATATGGAATATACAGGAGAGATCAGATGAACAGAGAGACGAGACTGGCTACGATTGCGGCGCTGATAGGCAACAGCGTGTTCGGCTTCAGCTTCATGTTTTCGCGCATTGCGCTGGGCATCGCTCCGCCGTTTGTGATGCTGATGTACCGGTTTATCGGCGCGTTTCTGGGTATGAGCGTGCTGGCGCTCTGGTCGTGCGCGTTTTCTGTGGGCAGGCGGAGCGAAGGCGACAGGATTCATTCCATGCGCTTTGACCTGCGCGGCAGGCGTATCGCGCCGCTGGTGGCGCTGGGCGTGGTGCAGCCGGTGCTGTATTTCCTTTGCGAGAGCTATGGCATCAGCATGACAAACTCGACGTTTGCAGGCGTGATCATTGCGCTGGTGCCCATTGCTGCGCTGTTTCTGGGTACGCTGTTTCTGCACGAAAGACCTGCGCGCATGCAGGTGCTCTATTCGCTTTTGTCGATCGCCG
This sequence comes from Clostridia bacterium, assembly GCA_017412025.1. The sequence continues at coordinate 3,999 of JAFQOY010000145.1, read as the reverse complement.
GCGTAGTGATGATGACGATGATGCAGAGCGCGGAGGGTGAAATTCGTCCGCTGGGCGTTGCGCTGCTCTTTGGCGCGGTGCTTACCGGCGTGTCCTTCAACATCATCAGCAGAAAGATTTCTACGCAGTATTCCGCGCTGGAGCGCACATACGTGATGATGCTCGTCGCTGCAGTCTCCTTTACGGGGCTGGCGGCAGTGAGCACGGGCTTTGACGTCCAGGCGCTGCTGGCGCCGCTTGCAAGCGCGCCGTTCATGCTGGCCATCGTCTATCTGGCCATTGTCTCTTCCGTGCTGGCGTTTCTGATGCTCAACTACGCCAGCAACTATCTGCCTGTGGCCAAGACGACGGCGTTCTGCAACCTGACGACGGTCATTTCGCTCTTTGCGGGCGTGGTGTTCCTTGGCGAGCCGTTCGGCGCGGTATCGCTGATTGCTTCGGCGATGATCGTGCTGGGCATCTGGGGCGTACAGAAAGCGGCATAAAGAAGAAAGAGAGATGCACAATGCGTCTCTCTTTTGACTTATGCGTTTTTCTCGTCGGTTTCCGAAGCGGCTCCGTCCTGACTGGCGCGCAGGATAACGAAGAGCTTATCAAGGTAGACCTTGTGAGCCACGGCGATGATCAGGTTGCGCAGCATGATCTTCTGGTCGGTGGCGTCTTCGCCGAGGCTGTCGATCTCGCCCGTTCCGCCGAACACGTGCTCGAGCATCAGCCGCAGCTCGTCCCGGAAATAATCGTATGCGATCTGGCTGGGGTAGGTCTGCTGCTGAATATGGATCATCAGGTGCAGATCGTCGATGGTCATCACGGATTTTGCGACGGCGATGAAGATCAGATAGGCGATCTGCTCCCGGTCATACTGCTTGCGCACAGGGCTTTTGATCAGCCCCTTTTTGACGTAATTGCTGATCATGGAGCCGGTGACGGGCGGATACTGCAGCGGGGCGAGAAAATCGGAGATGTATTTGGCCGTCTGCTCCAGATACAGCCCGACGTCGGGAATATCCTGATAGGCAGGCAGGCGGAAACCGGCGATTGAAGCCGCGACATTATGCTGACTGAGTGAGTTCATGCTCATCCCTCCACTGAATTCTATTATACATTGCTGACACAAAAATGTCAACGAAACCCGACGAACGGTTTTTGAAAAACGCTTGACGGGGTATGCAGAATATAGTAGAATAAGTGATGACAGCAGCGTACATGTCTTTTTTGAATGCATATTTGGGAGGCTTGCCATGAGTTACAGAATTGCCGCCGATTCCTCTGCCAGCATGTTTGAGCTTGAGGGCGCGGATTTTGCGTATGCTCCGCTGAAGATCATCACCAAGGAAAAGGAGTATGTCGACACGCCGGAACTGGACGTGGCGCAGATGATGGCGGATCTGAAGACGTATAAGGGTACCTCCGGTACCTCCTGCCCGAATATGATGGAGTGGCTGGATGCTTTCGGCGAGGCCGAAAATATATTTGCCATCGCCATCACGAGCAACCTTTCCGGCAGCTGCAACGCAGCGATGCAGGCGGCGCAGGAGTATATGCAGCAGCATCCGGAACGCAGGGTCTGCGTGCTGGATTCCCTTTCCGCCGGGCCGGAGCTGCGCCTGATTGCGGAGAATCTGCGCGGGAGCATCGACGCCGGTATGGCGTTTGAGGAGATCGAGGCCGCTGCGCGCGAATATATGAAGCATACGCGCCTGGGCTTCATCCTGCCGTCGCTCAACAACCTGGCGCGCAACGGACGCGTCAGCCCGACGGTGGCGAAGATTGCGGGCGTGCTGGGCATCTGCCTCGTCGGCAAGGCGAGCGACGTGGGCACGCTGCAGCAGGAAAACAAGTGCCGCGGCGAGAAGCGCTCGGCAGAGCAGCTCTACGCCAACATGAAGCGCGAGGGCTTTGCCGGCGGCAAGGTGCGCATTGGCCACAACCTGAACCTCAAGCTTGCCGAGATGTTTGCTTCTCTGATCCGTGAGGAATATCCGGACTGCGACATTGAGATCAGGCAGAATACCGGCCTTTGCTGCTTCTATGCGGAAGAGGGCGGACTGATGGTGGGCTACGAGACCGTGTAAACAGACAAAGAGCTTTGGTGCGGCGCATCGGAAAGGATGCGCCGCTTTTTGCTGCCCGCATCTCCAATTGCAGAGCGAAAAGAAGGAATTTGCATGCCGGTCTGGAATCTGCAGAAAGAGAGAAACACAGAAAACAATCGGAGGAATGAGCATGAGCATGATCGACGCTTACTTTGGCAGCCTGGCAGAAACACTTGAGCGCGTGATGGGCACACAGAAGGAGGCTATGGAGGAGGCGGCGCGCAGGATTGCCTGCGCGATGCGCGGGGGACATATGGCGTATGCATTTGGCTCCGGACACGGGCATCTGCTGGCGCTGGAGCTGTTTTACCGTGCGGGCGGTCCGGCGTGCGTCTGTCCGATTCTGGACGAGCGGCTGATGCTGCACCTGAGCGCGAGCGAAAGCACGCAGTGGGAGCGAAAGGAGGCGCTTGCAGACGAACTGCTTGAGCGTTATCCCGTCAGTGCAGGCGACGTGCTGATCATCACCTCCAATTCCGGCAGAAACGGCGTGCCGGTGCGCATGGCGCAGCTGGCTCGGACGCGCGGAGCCTGCGTGATTGCGCTGACGAACCTGCGCCACAGCCGCGCATCCTCCTCGCGCTGCAGCTCGGGTCTGCGCCTGTTCGAGACGGCGGACGTGGTGATTGACAATGGCGGAGCCGTGGGCGACGCCTCCATGCGCGCAGCGGACGGCATGATGACCGGACCGACGTCCACGGCTGTGGGCGCGGCGATTCTGCAGGCGGTCTTCTGCCGCGTGAAGGAGATCTCGCTTGAGGAGGGCTGGGAGGCGGAGTTTTTCAAATCCAGCAATCTGGACGGCGGCGACGCATACAATGAAAAGCTGCTTGCAAAATACGCGGGACGGATTCCTTCGCTGGTATGAGGGGACGGGAAACGGGACGTCCGCTGTCTGACGCCGGATTGCTGACAAAGAGAAAAGGCAGACGACCGATACAGATGCAAAGCGATGGAAAAACTGCACAAAACCTGCCTGCGCATGTTGACTTTCCTGTGGATAACGCGATATACTATAAATGGTGTGAGAACTGACGCGCGCGGATGTTTTTGCATTTCCGCAGCGCAGAAAAGAACAAACAGGGAGACGATGACGATGAGAATCATTCGTGCCAAGAATTATGAGGATATGTCCCGCAAGGCTGCGGCTATTATCGCCGCGCAGGTCATCCATAAGCCGGACTGCGTGCTCGGTCTTGCGACCGGCGGCACCCCGGTGGGCACCTATAAGAACCTGGTGGAGTGGTACAACAACGGCGATCTGGATTTCTCCGAGATCACGACGGTGAACCTTGACGAGTACCGTGCGCTGGATCGCGCCCATCCGGAAAGCTACTGGAGCTTCATGCACAGGAATCTGTTCAACCATGTGAACGTCAATCCGGAGAAGATCAATCTGCCGGACGGCACCAACATGGATGCGCAGGCCGAGTGCGCGCGCTATGACGCGGTGATCGCGGGCGTGGGCGGCGTGGATCTGCAGCTGCTGGGCATCGGTCATGACGGACACATCGGCTTCAACGAGCCGAGCGACGCGTTCGATCTGGGGACTCACTGCGTCGATCTGACGGAGGAGACCATCGAGGCGAACAAGCGCTTCTTTGCCTCCAGGGACGAGGTGCCGCGCCAGGCGTACACCATGGGCACCCGCACCATCCTCAACGCCCGCAAGGTGCTGATGATCGTCTCCGGCACAGACAAGGCCGAGATCATTAAGAAGGCTTTCTTCGGCCCGGTGAACCCGCAGGTTCCGGCGTCCATCCTGCAGATGCATCCCAACTTCGTGCTCGTCGCCGACGAGGACGCGCTCAGCCTCGTGTAAGATCACGGGCCTGAGGATATACTAGAGCGATCCCCTGCGCAAAGCAGGCAGTATACAGGAGGAAAAAGACCATGATTCAGT
>JAFQOY010000144.1 GCA_017412025.1 Clostridia bacterium | reverse complement strand
TGCAGCCGCCGGACGGGCCGCCGGTCTGCGCCGCCTTGAACTTCTTGCCGTTCGGGCAGCCGCCGCCGATGTCATAGATGATCTCACGCAGGGTGGTGCCCATCGGCACTTCGACCAGGCCGGTGTTGTTGATCTTGCCGCCCAGCGCGAAGACCTTGGTGCCCTTGCTCTTCTCGGTACCCATGGAGCAGAACCAGTCGGCGCCCTTGTTGATGATCTGCGGAATGTTGGCGTAGGTCTCAACGTTGTTGAGGATGGTCGGCTGGCCGAACAGACCCTTGACCGCCGGGAACGGCGGACGCGGACGCGGCTCGCCGCGCTTGCCTTCGATGGAGGTCATCAGCGCAGTTTCCTCGCCGCAGACAAAGGCGCCGGCGCCCAGACGGACGTCCATATCGAAGTTGAAGCCGGTGCCGAAGATGTTCTTGCCCAGCAGGCCGTACTCGCGGGCCTGCTTGATGGCAATCTGCAGACGCTTAACCGCAATCGGGTACTCCGCGCGGCAGTAGACGTAGCCCTGATCGGCGCCGATGGCATAAGCCGCAATGGCCATGGCCTCGATGACGACGTGCGGATCGCCCTCAAGCACGGAACGATCCATGAACGCGCCCGGATCGCCCTCGTCGGCGTTGCAGCAGACGTACTTCTTGTCGGACTTGGAAGCAGCGGCAAACTTCCACTTCATGCCGGTCGGGAAGCCCGCGCCGCCGCGGCCGCGCAGACCGGACTTGAGGATCTCCTCGATGACCTGCTCCGGGGTCATCTCAGTCAGGCACTTGCCCAGCGCCTTGTAGCCGTCAAAGGCGATGTACTCGTCGATGTTCTCCGGATCGATAACGCCGCAGTTGCGCAGCGCGACGCGCTTCTGCTTCTTATAAAAGTCGACCTTGTCAAGGGACTTGATCTTGGCAGTCTCCGCCTCAACGGAGTTCTTGTAGAGCAGCTCCTTGACGATGCGGCCCTTGATCAGGTGCTCGTCCACGATGCGCTCGACGTTCTCCACCTTCACGTGGGAGTAGAACGCGCCTTCCGGATAGACGATGACGACCGGACCGGCCTCGCACAGGCCGAAGCAGCCGGTGCGGACAACCTTAACTTCCTTCTCCAGACCCTTCGCAGCGATCTGGCTTTCGAATTCTTTGATGATCTCAGCGGAATTGGAAGACGTACAGCCCGTGCCTCCGCAGACCATAACATGAGAACGAATCAAATCCATGTTGTGTTCCTCCTATTCGTCTGTGCAGTCTCAGCTGTTCGCGCCGATGGTGTATTCTTCCACAGGCCTGCCGTTGACGATGTGATCGTTGACGATGCGGGCAACCTTCTCCGGGCTCATGTGCACGTAAGTGACCTTCTCCTGATCCTTGACGTACACCTCAACCATCGGCTCCAGGCGGCACATGCCGACGCAGCCGGTCTGCGCGACGGTCACGTTCTCGATGCCGCGCTTCTTGAGCTCTTCGATGAAGGCGAGCATGACCGGGCGGGCGCCGGCCGCAATGCCGCAGGTCGCCATGCCGACGACGACGCGGGTATCGATGTTGTCATCCTTCCTGAGGTTGACCTGTTCAAGCATCCTGGCGCGGATGGCAGCAAGTTCAGCAAGCGATTTCATGAAAACAACCCTCCATGCAATTGAGTAATTTCCTGGCTTAAGCAGTCTTTGATCCATGCGGATATTTCCGGGTGATTGAGCGGAATCGGTGCGACGGTTTCCCTGATGATCCGGGTGTCGAACGTAAACGCCGCACCGTCGTAATCATAGATGAAAAGGAAATCGATCTGCGGATTCATGAACACGAGCGTGAAAAATGCGCCGGCAACGTCGCCCATCGGCGGACGGTCAATATTGGCAAGGCCGAAGCTGACGCGGACCGTCGTTCCCTTTCCAGGCTGTGATTCGATGGAAAAGTCACCGCCGGTCATCAGCGCCGTCTGCTTGAGCAGCGGCAGACCCAGACCAACCTTGCGCGTTTTGCGGGTGGTCGTAAACGGCTCGGCGACGGTTTTCACCATCTCCTCGCTCATTCCGCATCCGTCGTCAATGAATGTAAAGACGATCTCATCCCGCTCGTGGCTCACCGTAATATCGATCTCCACCAGAGACGCTCCGGCAGAAATCGAATTCTGGGCAATATCAAGGATATTGTCCGCAAGTTCACGCATCATGGCTGATCAGGCGCGATACTTCGCGATGATGCCCGGAATCTGGTCCGGAGTCAGACGGCCGTAGACGTCGTCATTGACCATGATAACCGGCGCAAGGCCGCAGGCGCCAAGGCAGCGGGTCGCATTCAGGGTGAACACGCCGTCCTTCGTGGTTCTGCCCGCCGGCACGCCGAGGACTTCCTCCAGCTTGTCAAGCACCTGCTGGCTGCCCTTGACATAGCAGGCAGTGCCCATGCACACGCTGATGATGTACTGGCCCTTCGGCTCCAGATTGAACTGGGCATAGAAGGTAGCCACGCCGTAGATATCGCTGACCGGAATATCGAGTTCCTTGGCGATATAGTTCTGAACTTCTTCCGGCAGATAACCGAAGATGTCCTGCGCACGCTGCATGATCGGCATCAGGCAGCCCGGCTCATTCCTGAGCTCGTCAATCACCTGCTGCAGAGCAACAAACTTTTCGTTTTCCAGAGACATGTCGTACACAACCCCCTTGGTAGTCTATGTTTGATATAAACTTATCGATTATAAGGCAATCCATTATAGCACACAAATCCCACGTTAGCCCACACTAATGCGTAAAATTAGGCGCATTGTTCAACAATATAATACAATTTCTAGCGCATTTTCCCTCGAATCGACTCAAAGACTGCATTAACTGACCGTTCAGACGTTTCAAGGAAGAATTCAGGTTCCAGAATATGTTCAAGATAATGCGCATCCGAGGAATGAAGAATCCTGTATCCGGCTGTATCCACGTCCGGCCACGGCGCCGACCTTGAAATCTCCAGCGCATCATAGCGGACGTCCGGGGGCAGAAACCCGAGCGCCCCCAGTACGCCGCTGGATCCCCGGTTGATATGCGCGGGCACGCACAGCCCGCCCGCCTCGTGAATCAGGCGCTCACACTGCTCAAAGCTCAGATCAAGCGCGCTGATGAGCAGCCGCTCCTCCACGCCGGTCTCCTCGTCCTGCGCGTTCATGATCTGCTGCCTGCCGAAGAACTTTTCATTATTCGGCACCGGCGGCAGATGGCTGCGGATCTCACGGGAAAAGGCAAGGCATGTTTCCACATCCCGGAAGTAGCACAGCATGTGCGCCTCTTCTCTCGTTGTCAGCTCCATTCCGGGCAGCAGCAGCACGTTCATCATATCCGCCGCTTCCTTGACGGCCGGCAGATTCAGCGCCGAATTGTGATCGCAGACGGCGATCACATCCAGCTGCTTGATGAACGCCATGCCCACGATGTTGTTGGGCGTCATCAGGCTGTCCCCGCAGGGAGACAGGCAGGAATGAATGTGCAGATCGCAAAAGAGCTTTTTCATCGCGGCGATCAGCCCTTTTTAGCCGGGGCAACGCCGCTTTCTGCGAGAAGGGTTACCAGCTCATACGCCGTCTTGTCCGAGGAAAGAATGATGATGTCTTCATCCTTCGCCTTTTCGATGATCGGCGCTTCCACCGGCAGGTTCTCCGGAATGATCACGCAGGCAAAATCCAGCAGCGACGCCACGGCGATGACATTCATATGCGTCTGCACCGTAATCCACGCCATATCCGCCTGCCCCTTGCCCATCACATGGCTGAGCAGGTCGCAGGTATAGCCGCTTTTGATCTCCCTGTCCTCATATTCGCCCGTGAGGCATTTTACGCCCGCCAGGCGCTCAAATTCCGAAATCTTCATGGGTATCTCCTCCTGTGCTGAGAATCAGTCGTCATCCTTGCTCAGTTCTTCGCTCATCTCCGCCAGCCTTGCGCTGTCCTGCAGGGTATTGAAGCGCGTGGACGCACCCAGCGCGACCATCTCCGACGCCAATGAGCTGATTTTATCATTCAGCTTGAAAATACAGTTCAGCTCGTTGGCATAGCCGTGCGCGATATCCCACGCCAGCGCGCGGCATGTCGGCGAGCCGCAGGAGCCGCAGTCGTATCCGGGCAGGCTCTTTTCCAGCTCGTCAATCCGGTTGGCCATGGCGATGCGCTGCTTCATCGTCCCTTCCAGCTCCATCGAGTGGTTGGGCTCGATCTCCTGCGTCATGCGCAGCGTCTTCGTCGCGTTTTCAAAGACGTCCGAGCGCTGCACGGTCTTCTGCGGCGTGCGGTTCATCACGCTGCGCAGTCGGTTCTTGGCGACAAAGCTGTTTTCCACCGTCAGCGGGCCGCCGAGGCAGCCGTTGACACAGGCCAATCCTTCAAAGTACACCAGATTGCGGATGCGCGCGTTTTCAATCTGCTCCAAAACGCACTTGACGTTTTCAATGCCGTCCACGCACAGCGAGCTCTTGATGCCCAGCGCCTCCGCCTCGCCGCCGGGAACCGCCCATTTGATGCCGACCGTACTGGCACGCTCGATCTCAAAGGGTTCAAAGCCCTTCTTCACATAGGAAAGCATCTGCGGATAGACGTCCCTGATGGAAATCACGCCGTCCACATAGGATTTTTCCTGGCCGATGGGCGACTTGACCGCCGTCATCTTCGCCGCGCAGGGCGAAATGAAGAACGCGCCGATCTCCTCCATCGAAACGCCGTGCTTCTTTGCAAATTCTTCCTTCGCCATTCTGGCAGCCGCCTCCATAGGCGACATGAAGTCAATCACGTTATCCAGCAGCGCAGGAAAATGCACCTGAATCAGCCTCAGCACCGCCGGACAGGCGGAGGAGATCACCGGACGCGGCTTGTTCTCCTCGCGCAGCGCCTTGGAAATCGCATACGAGACAACCTCCGCCGCGCGCGCCACCTCAAACACATCGGCAAAGCCCAGCCTGAACAGCGATGCAATGATCGGCTCCGGCACATGCACGCCCTGAAACTGCGCATACAGCGTCGGCGCAGGCAGCGCAATCGCATATTTGAACGCCCGGATCGACTCAAGCGGATCCGTCACGGCGATCTTCGCGTGATGCGCACAGACCTTGATGCATTCACCGCAGTCGATGCATCGCTCATGAATGATGCTGGCCGTATTGTGGCGGATACGGATGGCCTCCGTCGGACATCGCTTCAGGCATGTCGTGCAGCCCTTGCACTTGTCTCTGTCAAGCCGTACAGAATGGTAATATGTTTCAGACAATTCCTGCCGACCTCCCTTTTGTCAGCTCCGATGACGATGATCTCAGATATCAAATGCCATCACGATATCGGTTCCCTTCCCCACCTGCGAAGCAATCTCAAACCGATCCGCATTGCGCTTCATATTGGGCAGGCCCATGCCCGCGCCAAAGCCCATGTTGCGCACTTCATTGGACGCTGTGGAGTAGCCCTCCGTCATCGCTTTTTCAAGATCCGGAATGCCGGGACCCTTATCCCAGACGTGCACGACAATCTCTTCATCCGTGATTTCAAAATCAATACCGCCGCCCATGGAGTGAATCACCAGGTTGATCTCCGCCTCATAAGTGCACACCGACACGCGGCGCATGATCGCGCTGGGCACGCCGATGCGCTTCATCTGGCGCTTGATCCTCGCGGACACGTCGCCCGCGGCAGTCATATCGTTGGCGACAACCGTGAATACCTCTTTACTCATATGCATCCCCCAGATTCACCGGCCTCAGCCCGGCGGCATACAGCCGCCCGCAGGCTTCGTACATGGAATATGCTGTCTTGATTGCCGGCAGGCCGATTTCCTGCGCCATCTCAAGCGCATCGGGCCGCGGATCCTTGCCCCTTACAAAGACGATGCACGGCACGTCCAGCATCTCACAGGTCCGCACCGACTGGCTGTTGACAAGGCCCGTCAGCACAAGCGTATCCTCTTTGACAAAGGCAAGCACGTCGCTCATCATGTCGGAGGCGAAGGCGGAATCGATCTCCCGGTTTTCCTCCTCCTGGCAGCAGAGCCACTGCGCGTCGAGCACGGCGGCTATCTCCTTTACGGTCATTGCATTTCCTCCCAACCGGCTTTTCATTATCCACTGTATATTCTGCACAATTCATCGCGTTATTCTTATTATACTTTATCTTTTACATGCTGTCTACGCTTTTTAAACAAATGATAGAATTATCAATGTTTGTCTCCATAAACGCCCAAGGAGGGCCGGTTTATTCAGCCAGCCCTCCATTTTGACAGAATATATGCATACCTTACGCGTTTTTTTCACGGATGTAGGCGTCGATCGCCTTTGCCGCGCTCTTGCCCGCGCCCATCGCCAGAATGACCGTCGCTGCGCCGGTCACGGCGTCGCCGCCAGCGTATACGCCCTCGCGGCTGGTCAGCCCATCGTCGCCGTTGGTGACGATACAGCCGTGGCGGTTTACCTCAAGGCCCGGCGTCGTGGAGCGGATCAGCGGGTTGGGGCTGGTGCCGATGGACATGATCATCGTGTCCACGTCAAGCGTGAATTCACTGCCTTCCTTGACGACAGGACGGCGGCGGCCGCTGGCGTCCGGCTCGCCCAGCTCCATCTCAACGCACTTCATGCCGCAGACAAAGCCGTTCTCATCGCCGAGCACCTCGACCGGATTGGTCAGCGTCTTGAAGATGATGCCCTCTTCCTCCGCATGCTCTACCTCTTCCCTGCGGGCAGGAAGTTCGGCCATGCCGCGGCGGTAGACGATGTACACCTCGTCCGCGCCCAGACGCTTGGCGCTGCGCGCCGCGTCCATCGCCACATTGCCGCCGCCGACGACGGCCACCCTGCGGCTCTTCTGAATCGGCGTCTTGCTTTCCGACAGATAGGCCTTCATCAGGTTGATGCGCGTGAGGTATTCGTTGGCGGAATATACGCCCTTCAGGCTCTCGCCCGGGATATTCATAAAGCGCGGCAGGCCTGCGCCGGAGGCGATATACACCGCCTCATAGCCCATGTCAAACAGCTCGTCTACGGTCAGCACCTTGCCGATCACCATGTTCGTCAGGATCTCAACGCCCATCGCCTTCAGACCCTCGATTTCCTTGCGGACGATGGCCTTGGGCAGGCGGAACTCCGGAATGCCGTACACCAGCACGCCGCCCGCCAGATGCAGCGCCTCAAATACCGTGACGCCATAGCCCAGCTTCGCCAGATCGCCTGCCGCCGTCAGGCCGGACGGACCTGCGCCGACGATAGCGACCTTATGGCCGTTGTGCTCCGGCTTTGCCGGTTTCTCATCGCTGTGCTCCCTGTGCCAGTCGGCCACAAAGCGCTCCAGGCGGCCGATGGCCACGCTCTCGCCCTTCACGCCGCGCACGCACTTGCCCTCGCACTGGTTCTCCTGCGGGCAGACGCGGCCGCATACCGCCGGCAGCGCGGAGGAAGCAGACAGCACCCTGTAAGCGCCCTCCATGTCCTCGCCTGCCACGCAGGCGATAAACGCGGGAATATCGATCTGCACCGGACAGGCGGATACGCACGGTTTCTTCGGGCAGTTCAGGCAGCGCCTCGCTTCATTCACGGCCATTTCATACGTATAGCCAAGGGCCACTTCCTCAAAATTCCGGTTGCGGACGTCCGGCTCCTGAGACGGCATCGGACATTTTTTCAAATCCATATTTCTCGTCACAGCCATATCACCTGACCTCCTTGCTCAGCAGGTTGCAGTGCGCCCCGCGGGCATGCTGCTCAAACTCGCGGTACATGCTGCCGCGCTTCATCGCCTCGTCAAAGTCGACCAGATGGCCGTCAAAGTCCGGGCCGTCCACGCAGGCAAACTTCGTCTCTCCGCCCACGGTCAGGCGGCAGCCGCCGCACATACCCGTGCCGTCGATCATGATCGGGTTCATGGAGACGACGGTCTTCACTCCGTATTTCTTCGTAACGGCACAGACAAACTTCATCATCACCAGCGGACCGATGGCGATCACCTCGTCATATTCGTTTCCATCCTGGATCAGCTTTTCAAGCGCCGCCGTTACAAGGCCCTTTTCACCCCAGCTGCCGTCGTCGCTCATCTTCACCACAAGGCTGCTCGCCGCTTCAAATTCCTTCTCAAGGATCACCAGATCCTCATTGCGGAAGCCGACGACAGCGTGCACCTCGCAGCCCAGATCATGCAGCTTCTTGGTCACGGGATACGCAATCGCGCAGCCCACGCCGCCGCCGACCACGCAGACCTTCTTCAGGCCCTCCGTATGCGTCGCCACGCCCAGCGGGCCGACAAAATCGCAGATGGACTGACCTTCCTCCATCGCGTCAAGCTCCATCGTGGAGCCGCCGACGATCTGATAGATGATCGTCACCGTACCGGCCTCGCGGTCATAGTCCGCGATCGTCAGCGGAATGCGCTCGCTGTCCTCATGCGTGCGGAAGATGATAAACTGGCCCGGCTCCGCCTTGCGGGCGACAAACGGCGCCTCGATGACCATGCGGGTAACGGTCGGGTTCAGGCGCTCTTTTCTGACAATCTTAAACATATTCATTCCTCCTACAAAGCAGGATATCATACATGATCAGCGTTCAATATAAACGTGAAATCTATTATACGCGCAGTACCGCGCAATGTAAATGGGCAAGTTTTCCATACTATGCCAGAAAAACTTAAAAGAGAGGCAAAAGCGCCTCTCTCAATCAAGCATTCTTCTGAAACGGCATACGACAGCTCGTATAGTCGCAGCTTCCGCTGCTCCTTACGATTTCCCGACTTCGCGCAATTATTTCCGCCAACGGCGGAATTGCGTCCGTCCCCTGGAAACTCGTATAGTCGCAGCTTCCGCTGCTCCTTACGATTTCCCGACTTCGCGCGATTATTTCCGCCACTGGCGGAATTGCGCCCGTCCCCTGGAAACTCGTATAGTCGCAGCTTCCGCTGCTCCTTACGATTTCCCGGCTTCGCGCAATTATTTCCGCCACTGGCGGAATTGCGCTCAGTCGCCCTCGATCATCCGGTATCCGACGCCGACCTCAGTGAAAATGTACTGCGGCTCGCCCGGATTCTTTTCGATCTTGCGGCGGATGTTGGCCATGTTCACACGCAGGATCTGATTGTCGTACGTCTTGTTCGGCCCCCAGATTTCGCGGATCAGGTAATCATAGGTCAGCACGCGGCCCGCATAGCGGCCAAGGAGCGCCACAAGCTTGAACTCATTCTGCGTCAGGTTCGCGTCCTCTCCGTCGATGTACACGCGGTACTTGTCATAGTCAATCACAAGCCCCTTCGCCGTAAAGCGATTGCTGCGCGCAATCGCGCTGCTGCCGCCGACCATGCGCGTATGACGGATCGCCGTGCGGATGCGCGCCAGCAGCTCGGACGTGCCAAACGGCTTGGTGATATAGTCGTCTGCTCCGGCGTCCAGTGCTTTCACCTTCTCGCGCTCGTCCGTGCGCGCGGAGACCACCACCACAGGCATCAGCGACCACTGCCGAAGGTCGTGCAGCACCTCCATACCGTCCATATCCGGCAGCCCCAGATCCAGAATCACCACATCCGGACAATGCGACGCCAGCAGGCTGATCGCCTCGCGCCCGGTGCCCACAATCAGCGGTTCATATCCGTTGGCCTCCAGCACCCGCCTTATGAAATTGCATATCGCGCGATCATCCTCAACGATGAGCACCTTTCCCTTAACTGCCACTTCGGTTTTCCTCCTCCATCGGTAAAACAAATCCCACATCTGCGCCGCCCTCAGGCCTGTTCTGCGCATACATCGTGCCGCCGTGTGCGCGCACAATGCTCATGCATGCAGAAAGCCCAATCCCCATCGAGCGCCGTCCATCCGCATTCAGATCCTTCGCATGCGGAAACATCTCCTCAAACAACTTGGGCAGCACATCATCGTCAATGCCTTTTCCGTTATCCGTCACACAGAAACAGGCGCCCTCATCGCTGCGCTTTACGCTCAGGATGATTTCCGTCGCACCGCTCGCATGGATAACCACGTTTTCCAGCAGGTTGACCAGCACCTGCTCAATCAGCGTCGCGTCCATCGGCACGAGAATCAGCTCGTCCGGCACATGCACCCTGACCGGCATGCAGCGGTTCTTCTTGAATTTTGCTGCGGCCTCGGCGACAATTTCCTCTACCGCTTCCGGCATCTTTTTGATTCTCACGACGCCGTCCTTGATCCGCGTAATCGACAGAATATTCTCTACCAGCCGCACAAGCCACTGCGCATCGTCGCGCACATGCTCGATCAGATCTTTTTTCACATCGTCGCTGAACGAATCGTAATTCTCAAGCACCGCGCTGGACGAACCGTAAATCGCCGTCAGCGGCGTACGCAGGTCATGCGACACCGAGCGCAGCAGATTGGCCTTCATCTTTTCCCTCTCCGCCTCGGCTTCAATTCTGTTCTGCCTTTTGTTCTGCTCAGTCAGCATGCCGACAACCAGCGAAACGGCAAACATCGTCAGAAACGTCAGCGGATATCCTGTAAGGGTAAAGTTAAAGCTGAAATACGGATAAGTAAAAGCATAGTTAACGCCAAAGACCGATGCAATCGTCGCAAACAGACCGTAAAAATAGCCGTCCGTAAAGCGCGCCGTCAGCAGCACAGCAAGCACAAACACGAGCGGAACTGCGCTGTCCGTATCACCGACAGAAATGAGGAACGCGCAGAACAGCGCCGATACGCCAAGCAGCCCCAGCGTGATACCCATATTGCGCGAAATCTGCCTGCCGCTCTGTCCCCGAGGGATAAGCGCTTCACGCAGCCATCCCAATACTCCGTACAATCTGATCATATCACAATATGCCTCCGTTTACTTATTGATTATATCATAGCATACCGTCAATTTACTGTTAAGATTGGCTCCCCCGATTCCAAGTGTTAAATTATCCGGCCTGATTTGTAATAAACTTTTGCTTTTCTTTTTCGTCTTCCCGTGTTATAATCGCCCTCGTTTGTTTTTATATCACACTTATAAAGGAGACCAGTCTTTTGCCTCTGATTATCTGTACCTGTCTGTTTCTGATTCTTTTCGCGCTGGAAGGATGCTGCTACGTCTCGTCCTGCTGCAGGAAGGAAAATGAGCTGCTCCGTTATCAGGCTGTCGAGCATCCCCGCCGCCCAACCGGCGACCGGTATCTGGATCTGCTTGGATAAAATCCGGCTGATCTGCTTGACTTTCCCCCCTGATTTGGATATACTGAATGAAGTCTTTCATCCATTTGCCGGTGTGATGGAATGGCAGACGTGACGGATTCAAAATCCGTTGGGGAGACCCGTGTGGGTTCGAGTCCCACCACCGGCACCATGCGATAGACCCTGGCAGCTGCCAGGGTCTTTCTTTTTGGGTCAGGCTTCGCCGCGTCGAACTCGGTCTGATGCGCCTGCATCCATGCGCGGATCGCTATGCAACCGCAAAGAGAGCCTGCACGCTGTCATCAGGCGTACAGGCTCTCTTTTGACTGTCAAAGCGCAATTTTCTCGAGCGGCTTGAGGAACTGCTCCCTGCGGCGCTCCTGCTCGGCGACGTAGCTCTGTTCGCCGGACTCGTGCAGCACCTGCAGATAGTGATGGTGGTTGTGCAGGATCTCGTCGTTGTGCTTGCTGAGCATCATCATCGCGATGCTGGAGCACTGATCCGCGGCACGCTCCATATACGTCAGCATATCCATGAACACCAGACCGGAGTCAATCGTGCACACGCCCTCGCACAGGCGGGCCGTATGGCGGTCTTTGAGCATGAGCACGATATCGTCGATAACCTCTTCAAGCGGCTCAATGCGGCGTGCAGCATGCTCGCTGTCGTTTTCAAGCGCAGTCACCGTCAGATCCAGGATCTCCTGAATCGCCTCGCCGAGGATGCGCAGTTCCTTCTGCGCGCTCTCGGAGAACCTGAGGCCGGTGTCGTGCATCTTCTGCGCCATCTCGTCAAAGTTGGTCGCATAGTCGCCCACGCGTTCCACGTCCGGGATGCACTGCATGAGCATGTTCAGCTGGCGCTTTTCCGCCGGGTTCTTTACGCTGCGGCTCAGATCGATCAGGAAGTTGTCAGCGTCGTCGGCAAAGGTGTCAATCCTGTCCTCACACTCGTTGATCTCTTCCGTCATCGCAGCCTTATACTCCGCAAACTGCTCAAGGCTGCGCGCAAAGTTTTCCTTGGCGATCCGGGTCATGGCGGCCACCGCGCGCTGCGCCTCGGCAAGCGCAACCGCCGGAGAAATCATAAGCTTCTCATCAAGCGGCGCAAGCTCCGGATACTTGTCCTCCTTCTGCGGCTCGTCCTTGACGATGACGCAGGAGAGCTTCACCAGCAGCCCGGTAAAGGGAACCAGCACAACCGCGGTCACGAGATTGAAAACCGTCTGGAAGTTCGCGATGCCGCCGCTGTTGACCACGCTGGTCCACAGCTGCGGGAAACCACCGGCGCTGCGGATGACCGCCATCGCGATCATGAACAGCACGGTACCGATGCAGTTGAAGACGATATGCACAACGCCGGTTCGCTTGGCGTCCTTCGTCGTGCCGATGGAACAGACCAGCGCCGTCGTCACGCAGGTGCCCAGGTTGATGCCCATGATGATCGGATACACCAGTTCAAAGGTCATCACGCCGGTGGAGGACAGCGCCTGAAGAATACCGACCATTGCAGAGGAACTCTGCACGATGACCGTCAGCACAAGGCCCGTCAAAATGCCGACCATCGGCATATCGGTAAAATAGCCCAGCACATCGACAAACGCCTGAGACTCGGCAAGCGGCTCCACGGCGTCGGTCATGGACATCATGCCGGTAAACAGGATGCCAAAGCCCAGACAGATCATGCCCACGTTCTTGGAACCGCTCTTCTTGATAAACATGAACAGCAGAATGCCGATGACCAGCGCAAGCGGAGCGAGCGTGTCGGGCTTGAAGAACGTCAGCAGCGAACCGCTTGACGTCTCAATGTCCATCAGGCGGATGATCTGCGCAGTGACTGTGGTGCCGATGTTGGCGCCCAGCACGATGGAGACCGCCTGCTTCAGGTTGAGGATGCCGGCGCCGATGAGCGCGACCGTCAGCACGATCGTCGCCGTGGAGCTCTGGATGATCGCCGTCACTAGCGTACCGGTGACAAGACCCATCACAGCGTTCTGCGTCAGCTTGCCCAGAAACTTCTTCAGTGTTTCGCCTGATCCCTGCTTCAGGCCATCGCCCATGATCTCCATACCGTAAAGGAACATGGCCAGACCGCCGAAAAGCTTGATCACAGTCAGAATCGTATTCATTTCGTATGCTCTCCAATGTTGATAAAATGGAATACAGCAAAATGGCCGTCTGAAAAAACATCAGACTTTTCTATTATAATGGACTTGTTTCGCTCTGACAAGAAGAATTTAACCCAATCCCAATCTGCACTTTATATTTCGTCATTTTTCTCCCGGTTTTCCGCCGTCTTTCCCATTGTTTTTTCCAATTCTGTACAGGATCGTCCGCCGCGGGCAAAAAAGCGCCTCAAATCTGCTCAGCGAAAAAATACCGGAGGCGCTGCGCGTCTCCGGCGCAGATTGTCAAAAAACCTGCATAGAACAAAAAAATCGGTCGCGGCGGCGTGTACGGCGCGACCGAATCGATTTTGATGGAGGGAAATCCCATTTCCCGGAAGAAAAATCGTTTCCTTGCAGATTTCACGACCGGAATCCGCAGGATTCAAGTGAAATCTGTAGGGGGTGGCTGTGGCGGGGGAAAGGTTCCCCCGTCCACCAGCCTGTCAAAATACTTTTTTGACAGGCTGTACCGGAGGCGCTGCGCGCCTCCGGCGTTTTCTCATCTGCGATATTCTCTGCTCCTCAAGAGCCTGTCATTTTCTTCTGCGGAGCTTCGCCACGAAGAATCCCTCATAGAGCTCATCCGGGCATACGCAAAGCGTACCCGGTATGCTTACCGGCAGCTGCGGCACAGCGCCGAACGAAGAAAGATCAAGCGGCACAACCTCTGCGTCCGCCTTCTTCAGCGCGCGTCTGACGATGTTTTCATTCTCCTGCTCCAGCACAGAACAGGTGGAATACACCATCTCGCAGCCCGGCCTGAGCAGCCTGAGCGCCTTTGAAAGCAGCGCTTCCTGCGCCTTCGTCGTCTTTTCCAGATTGCGCTGGTTAAACTGCCCCTTTGACCGGGGATCGCCAAGCAGCACCGTGCCGCTGCCCGAGCAGGGCGCATCCAGCAAAATCCGGTCGAAGGAAAACAGATCGTCGAGATTACGGGCGTCGATATTCATCACCGTCACGCGCGAAGCGCCCTGGCGCGCGACGTTGTAGCGCAGGCGGTCTGCGCGGATTTTGTTCATCTCACAGGCGGTAATCATCGCCCGGTTCCCCGTCAGCGCTGCAATCTGCGTCGTCTTGCCGCCCGGGGCCGCCGCCATATCCAGAATATTCTCGCCCGGCTTTGCATGAAGCAGCACAGGCGGAATCATCGAGGACAGGCTCTGCAGATAGATTTCTCCATTCTCATACAAATCCAGCGCAGTCAGCGCATCCTCCCTCGCGCCGCGGACAATCAGCGCGTCTTCGCTCCACGGGACAGCCTCCGTCTCAATCCCATGCAGCGCAAGCTTCTTCGCCACGGTCTGCGCATCTGTTTTGAGCCTGTTGGCGCGCAGCGTCACTGCGCGTCCGGCTTCAAAGCCTGCCGCAATTCTCTCTGCCGTCTCTTCTCCATACTGGCCGGTCAACAGCTGCGCAAGATATACCGGTACTCCCTCGTGCATGTGATCCTCCCCGCCGGACAGCCTCCGGCCGCAATTGTCATCTGTTTTTTCTGATGATACCATGGGTCCATACAAATTGCAAGCCAAACGCCGCCCGCAGCAGCGGACGGCGCAGAAGCCCTGTTCAGTTGAGATATGGTCTGAGCTTTCGCGCCATATACGTGAGCAGCGGTCCCATGCCGAAGGCAATGACCATCGTCACAAGGCCGACAGTGGAACCAAGCAGGTATCCGCCGACCATCATAAACGTATCCCACGCGACACGCACCAGGCGGAACGACCACCCTCTGCGCCTTGCGATGATCTGAGGAATGGCGTCATAGGGCGCAACGCCCATGTCAACCACCATATAAACCGCAGCGGCCACCATAAACAGCAGCTGCGCGGGCACAAAGAGAATAAAACGCATCGCC
>JAFQOY010000143.1 GCA_017412025.1 Clostridia bacterium | reverse complement strand
GAAGAAGTCCAGAATCTGGCTGGCGGACCAGACGGAAGCCAGCGGATTGGCGACGCCCTTACCGGCGATATCCGGCGCGGAGCCATGGATCGGCTCAAACATCGACGGGTATTTGCGCTCGGGGTTGAGGTTTGCGCCGGCGGCGAGGCCCATGCCGCCGGAGATGGCTGCGCCAAGATCCGTCAGGATGTCGCCGAAGAGATTGGAGGTGACCACGACGCCAAAACGCGCCGGATCCTTGACCATGAACATGCTTGCCGCGTCCACCAGCAGGGAGTTGGTCTTCACGTCCGGGTATTCCTCGCCGACCTCCTTGAAGATCTGATCCCAGAAGACCATGGAGTAGTTGAGCGCGTTGCCCTTGCTGACAGAGGTCAGCGGCCTTCCCTCTTTGCGAGCCAACTCGTAGGCATAGCGGATGATGCGCTCGCAGCCCTTGCGGGAGAATACGCCGTTCTGGATGACGACCTCGTTCTCCTTGCCCTTGTAGAGCCAGCTGCCGCTGCCGGCATATTCGCCCTCGCTGTTTTCGCGCACGAAGATCATGTCGATGTCCTCGCGCCTGGCGTCCTTGAGCGGACAGGGCGCGCCGCGCAGCAGCTTTACCGGACGCAGGTTGACGTACTGATCAAAGTGCTTGCGGATGACCAGCAGCAGATCCCAGAGCGACACGTGATCCGGCACGCCCGGCATGCCGACGGCGCCCAGGAAGATGGCGTCAA
The DNA here is from genome assembly GCA_017412025.1 of Clostridia bacterium. The sequence goes on along the minus strand of JAFQOY010000143.1, from coordinate 15,443 downwards.
ACTTTTCAAGCTGCTCAAGGCCGTCCTCGGCCATCATGCGGCCGTTTTCAAGGTAATACGTGCAGCCCCAGGGGAAATACGTCCATTCAAATGCAAACGTACCGTCCTGTCTGGCGACCTCGTCGAGCACCTTTACGCCCTCGGCGATGACCTCCGGGCCGATGCCGTCGCCCGGAATGACTGCGATTTTGTATGTCTTCATGTCGGTTTCCTCCTGACAGCACATGGATTTCGGGATGGGTGGTTCTGCGGTGAAATGCCTGTGACGAAATGCCTGCGATGAAAAGATTATACATCCGCCGGCGCATAAGGGCAAACGGTTTTTGCATATGCGCGGCAGGCGTCTGCATCGTCGAGCGGATAGATCGGCCGGGGCACGCGGGTAAAGGGGATGACGCGCTCGTTGAGCGGGCAGACGTTGGGCATGTCCAGCACGACGAGGCGGCTGAAGGCCTGGGAAAATGCGGCCTTGAAATGCACGACGGATTTGACGACGAGGATCTTCTGCGCGGTCGGCTCGATACCGTGCGCGCGGAACATCTCCAGATCAAACGTCTGCACGCGCAGGGAACTGACGATGATCGTAAGGCCTTCGATCTTAAGGACGGCGGTCTTGCCCATGTGCTGGGCGACGCCGCCGTGGACCGGGCCGCGGACGGTAAATTCGCCGTCTCCAAGCAGGCGGACATAGGCCTCGCGCTCGATGGGCGCACCGACGATGGGACTGCTCTTGCCGCCCAGGCGCACGCGTATGGTCGCGCCGACGCCGGCCTCGTGCGCCTGACGGACGGTTTCCGGATCCCAGATGGAGGCGACGGCGACGCCGGTCGCGCCCTGTCTGAGCAGCTCGTGCAGCAGCTCCGTCGCGTCGCCTGCGGAGCCGGAGCCCGGGTTGTCCGCGCCGTCGGCAAAGACGGTCGTCTCGCTTGAGGCGATGGCCTCGGCAACGGCCTGAACGGGATCGGGGTGATGCTCGCTGAAGTCCTCCAGATGATCCGATACCCACTGCGCAAAGCGGCTGCACAGCGCCTTTGCGCCTTCGGGATCATCATCCGTCAGCGCATAGATGGATGCGCCTGCGCAGGAGACGTCGGCGCGGGAAAAGCCGGCGACAAAATAGACGGCGTGGCGTTCTCCGCTGGCCTCAATCAGCATATCCGTCAGCGTGCCGCAGGGATGCCCGTCCGTGGGCAGATGCGGATAAATGAGCGGAATATGCTGGCGTGCAGCTGTCGGCTTGCGCCTGCCGTCAAGGACGTCGAGCACGAGCTGTGCCGCCTCGACGCCGCGGTCGTAAAAATCCGTATGCGGATAATAGCGCTGGGGGAAGAGCGCGGTGGAGCAGCGTACCATGCGGTCGGTGAGGTTGGCGTGGAAATCGAGCGTGGCGACGATGGGAATGCCCGGCCCGGCGGCGGCGCGCAGGCGTTCGAGCAGCGCGCCGTCCGCGTCCCCGTCGTCTTCGGTGATCATCGCGCCGTGCAGTGCGAGAAGGATGGCGTCCGGCTTCTGTGTGCGCACGGCATTTTCCAGCATGGATGCGACATATTCAAAGGCGTCCGCTGTCACCAGGCCGCTGGGGCATGCGTTGCCGTCGACGACGGGCAGCATGCGCACATCGGGCCTTGCTTCAAGGACGTCGATGAACGCGCCGGGCTCGGAGTGGTTGCCGCGGTTGCGGATAATCATGTCCTCGCCGATGTTGAGCGCGCGGTTTTGAAAATCCCGGAGCGTTGTGCGGCTGGGATTGAAGGGATTGGTTTCGTGCTTGAACTGTGCAAGCAGGATGGTCTTTTTCTGCATGGGAACACCTCTTTGTCGATGGAAAAGGCCTGACGTCCGGGGGCGGACGTCAGGCCTTGGCGCGGGCAGATCAGCCCTTGACGCCCGTGAGCGCAATGCCGCGGACAATGCGCTTTTCAAAGATCATATAGAAGAGGAACAGCGGGATGGAGGCGACCATGCTGACGGTCATCGGCATGGCGAGCGTGTCGTTGTAGGTGCTGATGAAGGCGGGGATGCCGACGGTCAGCGTGAACATATCCTCATTCATGGCGCACAGGAACGGCCAGAGGAAGTTGTTCCAGTTGCGGATGAAGGTGAAGATGGCGACGCTGATCATGACCGTCTTGCCCAGCGGCAGGATAACATGCGTGAAGATCTGCCATTCGCTTGCGCCGTCGATCTTGGCGGCTTCCAGCAGCTCATCCGGAATGCCGGAGAAGAAGTTGATGGTGATGATCACGTTCATGGAGCCTGCCAGCACCGGCACGATCAATCCGGCGTAGGAGTTGAGCATGCTCATATCCTTGACCAGCGTGTAAAGCGATACGATCGTCGCCTCGGTGGGCACCATCAATCCGATGAGCAGGTAGGTGCTCAGAAAGCGCTTGCCGAAAAACTTCATCTTTGCCATCGGATAGGCAGCCAGCGCGCAGAGCAGAACGGTCAGGCCTGTGACGCTGCCGGTGACGATGAAGCTGTTGAGAATCCAGCGGAACACCTTGCTCTTGGAGAAGATGGTCACGTAGTTGTCAAGGGTATACGGCGGGGTAAAATAGGAGAACACGTTGCCAAACGTGGAGAATTCGGGCCTGAAGGAGACAAATGCCGTCCACACGATCGGCAGCAGGATGACGATGGCGGAAACGAAGGAAAAGGCTTCCAGAATGGCGCCTTCCAGGCTGGAATTGCGCCTTGTGCGCAGCTTCTTCTTCATTAGCACACCTCCTCTGCTTTGGCGGTCGCCTTGCGCTGAATCTGGGTAAGAATCATCAGCAGCAGGAAGAAGACGATGGACATCGCGCAGGCGTAGCCCATGTTGTTCTTTGTGAAGGCCGTCTGGTAGATGTACATGACGATGGTGCGCGTGTCCCAGCCGGGGCCGCCTTCGGTGATCATCCAGACCTGGCCGAAGAGCTTGGCCGAGGCGATCATCTGCAGCATGAGGATCATGACCGTCGTCTTGCTCAGCAGCGGCAGCGTGATGTGGAACAGCTGCTGCGAGCCGCTTGCGCCGTCGATGGAAGCGGCTTCGTAGAGCACCTCGGGGATATCCTGCAGGGCGGCGGTGTAGATGAGGAAGTTATAACCCTGCGTCCACCACATGGTGGCGACCACCAGCGTCACCCATACCAGGTGCGGATCGGTGAGGAAGAAGAGCTCGGTCTTGATGCCGAGGGTATGCAGCATCGTGCTGATGAAGCCCTGCCCGTAAGGCTGCGCCATATAGCGGGTGATGGACGCGACGATGGACACGGAAAGCAGATGCGGCAGGAAGTAGGCGGAGCGGTAGAAGCGGGTGAAGCGCGTGTGGCGGTTGGCCAGAAGCGCCAGCGTCAGGGAGGAAAGCATGATGGTCGGGGTGGAATAGAGCATGAACTTGCCCGTGTTGAGCAGCGCACCCCAGAAGTATTTGTCGCCCAGGAGCTTCTGGTAATTGCTCAGCCCTTCAAAGCCACGCTTGCCCATCAGATTCCACTTGAATGCGCTCATGTATCCGGCCTTGAACACCGGATAGATGATGAACAGCGTATACAGCGCCAGAAAGGGAAGCAGAAAGCTCCAGGCGGCCACATTGGTCCTCAGAATTCTCTGTTTTTTGCCGGTCATGAAGTCGCCTTCTTTCTTAAGCAGGGGAGAGGGGCGCCGCTCGGTGCGGCGCCCTTCTCTGTGTTGCCTTAAAATGGAGTGTCAGTCAGTGACGGGAAACTTACTGGATAGTAGCCTCGATTTCGGCGACGGACTCGTTATAGGCGGTCTCGGCGTCGATGGTGCCGGTCAGGTACGCGCCGATGTTGGCGATGAGGATATCGCGAACCGGGTAGGAGTACGCATTCGGCTCGAAGAAGATGACGGAGTTGGCCGCGGCAGCGGTCTTGCTGCGGTACGGCAGCGCCTTGAATTCTTCGCTCTCGACGACGGAGGTGTTGGCGACGATGTGGCCGGCGCGGGCGCCCCACTCCATGGAGTTGTTGGAAGCGAACTCGAAGAACTCGAAGATGGCCTTCTGGCGCGCTTCGTCAGCCTTGGCGTTGTACGGCATGATCAGGGTGTGGGAATCGCCCCAGACGGTGTAGTCCGCGTCGTGGAACAGCTGCGGGAAGAGCTCGATGCCGAAGTTCAGGCCCTCGGTGTTCTCGTACGGATAGGTCTTCCAGACGCCCTGGAAGGTGATGGCGGCGTTGCCGTTGGAGAACGCGCCGGAGGAGTCGTCCAGGTTCAGCGGGCAGATGCCGGAGTGATACCATCTGTTCATGTATTCCAGGGTCTTGATCATGATGTCCTTGTTAAGCGTGATCTCCAGATCGGAGGTGATGACCGGAGCGCCGCCCGCCTGATGATACAGGGACCACCACATGCGGAAGGTATCGGCCTTGATGGACTTGATGGCCAGCGCGTACTTGTCCGGGCCGATCTTCTCCTGGATGCCCTGCAGCCAGGTGATGAACTCTTCGCTGTCCTGCGGAACGGTCAGGCTGCCGTCTTCGTTGAGCATGTCGGCCAGGAGGTCCTTGTTGTAGTAGAGAACCTGGCAGTGGGTATCCAGCGGCACGGCGTAGGTTTCGCCGTCCACGACGCAGCCCTTCATGATGGCGGCGTTGAGGCCGTCCCAGCCAAAGCTGGCTTCTTCGGCAAAGCTGTCCAGCGGGGTGACGACGCCGTTCTCGACGAGCTCAGCCAGCTTGGCGACGTGGCTGATGCCGATGTCCGGGCCCTGGCCGCCGGCGACGGCGGTGACCAGCTTGGTGTAGTATTCGGAGGACTTGAGGGTTACGTGGTCGATCTTGTACTCGGGATCGGTGGCGTTCCAGGCGTCCACGATGCCCTGCATGACGTCGCTTTCGCCGCCGTCAAACAGAGACCAGTAGGTCAGGGTTTCTGCGGATGCGAGACCGACGCACAGCGTCAGCACGAGCGCGAGGATCAGGGAAGTCCATTTCTTCATAGTGGTGTCTCCTTTCATATTTGGTTTGCGTTCAAATAAGTTCACTTGTGGTGAACTATATTCCTTGCCATTCAGCCTGAGGGCTGACATTGATTGCGCGGAAGCGCTCCGGATCGACCTTGGGTTTTCTGTAGCCGTTAAGGATGCCGTTGGCTTCCTGGCGGACGTCGGTGAGCTGCGTGTAGCAGTAGCCGCGGCAGTAGGGGATTGCGCGGATGGCGTTGGTGACGGAGGCGAAGCGCTCGAAGAACTCGTTTTCGTCCTTCGGCTTTCCATGGTAGCCCCAGGTGCCCTCCTGTCCGTCGGAGATGGAGATGCCGCCGTATTCGGTGAGCATGAAGGCTTCCTTCCGGGTGGGGGTAAAGCCCTTGACCGAGCTGACCCTGCGGGAGGCGGCGTATTTGTCCAGACGGTCGCGGTCGGCAAAGTGCATCGCCAGAGATTCGCCGTCCGGGGTATAGTCGTGCAGGCCGAGGATATCGGTTTCCACCTGCTCCCAGCCGTCATTGGAGGAGACGACGCGCGTGGGATCCAGCGCCTTGCACTGGTGATAGAGCATGCGCACGGCGGACTGCATCCGCAGATCGTCGTAGATACGGGTCACGCCCCAGGACTCGTTGAACGGCGCCCAGGCGATGATGGAGGGGTGGTTGTAGTCGCGCTGGATGAAGTCGGCCATGGTGTTTGCAAGGTTCATGACCATCGCGGAGGAAAATTCAAACGCGGAGGGGAGTTCGCCCCAGACCATCAGGCCCAGCCTGTCGGCCCAGTAGTAGTAGCGCGGATCCTCGATCTTCTGGTGCTTGCGCGCGCAGTTGTAGCCGAGCTTCAGCGTCCACTCGACGTCCTCTTTCAGCGCCTCGGCTGTCGGCGGGGTCAGCAGGGAATCCGGCCAGTAGCCCTGATCGAGTACCATGCGCAGATAGCATGCGCGGTTGTTCAGCAGGAAATAGCCGTCCTTGACTTCGGCCTTTCGCATGCCGAAGTAGGTGGACACGCAGTCGCCTGCCTGCCCGTCTTCAAAGAGCTCGGCGGTCAGGCTGTAGAGAACCGGCGTGGTAGGCGACCAGAGCTGGATGCCCTCGACGCATTCGGTGTCCACCATGTCGACGGAAACATAGGTGTTCTTGCCGGTCAGCGCGACCGTCAGGCTGCGGTACGCTGTTTCGGGTTTGTCCTCATAGGCGATGGTCAGCCGGGCCGTCATGGCCCGTTCGGGCGCGTGATTGAGGCGGACGCAGATCTTTGCGCTGCCCGTGTCGATGTCGGGCGTGACATGGAGCGATTCAATGCGGGTCTCGGTCGCCGCTTCCAGATAGACGGTCTGCCAGACGCCGGTGATGGGCACATACCAGCAGCGCATCCAGCCCTCGCGCCAGTACTGCTTGCCGCGCGGCTGCTCACGGTCGGGCCTGTCCTCCACGCGCAGGCAGAGGTCGTTTTCGCCCCCGTTCAGGAAATCGGTGACGTCGAAATAGAAGGGGGAGTAGCCGCCGGCATGCTCGCCGACGTAGCTGCCGTTGACGTACACCTGCGTGCGGTAATCAACCGCACCGAAGCGCAGCAGCACGCGCTTGCCGGCAAAGGCTTCGCCTGCTGTGAACGTGCGGCGGTACCAGACGATGTCCTTGAGCGTCTCATCGCCGATGCCGCTCATCCTGGACTGGTAGCAGAAGGGGACGTTGATCGTCAGAGGAAGCGTGCGGCCAGGCTTTTGCCAGCCTTCCCTGTATCCTGCGTCAGAAGGATCGAAGGCAAACTGCCATTCTCCGTTGAGATTCTGCCAGACGTCGCGAACAAAATCCGGGCGCGGGTATTCTTCTCTTCGAATAATCGGTTTCATTTGGTCCTCCTTGGCGTTTTATTTCGATAATATGGAAATAAATGGTGAACATCGTTGTTTTTTCTGCCATGATTATACAAAAATGCACAAAAGAAGTCAATAAAAAACCGAACCATTCCAAAAATCCGGATTTAACGGTTCTTTGAAACGATTCGATTCAGATTATTCGTAATAATAGCGGAGAATGATCCCCTGTGCGTGATCGCCGAATTCATCGCCGAAGAGATTCATGCCTCCGACGTATTCGGCGTTGTCGTGAACGCCGATGCGCACAGAAAAATAGTCTCTTTCCGTCAGATGCAGGTCGTCAATGGTCACGCGGGAATGCGGAATGTCGTCAAGCGTGGTGCCGACGCTGCTGATCGTCCATTTTTTCAGACAGCCGTACTGCGTGTTGGAGACGGGCCACCAGCCGGGATTCAGCAGCCCGCGCCTGCCGCCCAGGTCGCCCGGGGAGCGCCATACGCCCAGCTCCACGCCGTTGATGGCGACGAAAATGTCGCTTTTGAATTCGTTGTTGTGTCCCATCGTCTCCGAGCAGGCCTCAAAGGAGAGCTCGATGCGGTTCACATTGTGATCCTTGAACGGCATGGAAGGAAAGCGGTATTCCAGATATCCGCTGCGCAGCCAGACGAGCTGAGCCTGATAGTGATCGGGCAGATTGAGCGCTTCCGGCACATTATAGGGGATGAGCGGGCCTTTCCTGCCTGCGCAGCCGCAGGTGCGCGTGATGCTGTGCGCGCCGACATAGCATCCCACGGGCATGCGCATCTCGCCGGAGTGGAAGGTCTCCTTGGGCGGGACGCGCAGATAGAACGTGACCATGCTGGTGTAGCGGGAGAGCCGCTTCATCTGGCCGCGGCTTGCTGGCACCATATCCGTCGCGATCAGGCCTGCCTTTTCCAGGATGGCGATGTTGGTGGAGAGGGTGGAGACAGGCACATTCAGATGCTCGGCCATCTCGTTGACGTTCATGTGCTGTCCGCTCAGGCTCTGCAGGATCTGCAGGCGCAGTTTGGAGGACAGCGCATGCGCCATGGCGGCCATGGCGTCCAGATCGCCGCTGATGTCGAATTCCCGGTATTTGTGCTGCTGGCTCTCGTCCTTGGTCATCATAAGGGATCACTCCTGTCACGAATCCGGTGTGAATTTCAGATGTTTTTCCACATTATACCATGTATCCGGATACAGGGCAAAAGAAAAAAGCGCAAAACGCCGAAGCGGGATTGACCGGAGAAACACGCTGCATTATGATGAAGGCAGAAAACAGGACGAAGAGGGCGCGAAAGCGGCGGGGAGAAATGCGTATGGAACAGAAAGGGAAGAGATGGACATGCGCCATCACGGAAGATGCGCGGAAGATCATCGACGCAGCCATCGACGCGGTGCTGCCGGATGCGGCGGTGCGCAGCGTGCTGGAGGAAAGGACGTTCTCCTCGCCGGTGACGCTGATTGCGCTGGGCAAGGCGGCATGGCGCATGGCGGACGCGGCATACCGCACGCTGGGCGAAAAGCAGGTGAAGCAGGGTATTGTCCTGACGAAATACGGTCATTGCGGAGGGGCGATCGGCTGCCTCGAATTGTATGAGGCGGGGCATCCTGTGCCGGATGAAAACGGCGTCAGGGCGTCTGCGCGCGTGATGGAGATGGCGCAGGCGCTTGGAGCGCAGGACGAGGTTGTGCTGCTCATATCGGGCGGCGGCTCTGCGCTCTTTGAGTGCCCCGCGCCGGGGATGACGCTTGAGGATATCGCGGACGTGACGGCGCAGCTGCTCGCCTGCGGCGCGGATATCAGGGAGATCAACTGCATCAGAAAACGCCTCTCGGCTGTCAAGGGCGGCAGGCTGGCGCTTGCGATTGCGCCGGCAAGGACGTTTGCCGTCGTTCTGTCCGATGTGCTGGGCGACCCGCTGGACGTGATCGCCTCCGGTCCCGCCTATCCGGACAGCACGACCTGCGCACAGGCGCAGGCAATCGCAGCGCGGTATGGGCTGAGGCTGAGCGCGCAGGCGCGGGAGGCGCTTGCGCTTGAGACGCCGAAGCTTCTGCCCGGCGTACAGACGGTGATTGCGGGCAATGTGCACAGGCTGTGTCACGCCGCAGCGCAGGAGGCGCGGCGGCTTGGCTATCCGCCGCGGATCATGGACGAGGCGCTTGAATGCGAGGCGCGGGACGCGAGCGGGATGCTGGCGCGGCATGCCCGGGAGGCGCAGGGGCCGTGCGCGCTGATCTGGGGCGGAGAGACGGTCGTCCATCTGCGCGGAAACGGAAAGGGCGGACGGAGCCAGGAGGCGGCGCTTGGCGCGGCGCAGGGGATTGCCGGGCTTTCGGATGTGTGCGTGTTTGCCGTCGGTTCGGACGGCACGGACGGACCGACGGACGCGGCCGGCGGCATGGTGACGGGCGATTTCTGCGAAAGGGCAGGAAAGTTGCAAATCGAAGCGCATCTTGAAAACAACGACGCCTATCCCCTGCTTGCGGAGATGGGCGCGCTGATTGTGACCGGGCCGACGGGCACGAACGTCAATGATCTTTATGTGGTGCTCAAGCGGTAAGCGCGGAAGCGAAAGAAGGAACAGCTGATAAGGCCGGAAGAAACCATAAGGAAAAAGCACAGGATGCGGCACAATGCCGGGCCTGTGCTTTTTGCTTGGCGTGAAGGGAATGCGCTGCGGCGGAATCAGGCTTTGCCCGGATGGGCGGAGAGCCCGCGCGTGAACCTGCGGTAGACGGCATAGGAAAGCGATACCGTCAGGATATCGGCAAAGAACTGCGCCCAGACGACGCCGTAGATGCCCATCAGCGCGTTGAGCAGGAAAAGCATGGGGATGTTGAACACAGCCCAGCGCATGACGCCCAGAAACAGCGCTTTTTTCCCCTGACCGAAGCCCTGAAAGACATGGACGGTAAAGAAGCTGGCGAACATCAGCGGCGTTGCAAGGCAGCGGACGCGCAGAAAATCTGCGCCAAGCAGAACCGTCTGCGCATCGCCGATGAAGAAATTCATGATGCCGGTCGCGAAAAGCTCGTACAGCACGATGCTCACGACGCCGGTGATCAGGCCGACCTTCAGGGAGTAGCGGATGGTTTCAAACATGCGCTTGAAGTTGCCGCTGGCGTAGTTGTAGGCGACGATGGGCATCATGCCCTGGCAGATGCCGATGCCCGTATTGAGCGGCAGACGCTCGGCCTTGAGCACGATGCCCACAGCGGCAAGCGGGATATCGCCGTAGGAGGCCATCAGCTTGTCGATGAGCACGCAGTCAAGGTCAAAGAGGAACACCGTGATGGCGGAGGGAACGCCGACGCTGAAGACGGAAAGGATGCTCGCGCGCAGCGGCATGCCCTGGCGCGGGCTGAAGCGGATGACGGAGCGGCTGCGGCTGCGCCAGAGCACGGCGACGAAGTACGCACAGGAAATGCAGTTGGCCAGCAGCGTGGCCACGCCTACGCCCAGCACCTCGTATCCGTCAGGCAGAAGGACGAACATGAACAGCGGATCCAGCAGGATATTGGCGACGCCGCCCAGCGCGACGCCAAAGCCTGCCTGACGGGATTCACCCGTGCTGCGCAGCAGATTGGCCATGACGCTGGAGAGCACGGTCGGCACGCCGCCCAGCACGAGCACGCAGAGCGCATACTGCCGCGCATAAGGAAAGACGTTTGCGCTGGCGCCCAGCAGCGTCAGCAGCGGACGCATGAAGGCGAGCATGAGCAGCGAGAATACGCCGGTCATCAGGATGGACAGACCGATACAGAAAGAGGAAACCCTTTCGGCTTCGTCATGCCTGTTTTCGCCGAGAAGGCGCGAGATGAGCGCGCCGCCGCCCACGCCGGTCAGACCTGCCAGAGAGGAACAGATGTTGAACACGGGCAGGATCAGCGATGCGCCTGCGACCATGTAGGGATTGTTGACCTTGCCCAGATAAAACGTGTCTGCCATGTTGTAGATCAGGATGATGATCTGGCTGAATACGGCAGGCAGCGCCATCGTCCTGACGGCCTGCGGCACGGACATGGATTCGAAGATCCGGGCGCTTTTGCGTGTATCCATAAGGAATGACGTCAGCTCTTTTCTGTTTGATGATGCAAGCATTATATCAACTGCCATTTAATCTGTCAATTTGTGCGCCGCATACGCTGCGGAAAAGCGGCGGCAGTTATTCTCCCTGCAGGCAGGCGCGCTTGAATTCGTCGAAATAGTTGATGGCATACTGGCTGAAGGCTTTTGTGACAGGCGTATGCCGTTTGCCTGGGGAGGAATACAGGCCAAGCCAGCGGCGGCAGATCGGCGACGTGATATGCAGCAGGCGCAGTTCGCTTGAAATCGCCGTATGCCATGAGATGTGCGGAACGAAGGTTACGCCGTTGGCAAGCGTGACCATTTCGCGCAGCGTCGTGGGATTGTCGCACTGAAAGACGACCTTGGGCTCAAAACCCGCCTGACGGCAGAGCGCGACGCCCTGCCTGCCCAGCGCCATCCATTTCTGCAGCAGCAGAAAGTCCTCGTCTCTGGCTTCGATCAGATGAATGGAGTTCCTGCCGGCCAGATGGTGATGCTTGGGGACGGCGAGGAGGACCTCCTCCTCGAACAAAGGCACGGCGTTCATCGGCATGGCGTCTCCCTGTGCATAGGCGATGCGGAAATCATAGTCGGCCAGATCGTCCGCATTCTGTGTGATGCTGTAGCGGATATTGGGATAGAGCGTTCTGAAACCGTTGAGCATCCCGGGCATCAGCGCAGACGCAGAGCAGATCTGCAGGCTCAGCGTGCCGTGCAGCGGGGTATCCGGCGTCTGGCATTCTGCCAGCGCCATATCCAGCTCCCGCAGGATATTCTGGGCGCGCTGATAAAAGAGCAATCCCTTCTGGGTGAGCTCCAGCTCGCGCTTTTTGCGGATGAAGAGCATGGCGTCCACTTCCTGTTCGAGCTTTGCGATGGACTGGCTCACGGCGGGCTGCGTCATATGCATTTCCTGCGCGGTTCTGGTCATATTCCGGCTGGCGGCAACGGAAACGAAGATGCGAAGCTGCATGGTATTCATAAACCCCTTGCTCCAATCATAAGTAAAATTTATATCTTTTATAAAATATTATATCGTTGACTTATGAGAAATGCAAGGTATAATGAAAACAAATAAGGCGCGCCGTCAATAATTGAATAGTTTGTACAAAGGAGTGACGTTTCTGAGCATATTTGAAATTGGAATGCTGCTTTGTTTCGGAATCTCCTGGCCTGTGAGTGTGATCAAATCCATCCGGATGAAGAGCGCGAAGGGAAAGAGCCTTGTGTTTACTCTGGCGATTTTCATCGGATATATATTTGGGATTACACACAAGGTGCTGTACAGCCGGGATATCGTTTTATTCCTGTACATCATCAATCTTCTGATGGTAGGAACGGATCTGGTGCTGTACTTTATCAACAGCAAACGAGATCGTGAGAACGAAATGAAGTGACCTCGTCTGACTGCTGCAGGCGAATGCAATTATTCGGGACGCCAATTGTAGGAATGAATTGACCATGACCAGGCAAAGGAGGACATTATGAAAAAGGTATTTGCGCTGTTCCTCGCTCTGATGCTCGTGCTGCTCTCTGCCGGTGTTGTTTCCGCTGAGCAGAAACCGGTTACGCTGGAAGTGTGTATTGTTGATACGAACTGGCAGGACGCCTGGAAGGAAATGAAGGCCAGGTTCGAGGCGGAATATCCGTACATCACGCTGGAATCCGTGGGCAGCGATCAGAACATCACGGAATTCATCTCCACCCGCATTGCCGCGCAGGATCTTCCGGCGCTGATCAAGCTGACGATGAGCGACATCTATCTGGATATGATTGACGCCGGTATGATCCGCGACCTGACAGGCATGGAATGCGCAGCAAACGTGCCGCAGAATTTCCTGGATCCGTATATCCGCAATGATATCCTGACGGGTATCACGCAGGGCGCGTCTTTCTCTGCGCTGTATCTGAATACCGACGTGCTCAAGCAGGCCGGCTGGGAGACCCCGCCGACAAACTGGACGGAGTTCCTCGCCTGCTGCGAGGACATCAAGACCAAGACCGAGTATGCGCCGCTGCTGATCAATGGCGACCATCACACGATCTGCCACATGCTCTACGAACTTATGCTGGCCAACTGCTTCACCACCCCGGAAGAGGGCAGGGCCTATGAAGAGGGCGTGAAAAACGGCACGTTTGATTACGGCAAGTATCCGGAAGCGGCTGAGAAGCTCAAGCAGGTGATCCCGTATCTGATGACCGGCAGCGCGACCACCACGCAGGACGACGCGGTTGCGATCATGGCGGAGGGCGGCGCGGCGATGCTGCTGGGCGGCAACTGGGTTTCTGCCGGCGCGCTGGACGCCATCGACGAGTACTGCGGCCGCGAGGGCGCCGGTCAGGCGATCTTCCCGCCGTTCAACAACGAGGGCAAGGAACTGTGGATCAGCACGTCCACGGAGGTTGCCTTCTCCCTGACCGAGCAGAAGGATAAGGATGTGGCCGCTGCTGCCGATCTGTTCATCAACTGGGTCTTCAGGCCGGAAAACTTCAGGCTGATCCAGAACGCGCGCGGCACGGTGCCGGTACTGACCAACATGACCGACGATCAGATCATCCTGCCGGGCGGCATCAAGGGTCTGGTTGGCCAGGTGGGCGGTCTGAATTCCGTCTCGATGGGCTACAATCTCTATGGCGCTGAGTTCAAGGATGCTGCGATGACGGCGCTGCGCGACGCGTATGCCGGCAATGGTACGGTTGAAGACGCTGTGAAGACGATGACTGAAATCGTCAAGAAGTATCACTGATGCAAAGCCTGACCAGCTTATCAATCTGATTAAACGGTGACGCTGTGGGCTGGCTTCGTGCCAGCCTGCAGTTTTTGCTTATGAGGTGACGCCATGAAAGGAAGAAAGAAACATTCTGCATGGAGCAGACACAGAAGGCTGACGGGATTCATATTCCTGATTCCCATGCTGGTGTTTACGTCGGTCTTTATTCTGTATCCGCTCTTTCGTGTGATCTATTACAGCTTCTTCAGCTGGAACGGCATCGGCAGAGCGAGATTTGTGGGCCTTGACAATTACATGATGCTGCCGGATACCGAGGGATTCTGGCAGATGGTGAAGGCGACGATCGTTTATGCGGCAGGCGTGACGGTGCTGACCGTTGCGGCAGGCTATGTGGTGGCTCTTGCGCTGGATACCGTGGGCAAGGGGCGGATCAATCGCACGTTTATGCGCGTTTTGTGGTTTTTCCCCTGCCTGCTCAGCGGCATCATTGTCGGTATCATCTGGCACATCATGTACAACTATAACAGCGGCCTGGTCAACTATATCGTCACTGCGCTTGGCTTTGGCAGGGTCAACTGGCTGGAAACCTACGGCCTGACCATGGGCGCGGTGATCGTGGCCAGCGTATGGGGACAGATCGGTATGTGCGCAGTGATCTTTCTGGCAGGCCTGCAGAGCATTTCGCATGATCTGCTGGAAGCGGCGGAGATTGACGGCGCAAGCAGTTTCCAGAAACAGAAGGACATCATCTTCCCGATCATGGCGCCCTCGATCACCATCAACATCATCACGACGACGATCGCGGCCTTTAAAGCGTATGAACTGCCGTATACGGTTTCAAACGGTCTGCCGGGATATTCGACCAGAATCCTGACGCAGCGCGTGTATTTCTACTCCTTTGAGACGAACAAATACGGCATTGCCTCCGCGCTCTCCGTCATTCTGGTTGTCGCCATCAGCATTGTATCGCTCCTGCAGCTGGTCGTACTCAAGAAGAGGGAGGATATTTACTGATATGAAAAACAGGAAAAAAATCTTGCTTCAGGAAATCGCCTTCCTCTTCGTGTCCGTCGTCATGTGGATTCCGATTTACTATTTTGTCATCAGCGCGTTCAAGGAGAGGACGGAGATCGTCAAGCATCCGCTGAGCGTGTCGCTTGGCCAGATGAGCTTTGATAACTTCATCTACGTCTGGGACAACATGAAGATCGGAAAGTCTATCGCCAATACGGCGATGATCACAGCGGGCACGCTGGCGCTGACTGTGGTTGTCAGCTCGCTCGCCGGGTTTGCGCTGGCGCGCATCAGAGAGAAGTTCTTTGACGTGATGTATGCCTATGTCGTCGTGCTGATGGTTGTGCCGTTTATCAGCTGTCTGCTGATGCTGGTCAGGCTTTCCACGTCGCTTGATCTGTACAACACCGTACTCGGTGCGATCTTCATCCATACCGCCTGGCACATTCCCTTCTGTACATTCCTCTTTACGGGATTCATGCGCGCCATGCCTGTGGAGCTGGAGGAATCGGCGTACATCGACGGCTGCTCGACCACAAGGGTTTATGCGCAGATCTTCCTGCCGCTGCTTACGCCTGTCATCGCGACCTGCTGCATCCGTTCCGGCATCACGATCTGGAACGATTACCTCGTCAGCAAGTCGCTGCTCAACAGCGTGCGCACGCCGACGATCATGGTGAGCATCAGCTCGTTCTTCGGCGAGTATGTCAGCGAATACGGATATGCCTTTGCCGGAATCGTCATTGCTTCGCTGCCGATTACGATTATGTTCATTTTCCTTCAGAAATACTTTATCAAGGGCCTTACGGCCGGCGCAGTGAAAGGATAACGACGTGAAAGGAT
>JAFQOY010000142.1 GCA_017412025.1 Clostridia bacterium | reverse complement strand
GACGGTTTTCTGGTCGAAGGATGGGCAGTCCACCGAGGGCGAACTGGACGCACACGCCTGGGGCGCCAAGCAGATCGAAATCCTGCTGGACATGGCCAGGCAGAAGAACGGCATCTCCAGCGGCTATCACAAGGCGCAGGAGATCCGCGCGCAGATGGACGGCGAGGAATTGACTGTTTCCATCACCAAGGGCGGCAATGCGACGGTGGTCAAGCTCGATGACGCGCAGATTGATCAGGCGCGCATCAGCGTCAGCGAGGAAGAGGCAATTGCCATCGCCAAGCAGGCTTTCGCACAGGAATACGGCCTGACCCAGTCGCAGCTGGATGCGATGATCTACGAAAAGGACTATGCGGGATACACCTACGCCGTCGTGGACGGAAAGACCATCTGCGAGGTCTGGTTCTGGCTGCATCAGGACGAGGACGTCGTGCACTCGGATGGAGACGGGCTGTACTGGGCGCGAATCAATGCGGACCGCATAGGTATAGCCAGCGTAGTCCTTCTCATAGAGCATCGCATCAAGCTGCTCCTGCGTCAAACCATATTCCTGTGCGAAGGCCTGCTTGGCGATGGCAATCGCTTCTTCTTCGCTGACGCTGATGCACGCCTGATCGATCTGTACATCATCAAGCTTGAAGATGGTCGCATTTCCGTCCTTAGTAATGGAGATGGTCATATCCTCTCCGTCCATCTGTGCACGGATCTCCTGCGCTTTGTGATAGCCGCGGGAGATGCCGTTTTCCTGTTTGGCCATTTCCAGCAGGATTTCGATCTGCCTGGCGCCCCAGGCGTGCGCATCCAGATCGCCCTCGGTAGATTCTCCATCCTTCGACCAGGAAACCGCCGCATCGCCGTCCCGGATGATCACGGTATACTCGCCCAGCACATGGTGCAAACCAGTCATGCCGCTGAAGACGATCGTGGTCACCCCATTTTCCTCGTGCACATCCTGGGCGAAATAGGTCTGCATCTCCTCGGTGATGCCATATTCCTCTGCCAGCGCACGATGCGCCAGTCGCACCGCGTCGTATTCATCCGAAAACAGCAGGCCTGCGGCCCCAGCGCATGCCGTCACCAGCATCACCATACCTGCCGCGAGCGCAGCAGCCCTTCGTACGCTCATGCGGCGCAAGGGCTTCTCCTCCAGCGAATTCAAAACATTCTTTACCCGCATTTCGAGTCCCTCCTTCGGTTCATATACCCTCATGAGGTCTTCCCGCTTCATACATCCATCTCCTCTCCGATCATCCGCCTGAGCGCAGCCCGTGCCCGTGCGAGTCCCGCGCAGACAGCGCCCTTCGTCGTGCCCATGATGCGCGCCGTTTCGCGCACATCATAGTCCTCCATGTAGTGCAGCACGACCATCGTCCTGTGCCGCTGGGGCAGCTGCTCAAGCGCCGCACGCAGGCTTACGATGCGCTCGTCCTCCTTTGCAGCTTCGCCCTCAGGCATCTGCTCCATGGGAACGGATCGCTTCTGCCTTCTCTGGATATTCACGCATTCGCGGATCAGAATCCGCGTAATCCATGTACGAAAGAGCGTTTCATCGCGCAGGGTATACCGCTTTTCCCATGCTCTTGCGATCGCCTCGGACACCGCGTCCAGCCGGTCGCTTTCCCCGCGCAGATAACTCGCCGCTACGCGATAGAGGCTGCCCTGCAAGCTGGTTACCTGCCGGGCAAATTGTTCCTTATCCACGAGTGTCCTCCTTGTGTTGTTTCATCAAAAGCGCTTTTGCACCCATTAGACGGATGAGCGCACTTAAAGATTCGCTGCAATTGAAAAAAGGGCAAGGCGAATTCGCCCTGCCCGATTGGTTCAATGAATGCTTAAGTTTCCCTTCGGCCTCGACCGCAAAAACAGCAGTCTCTACTGCGCTTCGTCGGAAGTGCCTCCGGCGGCACGCCGGTTACAGAATCAGATCATGCAGGCCCAGCGGCGGCACATCCTTGGCCTTGTCGCCAAGCTTGACGCACTTCATGAGCAGCTTCGCGGTATCGATGCTGGTCACGCAGGCGATGCCGTACTCGACCGCCATGCGGCGCAGGCGGAAGCCCGGGCGCTGCGGATCGCGGCCATGGGTCGGCGTGGTGATGATCAGACGGATCTTGCCGGAATCAAAGAGCTTGGCCAGCGCATCCGTATCCTCGCCCGGACGGGCAACCGGCTGCGCGCCCACGTAGTTGTGGTTGAGCATATGCGCAGTGCCGGTGGTCGCATAGATATCAAAGCCCAGAGCAGCGAAGGTCTCGGCCAGACCCAGCGCCTCGCGCTTGTCGTGATCGGCGATGGCAAAGAGCACGCCGCCCTCCTCCGGGCGCGGAATCGCCATCTTCGTGGAGGCAAAGCCCTTGAGGTACGCCTCCTCGGCGGTCTCCGCAAGGCCCAGCGCCTCGCCAGTGGACTTCATCTCCGGTCCGAGGGCAACCTCAACCTCGTTGAGCTTCTCGAAAGAGAAGACCGGCATCTTGACGGCCACGGTCGGCGCCGGCGGATACAGGCCGGTACCAAAGCCCATCGCAGGCACCTTCTCGCCCAGGGACGCGCGAACGCCCAGCTCGACGATCGGAATACCGGTGACCTTCGAAATATACGGAACCGTACGGGAGGAACGCGGATTGACCTCGATGATGTACAGATCGCCCGCGTACTCGATGAACTGGATATTCACCAGGCCCTTGACGTGCAGGCTGCGCGCGATGTTGATCGTGTAATCGGTCACCAG
>JAFQOY010000141.1 GCA_017412025.1 Clostridia bacterium | reverse complement strand
GTACAATATACAGTTGGAATGCTATGTTCCAACTGTTTTTGTTTTTGTGTTTCACCTGAAAAGGAGCGATAAGACATGACCAAGATTGATATTTTTTCCGGCTTTCTCGGCGCGGGCAAGACGACGCTGATCAAGAAGCTGCTCAAGGAGGCCCTCGCAGGCGAGAAGGTCGTCCTGATTGAAAACGAATTCGGCGAGATCGGCATCGACGGCGGATTCATGAAGGAAGCCGGCATCGAGGTGACGGAGATGAACTCCGGCTGCATCTGCTGCTCTCTGGTGGGCGACTTCGGCGAGGCGCTCAGGAAGGTTATTGACGAGTACCATCCCGACCGCATTCTCATTGAGCCGTCCGGCGTGGGCAAGCTCTCCGACGTCATCCGCGCGGTGGAGGGCGTTGAAAAGGATCTGGATGAAGTGCAGATGGGCAGCTTTGTGACGGTTGCCGACGCGATGAAGTGCCGCATGTACATCAAGAACTTCGGCGAGTTCTTCCTCAACCAGATCGAATACGCGGGTACGATCCTCCTCTCCCGCACGCAGAAGATGAGCCGCGAAAAGCTGGAGGCCGCTGTCGCCCTGCTGCGCGGGCACAATGATAAGGCGCGCATCATCACCACGCCGTGGGATGATCTGACCGGCGCGCAGATTCTCTCTGCGATGGAGGACGATCACAACCTGGCGCAGGAGATGCTGGATGTCGTTATGCACGAGCATGCGCATCACCACGAGCATGACGAGCACTGCACCTGCGGCTGCCATGACCATGAGCATGATCATGAGCATGGGCATGAGCATGATCATGAGCACGACCACGAGTGCCACTGCCACGATCATGAGCATGAGCATCATCATGAGCACGACCATGAGTGCCACTGCCACGATCACGATCATGAGCATCATCATGACCATGAGCACGAGCATCATCATGAGCATGACGAGCACTGCACCTGCGGCTGCCATGATCATGAGCATGAGCATCATCATGACCATGAGCATGAGCATCATCATGACCATGACCACGAGCACCATCACCATGAGCACGACGAGCACTGCACCTGCGGCTGCCACGATCATGACCACCATCACGATCATCACCACGGCCATCATCACGCCGACGAGGTATTCACCTCCTGGGGCGTGGAGACGGTCAGGGCGTTCGGCGAGGGCGAGCTGGCGGATATCCTCACTGCGCTGGACGGCGAAACGTACGGCATTGTCCTGCGCGCGAAGGGCATTGTGCCCTGCGCGGATGGAGGCTGGCTGCACTTTGACTATACGCCCGGCGAGCAGAACATCCGCAGGGGCGCCGCGGACTTCACCGGCCGCCTGTGCGTGATCGGCAGCAAGCTCAGCGAGGATGGACTCAAGACGCTCTTTGGTGTCTGATAGAGGCATCAGATTGATACGGATTTCGGAGGAAAACAATGTCTGTTCCGGTCTATATGTTTGCCGGCTTTCTGGAGAGCGGCAAGACTTCCTTTATCGCCAGCGTGCTGGGCGATCCCGGGTTTACCCGCGACGAGAACACGCTGCTGATCCAGTGTGAGGAGGGCATGGAGGAGTTTGATCCTGCGTTCCTCAAAAAGTACCACACCGTTGTGGAATGCATCGAAGATGAGGACGAGTATAACGAGGATACGCTGCGCGCGTTTGTGCGCAAGCATCATCCCGACCGCGTCATCATCGAGATGAACGGCATGTGGGATCTGGATGCGGCGATTGCCCGTACGCCCAAGGTGCTGGAGATCTTCCAGATCATCACCACCGTCAATGCGGAGACATTTGACCTGTATGCGAAAAATATGGGACAGCGCATGCTGCAGCACATTACCGATGCGGATATGGTCGTCTTTAACCGGGCGACGGAAGAGACGCGCCAGCTGATCCGCGACCGCAACGTGCGCAGCATGAACCCGCAGGCGGCGCTCTACTTTGAAAACGACGACGGCACGAGTGAGGACTACGGCGCAGGCATGCCGCCGCCGTACGATATGGACGCGCCGGTCATCGAAATCGAGGACTGGCAGTTCGGCATCTTCTATCTGGATGCGTCGGAGAATCCGGAGGCGTACGACGGCAAGACCGTGCGCTTCAAGGGCTACATCTACAAGGGACGCAACATTGCACGCGATGAATACGTGCCGGGCCGCATGGGAATGGTCTGCTGTGCGGACGATATCCGCTTCATTGGCTTCATTGCCAAGGCGAACGGCCTGCCGATTCCGCCGCAGAAGTCCTGGCAGATGGTCACCGCGCGCGTGCAGGCGGAGGAGCGCAAGCAGTACAAGGGCGTCGGTCCGGTGCTCTATGTGACGGCGCTTGAGCCTGCACAGGAACCGGAGGAAGAGGTCGTCACCTTTAACTCGTAAGCGGAGGAAAATCAATTGGCAAATCAGCAGGAAAACAGAATCATCACCAGCAGCCTCACGTACGCCTATCCCGAGGCGCAGAAAAACGCGGTGGAGAACGTGACCATGCGCGTGAAGAAGGGCGAGTTCCTGGCGATTCTGGGCCATAACGGCAGCGGCAAGTCGACGCTGGCCAAGCTCTTTAATGCGCTGTATGTGCCCACGAAGGGCACGGTCTGGGTATGCGGGCTGGATACGAAGGACGACGATCTCGTCTTTGAGATCCGCCAGCACGCGGGGATGGTTTTCCAGAACCCGGATAATCAGATTGTGGCGACGGTCGTTGAGGAGGACGTGGCCTTCGGCCTTGAAAACAACGGCGTGGAGCCGAAGGAAATCCGCGTGCGCATCGACGAGGCGCTGAAAGCTGTCAACATGAGCAAGTACGCCAAAAAGGCGCCGCACATGCTCTCCGGCGGCCAGAAACAGCGCGTTGCGATTGCAGGCGTGCTGGCGATGAAGCCGGACGTCATCATTCTGGATGAATCGACCGCGATGCTCGATCCCAGCGGCAGGCGCGAGGTGATGAGCACGGTGCACCGCCTCAATGAAGAGGAGGGCATTTCCGTCGTCATCATCACGCACTATATGAGCGAGGCGGCTACGGCGGACTATGTCGTCGTTATGGACGGAGGCAGAATTGCCGTCAGCGGCACGCCGCGCGAGGTGTTTACGCAGGTGGAGAAGGTGCGCGGGCTTGGCCTTGACGTACCGCCGATGACGGATCTGGCGCATATGCTGCGCGAGGACGGCGTGGATGTGCGCGCGGATGTACTGACGGTTGAGGAGATGGTGGAGGAAGTATGTCGATTGTCATCGAAAAACTGAATTACGTCTACATGTCCGGCGGGCCGTATGAGACGAAGGCTCTGAGCGACGTGAACCTGACGATCGGCGACGGCGAGTTTATCGGCCTCATCGGCCATACCGGAAGCGGAAAATCGACGCTCGTGCAGCATCTCAACGGTCTGCTTATGCCCTCAAGCGGCAGGATTCTGGTCGACGGGATGGATCTGGCGGACAAGGCGACTGACCGACGCGCCGTCAGGCAGCGGGTGGGGCTGGTGTTTCAGTATCCGGAAAACCAGCTCTTCGAGGAGACGGTTGAAAAGGACATCGCCTTCGGCCCGAAGAACCTCGGCCTTGACGCAGAGGAAATCACAAGGCGCGTGAAGGACGCGATGCGCCGCGTAGCGCTTGACTATGATGAATTCAGGGAACGCTCCGTATTCGAGCTTTCCGGCGGACAGATGCGCCGCGTGGCGATTGCAGGCGTGCTGGCGATGGAGCCGCAGGTGCTGGTGCTCGATGAGCCGTGCGCGGGTCTTGATCCGCGAGGCAGGGAGGAGATTCTCTCCCTCATCCGCGGGCTGCACAGGGAAGCGGGCACGACGATCGTCATGGTCAGCCATTCGATGGACGATGTGGCGTCGCTTGCCGAGCGCGTGATCGTGATGAACCACGGCGAGGTGGTCATGGACGGCGTGCCCAGGGACGTCTTTTCCCGCGGGGATGAGCTGCGCGCCATGGGGCTTGACGTGCCGCAGGCCGTCGAGCTGGCGCAGAAGCTTCGCGAGAAGGGATTTGACGTGCCGGAAGGCGTCTATCTGATTGAAGAAGTGAAGGCGGCGATCGAGGAGATCGTGCGGAAGGGAGGAAGCCATGCTTAAAGATATCACGCTTGGCCAGTACTTCCCCGGTGATTCTGCCGTACACAACATGGATCCGCGCATGAAGCTGGTTTTGACCATCGTCTACATCGTGGGCGTGTTCATGGTTTCCAATCTGCCGGGCTATCTGCTGGCGCTGGGCTTTCTGTACCTGGTGGTCCGCATTTCCGGCATCCGTTTTTCGTATCTGGTCAGGGGCGTCAAGCCGCTGCGCTTTATCATTCTCTTTACGTTTATCCTGAATCTGTTCTTTGTACAGGGCGAGACCGTGCTCTTCAGCCTCGGCTTTATCACGCTGACCAAAGAAGCGCTCAGCAACGCGATTTTCTTTGCGCTGCGCCTGGTGTTTCTGGTGATGGGCACGTCCGTGCTCACGCTGACCACCAGCCCCATCCAGCTGACGGACGGCCTGGAGCGGCTGATGAGCCCGCTGCAGAAGATCCATTTTCCTGCGCATGAGCTGGCGATGATGATGACCATTGCGCTGCGCTTCATTCCCACGCTGCTGGAGGAGACGGACAAGATCCAGAAGGCGCAGATGGCGCGCGGCGCGGACTTTGAATCCGGCAATCTCATTGCCCGTGCCAAGGCGATGATTCCGCTGCTGGTGCCGCTGTTTGTCAGCGCGTTCCGCAGGGCGAACGACCTGGCGATGGCGATGGAGGCGCGCTGCTACCGCGGCGGCGATCACCGCACCCGTCTGCGCGAGCTGCGCTATACGAAGCTGGATCTCTATGGCGCGCTGGCGATGACGGCATTCATGGTGCTGGTCGTGCTGGAGGGCAGGCTGCTTGGATGAGCTGAAGCTTGCGAGCAAACACAGGCCCTCTGAGGCGGATCATCCGATGGAGGGCCTGCGGCGTTTCCGCCTGACGGTGGAATACGACGGCACGGATTACTGCGGATGGCAGCGGCAGATCAACGGGCCGAGCGTGCAGCAGGCGCTTGAGGAAGCGCTTTCGCGCCTGACCGGCGAGGAGATCGCCGTCACCGGCTCCAGCCGGACGGACGCAGGCGTGCATGCCTATGGCCTGTGCGCGCATTTTGACAGCGCGACGCGCATTCCGGCAGAGAAGATCGCTTTTGCGCTCAACACCATGCTCCCGCCGGATATCCGCATCCGCGAAAGCGGACCTGCGCCGGAGGGATTTCACGCGCGTTACAGCGCGGCGGGCAAGGTCTACCGCTATACGTTTTACAACAGCCGGCACGACTGCGCCATTGGCAGGCAGTTCATGGCGCATGTACCCCTTGAACTTGACGCGGAGCGCATGCATGAGGAGGCGCAGGCGCTGCTGGGCACGCATGATTTTGCTGCGTTTGCCGCCAGCGGCAGCGTGGTCAAAAGCACGGTGCGCACCATCTACCGCGCAGACGTCGTGCGCCGGGGTGATCAGGTGACGCTGCTGGTGATGGGCGACGGATTTTTGTACAACATGGTGCGCATCATCGCCGGCACGCTGATGGAAATCGGCACGGGCAAGCGTGCGCCCGGCGCAATCCGGGCGGCGATTGAAACCGGAGACCGGCTGGCGCTTGGCCAGACGGCGCCCGCAAAAGGGCTTGCGCTGATGGCGGTTCTCTATGAAGGGGACGAGGAAAAAGCGCTTGCCTGTTTTGATTGACAGGGCGTATACGCCTGCGCTATCATAAAGAAAACCGAAAAATACCGCGAACGCTTTTGCTTCACCTTTGATGCATGCGCGCATAGGATAGCCCGGACTGACGAGACTGTCTGGGGGGATGCGCGTGAAGGCGGCGATTGAGCGCAGGGTGATCAGGGAAGCGGAATACATCGCGGCGCACGGCGCGACGGTGAGAGAGACGGCCAGGGTGCTTGGCGTTTCCAAGTCGACGGTGCACAAGGATATGGAGACGCGCATTGCGCAGCTTTCCCGGCCGCTGGCCGAGGAGGTTGCGGCGGTGTTTCAGAAGAACAAGGCGGAGCGGCATATCCGCGGCGGAGAGGCGACCAGAAGGCGCTATGAGAGAATCCGCCTGCGCGCAGGCCGCATGCATGAGGATTATTGAAGAGATCAACCTAAAGGAGTACAGCATCCATGTTTGGCGTAGATGAACTGGGAATGGATCTGGGTACCTCGACCCTGCATATTGTCGTCAAGGGCAAGGGCGTCGTGCTCAGCGAACCTGCCTACGTGGCGTACGACCGGTTGACGCGCAGCGTTGTGGCGGTCGGCGAGGAGGCACGGCGCATGTATGGCCGCACGCCTGCCGGACTGATTGTCGAGCGTCCGCTGCGCGACGGCCGCATCCGCAGCTTTGATCTGGTCAGCAAGATGCTGCGGTATTTTATGCGCAAGGTGGTCGGCAAGCGCACTGCGTTCAGGCCGGACCTTCTGATGGCGCTTCCGGGCGGCATGGTGCCCAGCGAGAGGCAGACGCTGGTGGACATCATGATCGACGCGGGCGTGCGCAGCGTCATACCGGTGGATGAAAATGTCGCGGCGTCCATCGGTGCGGGCATTCGCATCGACCAGCCGTACGGCCGCATGAACATCGATATCGGCGGAGGAAGAACGAACATCTCGGTATTCTCCTTCGGTCATCAGATTGTATGGGATATTCTGGACGTCGGCGGAGATAAGTTTGACGAGGCGATCATCGACTATCTGAGAAAGAAGCACAACCTGCTCATCGGCGCGCGCACGGCGGAAGAGCTCAAGATCAACATCGGCTCCGCGCGCATGCGCGGCGCAACGCTGGAGATGGATGCGTGCGGCCGCAGCCTGGTTTCCGGCCTGCCGCGCGCGGTGACGGTCAACTCCGAGGAGATGATCGAGGCGCTGGAGGAGCCGCTGCGCGATCTGATCAGCGCGCTGCGCAGGATCATCGAGCGCACGCCGCCGGAGCTGGCCAGCGATATCTTTGACGAGGGCATCACGCTTTCCGGCGGAGGCGCGCAGCTCTTTGGCCTGGCGGAGGTGCTCTCCGATCAGCTGAAGATCGACACCGTGCTTGCCGATGAGCCGGAGCTGTGCGTGGCGCACGGCCTGAGCGAGCTGATTGACGATGCCCAGCGGTATGAAAACATTGACTTCGTTTCCGGCGGCAAGAGCGATCTGCTGAACAAAGATTGAGCCGATCGAGGGAGCAAATCAAGAAAAGACAGGCGAAGCTGCGGATGAAAAACGTCCGCAGCTTCGTTTATGATATGAATGGATTTGGCAGAGGTTTCTGTCTTTCATTCGGGATGCAACTGTGATACAATGATTTCTGTACAGATTCTGAAGCAGAGGAGATATATGGGCATGAAGGTACGTTACGATGTGCTGCTTTGCGATGCAGACAACACCATTTTTGACTTTGAGCAGGCGGAAAAGAACGCCTTTGCGCTGACCTGCGCGCATATGGGCATGGAAGCGACGCAGGAGCTGCTTGATACGTATATTCAGATCAATTCCGCCCTGTGGAAACTGCTTGAGCAGGGCGGTATCACTCAGAAGGTGCTGCGCGTGAGGCGGTTTGAGCAGTTCCTTGAGCGCATCGGACGGACGGACCTTGACGCTGCTGAAATAGCAGCGGTATATGCCGACAGCCTGGGGATGCAGAGCGTGCCGATTGAGGGCGCGATAGAGGCGGTTGCGCGCTGGAGCAGACTGCTGCCGGTCATCATTGTCACCAACGGCATTTCAAGGATACAGCATGGGCGCATGGATGGCAGCCCCGTGAAACAGTATATCCGCGGCATGGTGATCAGCGAGGAGATCGGCGCGGCGAAGCCCGATCCGAAGATGCTGGAAATGGGCATGGAAATGGTTGGCGTAACGGATAAGACGCGCGCGCTGATGCTGGGCGATTCGCTTTCAAGCGACATCGCTGCTGCGGCGAACGCGGGCGTGGATGCCTGCTGGTATAATCCCAAGGGCGCTGCCAACACAAAGGGACTTCCCGTCCGCTATGAGATCCGCTCGCTTGACGAGGTGGACCGGATCCTTATGGGAGATGCATGATGCATGAACGCGTGCGGACCGGAGCGCATATCCTATTCAAGCAGACATTTGAGCGAGGAGGAGAGGGCATGAAGAAGGTTCTTTTTGCCGTAATGCTCGCAGGCATGCTGCCGCTGCTCGGCGGCTGCATGATCCAGCCGGATCCGATGCTGGATCCGCTGGTGATCACGGAGGGAACGATTCCGTTTGGTACGGTGCAGCCGCTGCCGACCAACACGCCGACGCCCGAGCCGGCTGCGACGCCGACGCCTGCGCAGGATGACTGGCAGGCGAGCGACCAGAGCACGTGGGAGGACTGGGCGTCCTCCGGCCTGCCCGCGGCCACGCCGATCAGCGCTGCGACCGCCGCGCCGGGACAGCAGAGCTGGGCGACGTCGACGCAGGATTACAACGCGGGCTATCCTGTGCTGCGCATGGGCTCCACAGGCAGCGACGTCTCGGATCTTCAGTCCCGGCTGACGGAGCTGGGTTATTACAGCGGCGTCATCGACGGCAAATATGCAGCGGGAACACAGAGCGCTGTGATGGAGTTTCAGGAGAGAAACGGGCTTGTGGCGGACGGCATTGCCGGCAGGCAGACGCAGGATCTGGTATATTCAAGCGCCGCGAAGGCGAAGTATGTCAGCGCTGCCGGCACGCAGAACAGCTATCTGCTGCTGAAGGTCGGCGCCTCCGGCCTTGAGGTGCGCAAGCTGCAGGCGAGACTTTCGGAGCTTGGATATTATTCCGGCGGCGTGGACGGCATATACGGCGAGACGACGGCGGACGCCGTCAAGGCGTTCCAGCGCAATAACGGGCTTTCCGGCGACGGCCAGGCGGGTCAGCAGACGCAGAGCAAGCTGTATTCCACCAGCGCGCGCTATGCCAGCAATCCCGTTGCGACGGCCGATCCGGGGCAGGCGCGTACACTCAGCCTGGGCATGACGGGCAACGACGTCTACGCCATGCAGGAGCGGCTGATTGAGCTGCGCTATCTTTCCGGCGTGGCCGACGGCGTATTCGGCGAGGAAACGCGGCTGGCGCTGATCGAATACCAGAAGAACAACAACCTGACAGCGGACGGCAATGCAGGCGCGTCGACGCTGCGCAAGCTGGCGGGCAGCAGCCGGCCGGCGAGCCGGACGACGGCTTCGCCCGTCCCCTCCGGCAGAGGGCTGCGCGAGGGGGATTCCGGCGAGAGCGTGTATATCCTGCAGGCGCGCCTGTTTGAGCTGGGCTACTATACCGGCAGAATCGACGGCAGGTTCACGGCGGAGACGACGGCTGCGGTGACGGCGTTCCAGGCGGCAAACAATCTGGCGGCGGACGGCATCGCAGGCCGGGGTACGCTCAATGCGCTTGAAAGCGGCAATGCCATCGCGGCGGGACAGGCGCAGGGCAACGGCGTGCAGCAGCCTTCACAGAACACATCGCTTTCCACGCTGCGCCGGGGCGACGAGAGCAGCGAGGTGCTGGTGCTCCAGCAGTATCTGAAGAACCTTGGCTATCTCTCCGCAGAGCCGGACGGACAGTTTGGCTCCGCGACGGAGCGCGCGGTCAAGCTCTTCCAGGAGGCGAACGGCCTGACGGCGGACGGCATTGCCGGAAAAGGCACGCTGTCCATCCTCTATGGCGACAACCCCAAACGCTACAGCGATTATTTCGGACCGGGCGGCGCTTCTTCGCCGGAGGACGTCTATGTCGAGCCGACGACCAGGCCCAACACGGATATCGTCATCCAGTGGGAGAGCGAGGGCGCGGACGTGAGGCGCTATCAGGAGCGTCTGGTCGAGCTGGGCTATCTGCAGGATAAATATGTCACCGGCAAGTTCAACCAGCCGACGGTCGACGCGACAAAGGCTTTCCAGAAGATGAACGACCTGAAGGTGGACGGCGCGGCGGGTCCGCAGAGCCTGAAGCTGATCTATTCAGACGATGCGCTCAACAGCGACGGCATAAGAGCAGGCGGACAGATTTCAAGCACCTCGGACACGCGTGTGTCCGAGGTGCTTAGCATGGGCATGAGCGGCGATCAGGTGCGCCAGATTCAGAGCAGGCTGGCAGAGCTTGGATATCTGTCGTCCTCTTTTGTGACCGGCGTATACGATGCGCAGACGCAGCAGGCCGTGCGCCAGTTCCAGACGGCGAACGGCCTTGCGAGCGACGGCGACGCGGGCAGCGCCACGCAGTCGCGGCTCTATGCCACAGGCGCGGTGACGGCGCAGGTGGCCAGACTTGCAGGGGACAACAGCGCCAGGCAAAACGAGGAATACCGCCTCAACGGCGCGTACCAGCTCTCCATCGGCGGGGGCGGCATTGCCGTTGGCGACAGGCGGAACCTGTACTACGCCGACGCCTCTCAGGGCGGCGCGCTGGTCAGCCGGGCATACGACGGTTCGGGCGGCATGGTGCTCTCGCGCGACGTGCCGCGTTTTCTGCATGTGACAAACGGCAGGCTGTATTATGTGTCCAGCGACGGCGGCGAGGACTGCGTGATCCGCATGAATACGGACGGGACGGGCCGTCAGGTGCTTTGCCGGGCGGGGATCATCCTGCGCTTTGCGCTGCACGACGGCGTGATGTATGTGCTGGACGCGAACAGCGCGCTCAGGGAGCGCACGCTTTCGGGCGAGGAAAGCGAACTGATGGAGGGCGTGGCAGACTTTGTGCTCGATGCGCAGAAGGATGCGCTCCTCTGCGTGACGAGCAAGGGCGTTGAGTCCTTCGGGATACAGACAGGAAAGCGGGAGACGCTTTACAGCGGCGCGGCGGATCAGGCGGCGCTGTGCGGCGAGGCGCTGCTGGTGCGCAGCGGCGGTTCTGTCATCCGCGTCGTGGACGGGCAGAGCGCTGCGATCCGGCGCGACGGCGCGTCCTTCCTGGGCGTGTACGGGCAGAAGGTGATCCAGCTGACGGACAGCGGCGTGGTTGTATGCGATGTGAACGGAGAGAATGCGACGACGATCCTCTACGGTCAATTTGAATCGGCGTCGGCGGCGAACGGCGTGCTGTATGTGGGAGACGCCCATGGATATACGCAGCAGGTGAGACTATAAGACAAAATGAGCAAAAGAAAGCAGTTCCGGCGCAGAACTGCTTTTGCGTTAGAGTGAAAATGCGTCGTCAAGGTCTTTGAGATACGCTGCCTGCGTATCGTCCGCAAGCAGCAGGTCGTATGCCCGGCGCGCGGCGTGCCTGAAATCCGGATCAAGCGCCCTGACGCCATAGTCTGTCAGGGGACAGACGGCTTTGGCGCGGACGTCGATGCGCATTTTTGTGCTGCCGTCCTCCTTAAACTTTAAAAACAGCGGAAACAGCCTGCAGGCAAGCGGCCTGTTTGCTCTGTCGCATCTGCCCTGACAGACAAAGAGCCGGGCTTCGCAGCC
>JAFQOY010000140.1 GCA_017412025.1 Clostridia bacterium | reverse complement strand
GGCGCTGCTGCTCCGGCCGCTGCTGCTGTTGAAGAGAAGACCGAGTTCGACGTCGTGCTCACCGGCTTCGACGCTGCGAAGAAGGTCGCCATCATCAAGGCCGTCCGCGAGGTCGTTCCGGGCCTGGGCCTGAAGGAAGCCAAGGAGATCGTCGAAGGCGCTCCGAAGACCCTGAAGGAGGGCGCTTCCAAGGAAGACGCCGAGGCCATGAAGAAGAAGCTGACCGAGGCCGGCGCTACCGTCGAAATCAAGTAATTCTTTCCCGAAAGAAGAATTCAGCCAGTCCTGCCATTTGGCAGGGCTGGTTTTTTCTTTGTCCTGCGCATCAGAGCGGCGGAAATCTGCGCCTGTGACGCATGATCCTGCATCAAGAATCGCAAACTGTAAAGGCGGCATGTTTAACGGCGGATTGATTGAGAGCCGGCATGCATTGTGCTGGAATCGAAAACCGTGTGGGTTTATCCGGATGTGTATCCGGCTGCTGAAGCGCGTTTTCTGCGCGCGGAAGGACAGATTTCATCCGGCGTCACATATATTCATACCATATGGGAGGTAGAATCATGAAGGCGTATCTTGAAAGCTTTGAGGACGTGCTTAAAGCGCAGGCGTCCAGCGCAGACGGCCTTGCAACCGCAGAGGCGCAGCGGCGGCTTGCCGAACATGGCCCCAACAAGCTGGAGGAAGGCAGAAAGAAGTCTCTGCTTGCCAGATTCCTGGGCGAGCTGGCCGACCCGATGATCATCATCCTGATCGTCGCTGCCGTCATCTCCGGCATCACCGCGTTCTACGCGGGCGAGTCCTTCACCGACGTCATCATCATCATGGCGGTCGTCGTGATCAATGCCGTGCTGGGCGTCGTGCAGGAGAGCAAGGCGGAGGCTGCGATTGCGGCGCTGCAGGAGATTGCTGCGGCGACCAGCAAGGTCATGCGCGACGGCAAGGTGATGACGCTCAGGAGCGAGGAGCTCGTCCCGGGCGACGTCGTGCTGCTGGAGGCTGGCGACGCCGTTCCGGCCGACGGAAGAATCATCGAAAGCGCGAGCCTGAAGATTGAGGAGGCTGCGCTGACCGGTGAATCCGTTCCGGTCAACAAGTTTATCGACTTCCTGTCCCTGGGCGGGGCGAAGGACGTTCCGCTGGGCGACCGCAAGAACATGATGTATATGGGCTCTACGGTCGTCTATGGCCGCGGAAAGGCTGTCGTCACCGGCACGGGCATGAACACGGAGATGGGCAAGATCGCCGGCGCGCTTGCGCAGGCGGAAGACGAGCAGACCCCGCTGCAGATCAAGCTGGCGCAGCTGAGCAAGGCGCTGACCGTGCTCGTTGTCGGCATCTGTGCGATCATCTTTGCCGTGGGTCTGGTCCGTGCTGCCGGTTCTGAGGCGGGCGTCACCGGCGCTACCCTGCTCAATACGTTCATGGTAGCGGTCTCTCTGGCTGTTGCGGCAATTCCGGAAGGTCTTGCCGCCGTCGTGACCATCGTGCTGTCCATCGGCGTAACGAACATGTCCCATAAGAATGCGATCATCCGCAAGCTGACCGCTGTTGAGACGCTGGGCTGCACCCAGATTATCTGTTCGGACAAGACCGGAACGCTGACCCAGAATAAGATGACCGTCGTCGAACATGCGTCCGACGATGAGAAGCTGCTGATGACTGCGATGGCGCTTTGCAGCGATGCGCAGTACGACGAGGAGGCCGGTCAGGCCGTCGGCGAGCCGACCGAGTGCGCGCTGGTCAACGACGCTGCGAAGGCGGGCATGAATTGCGCGCGGCTCAGGAAGGCGTATCCGCGCGTTGCCGAGGCGCCGTTTGACTCCATGCGCAAGATGATGTCCACGATTCACCGGCTTGAGGACGGCAGCATTGTGCAGTTCACCAAGGGCGCACCGGACGTTGTGCTCGGCCGCTGCACCCATGCGCTGGTGAAGGGCGAGGTCGTTGAGATGACGGATGCGATCCGCGCTGAGATTCTCAAGGCCAACAAGGCCATGGCGGACAAGGCGCTGCGCGTGCTTTGCGCGGCAAGACGTGATCTGAGCGCGATGCCTGATAGCCTTGAGCCGGAAGCGCTGGAACGGAATCTGACCTATATCGGTCTCTCCGGCATGATCGATCCGGTCCGTCCGGAGGTGAAGGACGCCATTGTGGAATGCCGCGGCGCGGGCATACGACCGATCATGATCACGGGCGATCACAAGGATACGGCCGTTGCCATCGGCATGGAGCTGGGCATTCTTGAAAATGCTGCTCAGGCGATTACCGGCGCGCAGCTTGATGAGATGGACGGCGAAACGCTTGGCAGGGATATTGAAAAATATTCCGTCTACGCCCGCGTGCAGCCGGAGCATAAGGTGCGTATCGTCAGTGCGTGGCGCGCCAAGGGCATGATCACGGCGATGACCGGCGACGGCGTCAACGACGCGCCGTCCATCAAGAATGCGGATATCGGCGTGGGCATGGGCATCACAGGCACGGACGTGACCAAGAATGTTGCGGACATGGTGCTGGCAGACGATAACTTTGCGACCATCGTCTCTGCAGTTGAAGAGGGCCGCCGCATCTATGCGAACATCCGCAAGGCGATCCAGTTTCTGCTGGCCAGCAACCTGGCCGAGGTGCTGTCCATCTTCTTTGCGACGTTGATCGGCTTTACGATTCTTGAGCCGGTGCATCTGCTGTGGATCAACCTGATCACCGACTGCTTCCCGGCGCTGGCGCTGGGCATGGAGAAGAGCGAGGCGGACAGCATGAAGAAGCCGCCGCGCGATCCGAAAGAGGGCGTCTTTGCCGGCGGCATGGCGTTTGACGTTTTCTTTCAGGGCGCAATCGTCACCGTGCTGGTGATGGTTTCTTTCATCATCGGCGAATATATGGAGAGCGGGCGCTGGGCGTTTGTAAACAGCCACGACGGTACGACCATGGCGTTCCTCACGCTGTCGATGGTGGAGATCTTCCACTCCCTGAACATGCGCAGCCGCAGGGGGTCGATCTTTGCGCTCAGGACGCATAACCGCTTCCTCTATGGCGCGATGGTCATCTCTCTGGTGCTGACCACGCTGGTCATTGAGGTTCCTTTCCTTGCCGCTGCGTTTGACTTTACGCCCATCAGCCTTGCTGAGTATGCCATTGCGCTCGCGCTTGCCGTGCTGATCATCCCGATCATGGAAGGCGTCAAGTTCGTTCAGCGCAGGCTGGGCGCAAAGGACTGAGGCGCATCCTGTTTCAAGCGCATGGCGCTGGTCTCCGCCGGGAAAGGATCCCGGCGGAGATTTTTGATGGGAGGAATCCGGAAGTTTTTGTACATGGATGCAGCTGAAATGGAAAGAATGCGCCTTGCGAATCCGCGCATCTGCCGGCGGTCAGGGGGAAGATGTGCGGAAGCTGTTGACAAAGAATCGGTTTTTTAATATAATGATAGCGGTTTTTAAATAACCGATACGGAGGGCTTATGGCAAAGAGAAGAAGGACGAAGCTCAGAGAGCGGACGCTGCCGACGTATACCAGGGGCGAAGAGATTTTCAATATGGTTTCCCATATCGTGGGCGGCGCGATCGGCATTGCAGCGCTTGTGCTGTGCATCATCCGTTCTGCTGTGCGTCACAACGGATACGGTCTCGCCGGTTCGATCGTCTACGGCATATCGATGATCGTGCTCTACACGATGTCAAGCGTCTATCACGGTCTGCGCGAGGGTACGGCCAAAAAGGTTATGCAGGTGCTGGATCACTGCACGATCTATCCGCTGATTGCCGGTACCTATACGCCGATTCTGCTGAGCGCCATGCGGCCGATCGATCCTGTGGCCAGCTGGGTTCTGCTGGGCGTCGTCTGGGGGCTGACCGCGCTGGGCGTTACGTTCACGGCGATTGACCTGAAGAAGTACAGCGTATTCTCCATGATCTGCTATATCGCCATGGGCTGGTGCATTCTGGTCAAGGTGCCGCTGCTGATCGAGGGGGTCGGCTGGGGCGGCTTCTGGCTGATCCTGACGGGCGGCGTGTGCTACACGGTCGGCGCAGTGCTCTATGGCCTGGGACGCAGGAAGAAATACATGCACAGCATATTCCATTTGTTTGTGGTGGCGGGCAGCGTGCTGCATTTGCTGGCGATTCTGCTCTTTGCGCTGTAAAAATTTCAATTCAGAACGGCTTTGTCCGTTCTTTTTCTATATCGGGGCGCTGTTTGGCGGGCTTGTCGTATTGCAAAGCGTTCGGGTGGGTGGTACAATAAGATATCATTCGTCTGACGGGAGGGCTGACTGTGATCCGAATCAAAGAGCTGTATCGCCTGCAGAATCTCAAGCGGCTGCGCCTGATTGCCGGACAGGACGGGCTTGAGCGCACGGTGACGGCTGCCGTTCTGCTCGAATATGATCCGTCCCGGATGCAGCTGCCGGACTTTTACCGCGGCGATCTGGTTGTGACGACGCTGGCCTATGCCATCGGGGATAATCAGCTTGTGGCCAAT
>JAFQOY010000139.1 GCA_017412025.1 Clostridia bacterium | reverse complement strand
GCCGTGCTGACCGATATCCAGGGCCTGGAGGACTTCCTGGGCGATATGGACTTCAAGGTTGCCGGTACCATGAACGGCATCACCGCAATCCAGATGGACATCAAGATCAAGGGCATCGATGAGGCGATCCTGCGCCAGGCGCTGTCTCAGGCGCTTGACGGCCGTCTGTTCATTCTGGGCAAGATGCTCGAGACCCTGCCGCAGCCGCGTGAGCAGCTGTCCCCGTATGCTCCGAAGATCATCAGCTTCATGATCAATCCGGAGAAGATCGCCGAGGTTATCGGACCGCGCGGCAAGATGATCAACAAGATCATCGAGGAGACCGGCGTGAAGATCGACATCGAGGACGATGGCAGCGTGTTCATCGCCACCAACGACGCCGAGGCTGCCGCCAAGGCGCGCGCCCTGATCGAGGGCATCGCCAAGGACATTGAGGTGGGCGAGGTGTACACCGGCAAGGTTGTGCGCATGATGAACTTCGGCGTCTTTGTCGAGCTGCTGCCGGGCAAGGACGGCATGGTGCATATCTCCAAGCTGGCGAAGGGCCGCGTGGAGAAGTGCGAGGACGTCGTCAAGATCGGCGATGAGCTTGAGGTCAAGGTTGCTGAAATCGACTCTCAGGGCCGCATCAACCTGATCCGCAACGACATCGAGTACGACAACACGGACATGCCGCGCCGCAACGCGCCGGGCCAGCGTCCGCCGCGCCGCGATGCGAACCGCCGCTGATTGGCGAGAATAGAATGATTGACCGGGCTGGCTGCGCTCTGAAGGGCTCGCAGCCAGCCCGGTTTCAGTTTATGAATGATTGTTTGCAGTTTTGCAAAGGATAGGAGAAAAGATGAACGGAGGACTAAGCCGCATGTGCGAGGAGTTTGTCCTTGGAAACGGTCTGCGCGTTGTTGCGGAGTATATTCCGCATTTTCCATCGGTCAGCGTCGGTCTGTGGATCGGCGCCGGATCGATGTATGAGAATGAGGCGGAGAACGGCCTTTCTCATTTTGTGGAGCATATGCTCTTTAAGAGCACCGAAAACAGGACGACAAAGGAAATCGCCGTGGAGATGGACGCCATCGGCGGCCAGGTCAACGCGTTCACGTCCAAGGAGTGCACCTGCTATTATGCGAAGGTGATCGCCGAGCATCTTGATCGTGCGATGAGCCTTTTGTCCGATCTGCTGCTGCATGCCAGGATGGAAGAGGCGGAGCTTGAAAAGGAGCGCGGCGTGATCCTTGAGGAGATCGCCATGGGCGAGGATACGCCGGAGGATCTGGTGTATGATCTGCTTGCACAGGCGTACTTTGAGAATCATCCGCTTGCCCGTCCGATCCTGGGCACGCACGAACAGATTGCCTCCGTCACCCGCAGCCAGCTTGTCGACTTCAGAAACAGACATTATCGTCCGGACAATACCGTTCTGGCGATTGCCGGTCAGTTCGATCTGGAAGCTTTCAGGGCGATGGCAGAGAAGTATCTGGGCAGCTGGACGGCGCAGGGAAGCACGTCTGTTCCGGAACCGGTTCATTCCTGTACGGGGAATGTGCTTTTCAGGACCAAGGATATTGAGCAGGTGCATGTGTGTCTTGCCTATCCGGGCGTGGCGCAGGATGACGAGGATCTGTATCCGCTGACGGTGATGAACAATCTCTTCGGCGGCGGTATGTCCTCGCGTCTGTTTCAGGTGATCCGCGAGGAAATGGGCGCTGCATACAGCGTATACAGCTATCCCTCCACCTATACCAACTGCGGCACGCTGACCATCTATGCCGGCACTTCGCCGGAGACGGCGCAGCCGGTGATCGAAGCGCTGCATCAGCAGATTGATCTGCTGATGAAGGATGGGATCACCGACGAGGAGTTTGCCATGGCGAAGGAACAGCTCAAGGTGTCCTACATTCTGGGGCTTGAAAGCAGCTCCTCGCGCATGTCCTCCATCGGCAGGAGCAAGCTGCTCCGCGGCCGCGCGGTGGATCCGCAGGAGGTTGTCAGGCGGATCGAAGCGGTGACCAAGGCGGACGTGGAGCGCGTCATCGGGCGCGTGTTCTCTAAGGCCTGCGCTGCCGCTGTCGTCGGACGCAGCGTGGATAAGCTGAAGGTGCTGTAAGTCCATATCAAATCTATATCAAGAGCTGCAGCGGATTTGCGCTGCAGTTCTTTTTTGGTTATTTTCATCCAGGATATTGCATTGTTTGCCAAATTCCCCTATACTGAATACAGAAAAATGAATGGAGAAGCGGTGTGATATTTGCATTTGCCGATCCACGAAAGAGGGGGAACCGGGATGGACAGATTGATAGAGATCGTAACCAGCGTCAACAGCGCGGTCAACAGCTTTGCCTGGGGGCCTGTTATGCTGCTGCTTCTGGTGGGTACGGGCGTGTATCTGACGGTGCTCACGCGCGGCATTCAGGTGCGCCGTTTTGGCTATATCCTGCGCAATACCATCGGCACGCTCTTTGCCAAAAAGGACAAGGAGCACGGAAATAACCTTTCCCCGTTTGAGGCGGTGACCACCGCGCTGGCCGGTACGGTCGGCACGGGCAATATTGCGGGCGTCACCGGCGCGCTCTTTACCGGCGGCCCCGGCGCGATTTTCTGGATGTGGGTGTCCGCCTT
>JAFQOY010000138.1 GCA_017412025.1 Clostridia bacterium | reverse complement strand
GTCAGCATATCCGCGCCGAAGCCCGGAGTCTCGCCGTGCTCCACGCACTTCACGGAAGCGATCTTGCCGTCGGCCACTTCGATCTCCAGCTTGAACGCGCCGAAGCCCTTGGTCTCATACACCTTACCGGCAGAAGCAGTTTCCTCGGCAGGCGCTTCAGCGGTAGTGGAAGCCGTCGTATCGACAGTCTCCTCAACCGGCAGCTCGATGCCGTTGGCAAGCGCAGCCTGCTTCAGCGCCTCGTTGATCGCCTTGCTCGTCAGGGTTACGCCGGCCTTGATATCCACCTGTGCGGTAGCAGCGTCCTGGCCAACCAGAGCCGCAAGCGCATCCTCGGTCAGGAGATCCGCACCAAAGCCCGGGGTTTCGCCATGCGCCGGAACGGCGATGGCCGCGATCTGACCGTCGCTGATGGCGATCTGGACGGTAAACTTGTCAAAGCCTTTAACGGTATACGGGTCGGTCGGCACCTGCGGACCGGCAGCCTTCAGCGCAGCGTTGATCGCCTTGCTGGTCATGGTCACGCCAGCCTTCACGTCGATCTTGGCGCCGGCAATATCCTGGCCAACCAGCGCGTCAAACACAGCCGTGTCGGCGACGAGATCCGCACCGAAGCCCGGCGTCTCATTGTGCTCAAGAACCTTGACGGACACGATCTTGCCCGCGTCGTCAACAGCAACCTCCACCTTCATCGCGCCGAATCCGTTCACGTCGTAGACGTTGGTGGTGATCACCGGCTCAGCATTGCCCGCAGCGGCGGCGGCAGCGGCAAGCACCGCTTCCTTATCGCCCGCCTTCGGCGCAATGCCGAGGGTATTCTTGGTATAGGCAAGCATCTCAGATACCGCATTTACGAATGCAGTAGAGGAAACCGTCGCGCCGCCGATGGTATCCACATCGTCGCGAAGGGTGTCCGGATCAGCAGCAATGGCGATAAACTGATCCTTGAAGTCCGCCTCGCCGACCTTAGTACCCAGACCCGCAGTCTCCTGCAGAGCGCCGACGTAGGTCTGCGTCACGTGGCCTTCCGTGCTGACGCCGATGGTGATCGGAATCGGTCCGCCGTAGCCCTGCGGAGCCGCAGTCAGCGCATAGCCGGCAATCGCACCGGAATCGTCCTTACCAATGAAGATCTCATCAAGGACAGCGCCCTCGGCAAGGTTTTCATACGCAATCTGTTCGTATTCGCAGCCCGGGAGCACCGTACCCAGCGCTTCCATCTTGGCCGCGAGCTTCTGGGCCTCGATCGGGCCCTTGGTCACTTCGTTGGTCAGCGCCAGCCCCACAGCAGCCACGAGCGCGAAAACGAAGAGACGAAGCGCGAGCTTGAAAATATCACCCATTACTTCTTAACCTCCCCAAAGCTCTTGGTGCCGGTCACGCGCTCAATCAGCGGAGACACGACGTTCATCAGCAGGATGGCAAAGGAACACCACTCTGCCGGGGTCTTCTTGCAGCAGCGGAACCAGAACAGCAGCAGGCCGCATCCAAGTCCGAATACGATCTTGCCCTTCGCCGTCGTCGGAGACGTAGAGTAGTCCGTCGCCATGAAGAACGCGCCAAGGATCAGGCCGCCGGACAGCAGCTGATACATGACCTGGTTGAAATCAAATCCGCTCCAGATGAACGCACACACGGCAAAGGAACCGATGAAGGCCGCCGGAATGTGCCAGGTGATCACCTGACGGAAGAACAGATAAGCAGCGCCGATCAGCAGCGCGATCTTGCAGGTCTCGCCGATGGTGCCCGGAATGTTGCCCAGCATCAGCTGCGTCAGGGTGAAGCTGCCGGAAGCAGCGCCGGAGATCGGCGTCGCAGAAGCGATGGTATCCACGCCCGCAAGATTGCCAAACGCCGGAGCAGCAAAGGAATTCATGACATTCGCCCAGGACAGCGCAAGGATTGCGCGGGCAGCCAGAGCCGGGTTCATGAAGTTCTGACCGATACCGCCGAAAATCATCTTGACCAGCAGGATCGCAATGATGCTGCCGACGACCGGCATCCAGAACGGAACCGTAGAAGGAAGATTCATAGCCAGCAGCATGCCGGTCACCACGGCGCTGAAATCGCCGGTGGTATCCTTGATATGAGCAGCCTTGCAGTAGAACTTCTCGCTCAGGACGGCAGCGGCAACGGCCAGAACGAGGATCACCGCCGCGCGATAGCCAAAGAACAGGACGCCGGCCAGACAAGCCGGCAGCATCGCGATGCAGACATCCTGCATGATGCTCCTGGTCGTCACACGATCGCGCAGATGCGGAGAAGACGAAATCACATAATTAGCCATTTTCACGTTCCTCCGTACTCGTTAAGCCTTGGTATTTCCGCCGACGCACTTGGCCACGCGGATGGACTGCAGCAGCTCGCGCTTCGCCGGGCAGGAATACGTACAGGAGCCGCACTCCATGCAGTTCAGCACGCCGATATTCAGTGCGCCCTTGTAATCGCCATGGCGGACAAAGGCATCCATCTTCGCAGGCATCAGGCCCATCGGACAGGCACGCATGCAGCGGCCGCAGCGGATGCAGGCAGATTCCTCGGCGCTGACGCCCTCCTCGCCAAGCGCCAGCAGCGCGCTGAAGCCCTTGGTGATCGGAACGTTTGCAGACGGAATCGCTTTACCCATCATCGGGCCGCCGCAGATCAGCTTGCGCACACCTTCGGTCAGGCCGCCGGCCTGATCGATGACGTCAAGCAGCGGCACGCCGATGCGCACACGCAGGTTGCACGGAGCGCCCACGCGGCCGGCAACGGTCACAATGCGATCGATGATCGGGCGTCCGTCACGTACGGCGGCAGACAGAGCCGCGCACGTGGAAACATTGATCACCACGCACTGCACAGCGCTGGGCAGCTTGCCGTTGGGCACCTTGCGTCCGGTCAGCGCATAGATCAGCATCTTTTCATAGCCCTGCGGATACTTGGCCGGCAGGGCAACGATCTCGATACCTTCCGTCGCAGCCGCTTTCATCGCCTCGATCGCATCGGGCTTATTGTCCTCAATGCCGACCTTGGCGCAGGAAACGCCGGTCGCCTTCATCGCAAAACGGATACCATCAATGATTTGCCCGGCATTTTCGACCATCATGCGGTGATCGCTGGTCAGGTACGGCTCGCATTCGCTGCCGTTGACGACAAGCGTGTCCGGCTTGGGATCCAGTTTCGTCGTGTTGAGCTTGACGGCCGTGGGGAACACCGCGCCGCCAAGACCGACGACGCCGCGCTCGCCGGCAATTCTTACGATATCTTCAGCAGTCAGCGCATCCACATTCTCGCAAGGCTTGACAGACTCGTCCCAACGATCCTCAAAATCGTTATCGATCACAACAGCAGGAACACTCCTGCCGCCGACGACCTGGCAGGTCGTCAAAGCAACCACCTTGCCGGAAACGGACGCGTGTACAGGCGCGGAAATAAATCCCTGCGCTTCGCCGATGACCTGACCCATGTTGACAACCTGACCCACCTTCACGCAGCACGCCGCAGGCGCGCCCAGATGCTGTGCCATGGCAATCGTCACTCGAGCCGGGGCAGCCGCGTTCATAATCGCCTGAGTATTGGTCGCATTCTTGCCGTTTCCAATCTCATGGGGATGGACGCCGCCGCCAAATGTCTGGGTAGTAGCCACAGACAAGTTCCTCCCTTCGCTTTCAAACAATAGAGCATTGAGTGAAAAAAATGTTACGCTACATTATAACATATATCCGGGCAAAAGCAAACATCGTTTCGCTGGTTTTTTATCCTTTTGTTATACCGGTTCGGACGGAAACCGCCAGATTTCTCGTCAATTCTGCCTCATAAAATAAAAGACTGTCAGTCTGTTTTTCATTACAGACCGACAGTCTTTATTACAGCAGGATACATACCATCCCGCCGCCGCCCTCATTGATGATCTTTTCAAGCGTCTGCTGAACCTTGACCTGCGTATCAGACGGCATATGCATCAACTTATTGGACAGTCCTTCCCGAACCAGATCATACAGCGGTTTTCCAAATAGATTGCTGCTCCAGATCTTTTGCGGATCCTGCTCAAAGCCATCCATAAGATACCGGATCATTTCTTCCGACTGCTGCTCCGTACCGACAACAGGCGACACCTCTGTGTTAATATCTACCCGGATCAGATGCAGGCTTGGCGCGCTTGCACGAAGCCTCACGCCAAATTTCCCTCCCTGCTTCATGATTTCGGGTTCCTGCAGCGTCAATTCCTCCAGCATGGGCGGCACCAGTCCATATCCGGTTTCGCGTACCGACTGAAGTGCTGAGGCTATGTGATCATACTCCTTCTTTGCTTTGACCAGCTCGCTCAGCAGCGCAAGCAAATGCGCATCGCTTCTGATTTCCGTTCCGCACTGCTCTGCAAGCACCTGATTGAACAGACCGTCGCGCAAGTTGATCTGCAGCGAAACCTCTCCGCTTCCGTGATCGATCGATTTCTCCATGACGCTGTCAACGTATGTATTCTGCGCCAGGCTCTGTACAAATGCGCCAATGTCGCCGATCTGCAGCTCTTCCGGAACGCTTTCGCTGATCGTCTCGCAGAGGCTGCGGATCAGTTCATGCTCTTCGCTCAGCGTGCAAAGCCACTCAGGCGTATGCAGCTTCATGCATGTTACCGGGAACTGAGACAGCACCCTTTCCAGAACCAGCCGGATATCCTCTTCCTCAATCTTTGCTGCGTTAAGCGCAAGCACCGGTACGCCGTAGACGGTTTCGAGCTTTTTCCTCAGGTTTTCCGCTTTGATTGAAGCCGGGTTTTCTGTATTGAGAATCACCGCAAAGGGTTTTCTCAGGTTCTTCAGTTCCGTCACGACGCGTTCTTCCGCCGCTTCATACGATGCTCTCGGCAATTCAGTAACCGTTCCGTCTGTGGTAATCACCAGCCCGATTGTCGAGTGTTCGCCAATCACCTTCTGTGTCCCGATCTCTGCAGCACGCTCAAACGGTATATCCGCATCTGACCAGGGCGTCTTCACCATGCGCAGCATATCGCCTTCCTGCGTACCCAGCGCACCGTCAACCAGATACCCTACGCTGTCTATCAGCCTCAGCTTCACGCGATTATCATCCGGAAGCTTAACCTCCACCGCTTCACCCGGCACAAACGTGGGCTGTGTTGTCATCACAGTTCGTCCGGAACCGCTCTGCGGCAGTTCATCCAATACGCGCGTCCTAATATGCGCATTCTCGATGCCAGGCAGCACCAGCTTTTCGATAAACCTTGTGATAAAGGTCGACTTGCCCGTTCTTACCGGCCCGACGACGCCGATATATACGTCGCCCTGCGTTCTTTCTGATATATCTTTGTACAGGTTATAATCTTGCATGCCATCCCTCCCTGCCGTCACGCAAGCGTATGCCTGCAGATGGGACAATATGCAGAAAACGGCCGTAAGCCGTTTTCAGATTATGTAGTTTCCGCCGGGAGCTCCAGTTCCACGGTAAAGTCAATCTCCCTGCCCTCGGGCACTTTGTCCTGCACAGTCAGCTCGTCAATTCCCGGGATTCTGTACACCGTCAATTCAACAGAATCTCCCGGTTTTTTGGCTGCAATGTGATTCGTCAGATCGGTATGCAGCATGACGCGCTCATGATCAACGCGTATGATGATGTCATGCGCCTGAATACCCGCCCGCTGCGCCGGACTGCCTTCGGTGACCGCGCTGACATATACGCCTGCCGGAATCATACCTCTGGTCGGCTCCTCACTGCCGCGCAATGTCATGACCGATATGCCCAGCTTTGGCCTGGTCACCTTTCCATACTGAATCAGGCTTCCGACTACCGGCTGTACCACGTCCATCGGAATGGCCATTGCTATTCCTTCGATGCTGGCGATGCCCCTGTTTCCTGACGAGCTGAATTTCAAGGACGGAATGCCGATGAGTTCTCCTTTTGTATTAAACATGCCTCCTCCGCTGTTGCCCGAATTGATTGCGGCGTCTGTCTGCAGCATTTTAACAAACGACGATCCCTCTATCTCCCGGCCAAGCGCCGAAACCACGCCGACCGTCACCGTATCGGCAAACTGTTTTCCCAGCGGATTGCCAATCACAATCGCCCAGTCGCCAACACGCACATTCTGGGCGTCCCCCATTTTGACTGCCGGAAGCGTCACATCCTCAAGCACTCTGAGAACTGCAAGGTCCGTCAGTTCATCCACGCCGACAATCTCCGCCTTGAGATACTGTCCCTGCCAGAGCAC
This sequence comes from Clostridia bacterium, assembly GCA_017412025.1. The sequence goes on along the minus strand of JAFQOY010000138.1, from coordinate 44,745 downwards.
CTGCACATCGCTCGCACCTTCGATGACGTGATAATTCGTCACAACATGTCCCTGCGTCGTAATCACGACGCCGGAACCGGTTGACTGTTCCACAAGCTGCGTCTGTCCGCTGATGATGCTGTATGTGCTTGCACGATTGCTGACGCCGACCACGCATGGCATCACCGTCTTAGCCACATCCGCAAACGGACTGGCAACGCCTTCGAGCGCCTGCACATATTCGCCCTGCGCATACACCATTTTCGTCCTGTCCGCATCTGTCATGATGATCAAAAAGGCAGCGCCAAGCCCGAGGGCAAGCGCTGCCAGCCTGTGATTTCCGCTCAATCTGCTCACCCCGGAGTTATCCTAACCGGAATGACGACTGTTTATGACATGGAATCAGCATTGAATCATTTGAGAGACACAATGGTTACGCCCGTTTCGCCCTCTCCGTATCTTCCCAGACGGAAGCTGCTCACGCAGGGATGACGCCGGAGACAATCCTGAATACCCGAACGCAGAACGCCCATGCCGTTTCCGTGAATGATGGATACTTCGCCGAGGGAGGAAAGCATGGCGTCATCCAGGAATTTCTGTACCTCAGGAACAGCCTCGTCAAGCGCCATGCCGCGCACATCCAGTTCCTGCCTGACCGCACGCATGGTGATATCCACACGCTGCTCACGCATGGATTTCTTGCGTTCAAGCTTTTTCTGCTCTTTTTTGAGCATCTGCTGCGTGGACGTCATCGTACGCAGATCGCTGAGCTGAGCGCGCATCTTCATCATGCCGACCTTAAGCTGAACAAATCCCTTGCTGTCCGGCTCAGAGACAATGGTTGCCTCCATATCCATGGAAGCAATGCGGACCATATCGCCGGGCTTGACAGATTTGGGAATCTCTCCGCCCACCTCTTTCTTCTCAACAAGCGCATCCTGCGTCTGCTCCATCTTCTTTTTTACACGCTGGATTTCATGCTCCTGCGCTCCACCGGCCTTTTTCATTGCGCGAAGCTCCGCGATAACCGCTTCCGACTCGCGCCTGGCATTTTCCACGATACGCTTTGCCTCGTCCTTCGCCTTCCTGATCGCACGATCACGCTGATCTTCCAGCTTTTTACGCTCCGCCTCAGCCTGATTGCGGATGGCAACCATCTCCTGACGCGCCTCTTCAGCGATCTTTCGTTCCTTTTCCGCAATCTGCCGGTGGTATTCCGCGTTTGCAATGACGTCTTCAAACCGCACTGCCTCTTTGGAAAGCAGATCCTTGGCCTTGCCGATCACATACTCAGGCAGACCAAGCTTGCGCGAAATCTCAAATGCATTTGACTTTCCAGGAATACCGATAGAAAGCCTGTAAGTCGGCCTGAGCGTAGATACGTCAAACTCCACAGAAGCATTTTCAACCTCGGGCGTCGTCAGCGCATATTCCTTAAGCTCGCTGTAATGCGTGGTGGCAACCGTACGCGTATGCATGGTCAGCAGCGTAGATAGAATCGCCTGCGCGAGCGCCGCGCCTTCGGTCGGGTCTGTTCCGGCGCCAAGCTCGTCAAAGAGCACAAGGGAATCCGGCGTCACATTTTCAAGAATCGACACAATGTTTTTCATATGTCCCGAGAACGTGGAAAGCGACTGCTCAATGGACTGCTCATCGCCGATATCGGCAAAGACGTCGTCAAATACGGCAAGCTCCGTACCGTATTCAGCAGGAACATGAAGACCCGCCTGAGCCATGAGCGTAAACAGGCCGGTCGTCTTCAGCGTCACGGTCTTGCCGCCGGTATTGGGGCCTGTGATGATCAGCGTTGTAAAGTCGTCGCCAAGGCGGATATCCAGCGGAACAACCTTCTGCGGATCAATCAGCGGATGCCGTCCGCGAACGATTCGGATCTTTCGCTGATCGTTGATCTTCGGCTCCACGGCAAACATCTCTCTGGCCAGCGACGCTTTTGCAAATGCAAAATCCAGCTGAGCCAGAATGGCCAGGTTATCCGCCATTGCCGCGGCTTCCGGCGCAATCTGAGCGGAAAGCATACGCAGAATCCGTTCGATTTCGGCATGCTCGCTGGCAATAAGCTGCTTGAGCTCGTTGCCGATCTCAACAACAGACATTGGCTCGACAAAGATCGTCGCGCCGGTCGCCGACTGATCGTGCACAATACCTGGTACCATCGAACGATATTCCTGCTTGACCGGCAGAACATACCGTTCTCCGCGCATCGTGATAATCGCCTCCTGAAGATACTTCTGGAAGCTCTGACTGTGAATCATGCTGTTGAGCCGCTCACGCACACGCTCATTGCAGGCGCGCATCTTCCGGCGGATATTAAACAGCTCGGAGCTTGCTCTGTCCGCAATCTCCTCCTCGCTGATGATAGCGTCGAAAATCGCCTGCTCAATCTGGCGGAATGTGGAAAGACGGGATGCATTTGCTGAGATCATCGGCGTTCCCTCGCGCTCGTTGACCAGAGCATCGCGTGCAGAGCGCGCCGCTCTGAGCGATGCGCCGATATCCATCAGCGCGCGCGGAGAGAGGGCCGAGCCGATTTCAGCCAGATGAAGCTGCTTGCGCACGTCATGAAAAGCAATCATCGGCGTGCCGCCCAGATAGGTCAGCACATCATGCGCCTCACGCGTCTCCTGCTGCATACGCCGAACGTCTTCGATGCTGCCGGAGGGCTGAAGCGCTTCGCAAAGCGCAATACCCATATCAGACACACAATACTGCGAGAGCTGGGCGCGGATTTTATTGAATTCAAGAACGCGCAGTGATCTTTCAGTCATGGTATCTCCTTTACTCGACGCCGCGGAGAAGATGACCGGACGTCGTATTCTCTGCTGCCGCATGCTGTGCGCAGCCATGATTCAAAATGCTTCGATAAGAAGCGACAATCTCCTTCTGCCTGTCCAGCGTCTCATCGGTAAAGCTGACGCGCAGGCTGACCCCTGCGTCATGCAGTCTGCCGGCATACCGGGACATATCGGTGATCATGCTGTTATAAAGCCTGACCATACATCCGTGTGCCATTCTAAGCCTTTTCAGTGGAAAACGGTATCCCTTCCTGTCTGTATAGACTTCCGGCATGCCGCCGCTTGCAGCGCATGCATTGCAGGCGCTGTCCTGCTTCTCATCACCGCGGCTCGTGCGCACCGGACAGTGATTGAGCAGCATCAGCATTGTGCGCCCATATGCCTCAATCTCATAATTACCGCCATATGCAGTCAGCTCACGCAATTCCTTGAGACTGAGTTCGCAGGAGGCAGAAAGCCTCTTTGCGCCCAATTGCGTATACAGCGATGCGCATTCATGATTCATCACATTGAGTCCCTGCGCGCCATAGACAGGAACAGGCCACTCAAAATCAAACTGACCGATATTGGAAAGCACGACGCCGCCAAACCGTTCCTTATGGCCGCATACCAGGCGATAAATCTCGTCAAGCTCCTGTGTTTTCATCATCGCAGGAAGCACAAGCACAGGCTTTATATCCTGCGCACTGTGCAAATCGCGCAGAATCTGCTCCGGGATCAACACCTGCGGTTCCCAATAAAACACGTCGGCGCCAGCGTCAAGCAGCGCCTTCGCATCATCAAGCCGCTCTCCCTGAACGATCAGCAGCCGCTCAGCATCGGGCAGATGAACAGGAACGCACTCGCTGGTCGTTTTATCTCTCCTGACCTGCGTGCGCGCCAGACGCATGGCGTCAAGCGCATCCCGTCTCAGCGCATTGAGCATGCCCGCCGTCATAAATGCATTCTCACTGCAAAGCGTCAGTTCTTCTACTGTATACGGCGTTCCGCCCGTTTTGGCAAGCTGCTTCATGACGCTCTGATGATCAAGCGCCCGCTGCTGCGCGCAGTCTACAGGCTGTTCGCCTGAAACAGCGACCCTGTGACCATCCCGATCCTCCAGCTTCAATTGCGGATGCTCGCCCGGCATGGCAAACAACGTCGCCCGGAGCGGTATTCTTACCTGCTCCCGCCCCATGATTTCACGGATCTGCGCCATCTGCACCGCATCTGTCAAACGGTACACGGCGTCGCCCGGTTTATATCTGCCATTTGCAATGCGGATAATGGCTTCCTCTCCGCGCATAGCGCCATTGCCGGAATAGGTCAAATCCGTTTCCTCTTTTGCCCGAACCTGCAGACCGTCGCCGTCGTTGAGATCCTTTTCCAGCAGGACTCTGGCCAAAGGCCCACGCAATGATGTGATCTTTCCGATGCGGACGCCCCAGTGATTCGGGCGTTCCCAACTCATCAGCGCGGCATTGCTGCAATCCATCACGTAGCCCTTTGTAAATCCGCCCCGGTTGAAAACCTGTCTGAGATCCTGAATGGTCTTTTCGTCCGGATGATAGGGCACATGCGCCATGGCCGCATCAATCGCTTCACGGTATGCGCGCGTCACCACACCCACATATTCCGGACGTTTCATGCGACCTTCCAGCTTATACGAGTACACGCCGGCATCGCGCATCTGCGGAATATGGTCAATCAGCATCAGATCCTTTGTCGAAAGCAGATAGCCGCTCTGCCCTCTATCCAGCTGATACGGCAGCCGACACGGCTGGGCGCACTTTCCCCGATTGCCGCTGCGTCCGCCGATCATGCTTGAAAACAGGCACTGACCCGAAACCGCCACACACAATGCGCCGTGCGCAAAAGCTTCGATCTCCGCGCCGGTTGCAGCCATTCTGGAAAGCTCGGAGAGCGAGCACTCGCGTGCCGGCACAACGCGGGAAACACCCATACTTCTGAGCTTTTTAGCGCCCTGCGCGTTGTTGACCGTCATTTGCGTGCTTGCATGCAGCGTGATCTCCGGAAAGCGTTCACGGCAGATCCTGACCACGCCCATATCCTGCACGATTGCAGCGTCCGCCCCAACATTGGCAAGCAATTCAAGCACATCGCACAGATCGTCTGTTTCGCATTGCTTGACCAGCGTATTGACCGTCACATAGATCTTTTTACCGCGCTCATGCGCGTATTCAACGGCTTCTCTCAGCTGCTGTGCGTCGAAATTGCCGGCATAGCTGCGCGCGCCAAAGGCGGTATAGCCAAGATAAACAGCGTCTGCGCCGCAGGAAACAGCGGCGACAAGCGCATCGCGATTGCCGGCAGGCGATAGCAGTTCCATAATCCCTCCAGCGGTTAACCCGCACACATACCAGGAAAAACCAAAGCGCGGCGACACAGGTTCCCCTCATGCCGCCGCTGCACATTTCAGGCTTCTTCGTTCTTTGTCCGTTCAGCCAGTTCACGTTTCAGTCGTACATTCTCATCCTGCGCACGAAACAGCTCGTCGGCCAGCATCACAGCCGTAAGCGTGGCGACCATGGAATCGCCCGCCCGCGTAGTGATGGATATCTCGCGCATTTTGCGATCAACATAGCGCGCTATGCGCTGCACCTGCTCCTCCGGTCTGTCGGACAGAAGCGAATAATCGCGTCCCATCAGATGAATGACAACTTTATTCTTCTTCACAGCATCCTCCGGCTCAGAAGCGGCTGCTCTTCATCTTCTCAAAGGTATAGGTTTCGCCGAACGTCTCCACACGCACGGCCTTCATGCGCTGATCCTCAAACGGCTTATCCATGCGGTCGCGCGGCACGCTGACGATATAATCCGCCGTTTCCATGCCCTCGGTCACCTTGCCAAAGGCGGCATACTGGCCGTCAAGATGCGGAGAGGTTTCCACCATGATGAAGAACTGAGAACCGGCAGAGTTCGGCATCATGCTGCGGGCCATGGAGAGCACGCCGCGGGTGTGCTTGAGATCATTGCGGAAGCCATTGCGGGTGAACTCACCCTTGATGCAGTAGCCCGGACCGCCGATTCCCTGACCCTTCGGGTCGCCGCCCTGGATCATAAAGCCCGGAATCACACGGTGAAAGATCACGCCGTCATAAAAACCGCTGTTGGCCAGCTCGATGAAGTTCGCGACGCTCGTCGGCGCAATCTCCGGATAGAGTTCGCCCTTCATGGTCATGCCATTTTCCATTTCAATCGTAAAAATCGGATTCATCAGAATTACCTCCTTAAAACTCTTCGTTTTTCATACATCAGACTTCCTGCGGCAGGCACAGGGACAACAGATTGCCGCAGAGCAAACGGTTGACGTCTCTTTCAATCGCCGCACTTTGCAGCTCATAACCGGCACGGGCAAGCGGCAGATATGCCTCGCATAGCGCCTGCCAGATGTTCTCGCGTGCGTTGACCCATCGCCCAAGCATCAGTTCAGGAAGCGACGTCCGCGCACTGTAGGGAACGATGCGCGACGTACCGAGCATCGCCAGCGCTTCACCCAGAAGCGATACATCCGAAAGCGCAACAAGCATACGCACACGCCTGGACGCAAGCGAAATCAGCCTGCGCTGCAAATCATGCACCGTGCTGACCAGCGCGTGAACGCCGTCAAACGCATCAAGAAGAAAGGCAAAGCGCTCAAGCTCCTCCTCATTCTTCAGATGAATATGCAGCGAAAGACCTGCATCCTGACAGACCGGCAGCAGACAGTAACGAAGCGCCTGTTCATCAAAAGCGGAAAGCCTCACATTCCTTGCGCCGCACATCGCAGCCGCATCTGAAATCCGTTTGGCCGCCTGCGCATAGTCAACGCCATACCGCCCCGGCGCAAATACCGAAGCAGGTACATCCAGCAGCGGCTGCAGACGATCGTCGTCAAACGCCGTCTGATCCGCCTGATCCAGCTGAACACGCACAAGCACGCATCTGGCACGCATCACGTCAAGCACCTCGCGGATATATGCACTGCGGTCATAACTCCGCTCCATCGCCTGCGCCCGGTCAAGATCATGCCGGGGAAAATTCATCGCATCAAGCGCAGCGAACATGGCGGCGGCATCCGGCGCAAACGGCGTCTGATCTGCGCAGGACCGGCGCAGCGATTCCGAAGGAGAGGACGCCGACCTGGCCCATACGTCCAGCATGGCTTCTATACCCAGATCGCCTGTCATGACGTCAAAGGCAAGCTCCGCCTCGCAGACAGAAGCCCGCCGGACGCACTGCTTGACGCAGCGCCTGAGTTCCTGTTTATCGCTGATGACCATATCCTGCTCACACTCCTTCCGCCGCTGCACGAATCAACCGCGCTTTTTCATTAAAGACGGATCGCTTTCGTTCCACCATTTCATCCACACGGGCGATATACTGCTCAATATTGGCTATATTCGGCGCCCGGAGAATCTTTTCCTCCTGACGCATCACACACTTGGAGATTCCGCCTGCGCCCAGCGCAAGCACGCTGGTGGTCTCCTCCATGTTGTCGATGTTGTAGCGGCAGATACGATGCGGTTTGGCATAGCCAACGTTTTCCAGGTTCTCCGCCATGTATTTCTGGCGATAGAGATAATACGCGCGCATATCCATATCATGCGCTGTTTTTCTGCCCAGCTCCACCATGCGCGCAACATCCTCCTCGCGCTGCTGATAGTGCATTTCGTGCAGCCTGGAGGAACGCTTGATCGCCAACGTATGAACCGTCAGACTATCCGGATTCATCTCCTTGATTTGCTCAAGCGTGCGGGCAAACATATCGTAATCCTCGCCCGGAAGCGCCGCGATGACATCCATGTTGATATCGTCAAATCCCAATGCGCGTGCAAGCGCATAGCAGTCCTTCGTCTGCTGCGCAGTATGCGCACGGCCGATCACGCGGAGCGTTTCATCGTTCATGGTCTGAGGATTGATGCTGATGCGCGTAACCGGATGACTGCGCAGCATGGACAGCTTATCGCGGTCAAGGGTATCCGGTCTTCCGGCTTCTACCGTCAGCTCTTCAAAAACGCCAAAGCGCTTTTGCATATGCACAAGCAGACTGTCAAGCTGCTGCGTCGTAAGGCTGCTTGGCGTTCCGCCGCCGATATAGGCTACGCGGATATCAAGCCCCTGCTCCTTCGCCATCTGGCTGCACAGATCAATCTCGTGAAACAGCGCTTCCAGATACGGCTCCACCAGCCTGCCGTTGCCGATTTCGCCTGATGAAAATGAGCAATAGGCGCATCGCGTCGTGCAGAAGGGAATGCCTATATACAAATCGCATGCGTTGACGCTTCTTTCAATCAGGCCTTCCTGCGCCGAGATGATCTCATCAAGCAGATCGATCTTTTCATCCGACAAATCAAACAGATCCTTGAGCGCAAGCCTGGCGTCATTGCGGCTTTTGCCCTGTTCCATCTGCTGATAATACAGCCTTGTCGGGCGGATGCCTGTTAAGGACCCCCATGCCGGTCGCCTGCCGGTATAAGTCTTCAGCAGCTGATAGCAGCATCGCTTGATCAGGCGCTTCAGCTGCCGTTTTTCCTCAAGCCCGCCGTCAAGGCATGCATCAGCGCTGAGCGAATGCTCATACACGGCGTCTCCGTCGACGAAGGAAAACCTGGTTTCCCATACATCCTGCCTCAGCTGATGGGTGTGGATCAGCTCTGCATCGCAGGCCTCATCCGGATTGACCGCCGCGCCCTCGCCGTAAAACAAGCGTACGACGTCTGCGATATCATTGCGAAAGCCTTCAAACGGCGTTTTAATCGCAATTCTCACCGTAGTACCTCCGTTCCCATGCAATCTTCGTCTTCATGCCGTGACCGGGATAAACGACCGTATCTTCATGAAGATCAAGAAGACGCTCAAGAGAAGCGAACATCTTTTCATCGCTTCCGCCGGGAAAATCCGTACGTCCGTACGAATGCTGAAACATCGTATCGCCCGAAAAAAGTATGCCATCCGCCAGATAGCAGACACTGCCCTCAGTGTGCCCGGGCGTATGCAGGACGGTAAACGTCATGCCCGCCTCACAGACCGTATCCCCTTCCCGGAGCTTCACATCCGGCTCGGGCAGTCTCAATCCCTGCCTGAGCACAAACACAGCCAGATTCAGATGGGGCTGACGGATCATTTCCGCATCGTTTTCATGCACATACAGCTTAGCGCCCTTGTCAAGCCAGTGCCCGGCAAATTGAATATGGTCAAAATGCCCATGCGTCAGCAGCACCGCGCTCACCGTACGTCCGGCAACAGCTTCATTCACCTGTATATCCGGAACGCCCGGGTCGATCACAACACAACTGTCTCCGCCCTCAATGCCAACCACATAGGTATTGACCTGCAGCGGACCACCTTCAACCGTACGGATATCCAGCGTCATCAGAAAGTCCTCCTGGAATCAATCAGAATCGTCACCGGCCCGTCGTTGATCAGCGATACCTTCATATCCGCCTGAAAAATACCGGTCTCCACATGAATTCCATTTTCCCGGAGTCCCCTGCAGTATGCCTCGTACATCGGCACGGCAAGTTCCGGCCGGGCGGCGGTGATAAAGCTCGGGCGATTCCCATGCCGGACGTCGCCATGGAGCGTAAACTGGGAAATGGCCAGAATCTCTCCGCCGACGTCCGCAATGGAGCGGTTCATCTTTCCCTCATCATCCTCAAAGACGCGCAGACCTACGGTTTTCTTGATGCAGTATGCAAGATCCTTTTCCGTATCGCCATCCTCAACACCGCAGAGCACCATATATCCGCGGCCAATCCGCCCCACAACGCTGCCGTCGACCGACACGCTTGACTCAAGAACCCTCTGAACGACCAGTCTCATTTCTGAACCTCTTTCCGTTCCGCGCGCTCAGGAATCACACGCGGAAAATCTCTATCGTATCCTGCCGCTTGGCAATCTGCTTGATGATCCAGTCAAGCTCCTGCTTGTTGGCAACCTGAAGCGTCATTTCAATCGTGCAGGTATGGTTATTGTTGACGCGCGCATTGAGCGCAGACACCGTCACCTTCTGAGCAGACAAATAGCTCATCAGATCGGCAAGCAGATTGCTGCGGTCAACTGCCAGAATCTGCAGGGATCCGTTATAGGAAGAATTCGTGGTATCAGACCACTCTGCATCAATCCAGCGTTCCGGATCCTGCGCATGATGAACGTTCACGCATTCGCGGGAATGGATCGTCACGCCGCGTCCGCGTGTGATAAAGCCGATGATCTCATCGCCCGGCAGCGGCGTACAGCACTTGGCAAAATGCACCTGGCAGCCCGGCAAGCCGGCGACACGAATACCCATATCCTCCTTGGAGGACGATCTATCCCCCTTGGAAACAGGCACCGACTCCGCCGGCACGCGCGGAACGAGCGGAACAAGCGGCTTTTCATGGCTCTTCTGTTCTTCGCGGAGGCGGGTGATGACGTGCGCAGACGTAATGCCGCCGCAGCCGACTGCAGCGTACAGATCGTTGACGTCTGCAAAGGAGAACTTGCGCAGAATCGGATCCAGATACTCCTGCTTCAGCAGGCTGGGCAGATTGGAGGACTGCCTTTTGGCCTCGTATTCAAGCATCTGCTTGCCGTTTGCGATGTTTTCATCCTTGAGTTCTTTCTTGTAGAAGTTTCGGATTTTCGCCTTCGCCTGGGACGTTTTGACGATCTTAAGCCAGTCGCGGCTGGGGCCCTTGCTGTTCTGCTGGGTGATAATCTCAACGAAATCTCCGGTATCCAGCTGCGCATCAAGCGTAACAATCCTGCCGTTCACCTTTGCGCCTACACACTTATTGCCAACGGCGCTGTGAATGCGATAGGCGAAGTCGATCGGCGTCGCTCCGCGCGGCAGATCGACAATCTCGCCCTTCGGCGTGAAGACGAAAATCTCATCGCTGAACAGATCGACCTTGAGCGACTTGATGAATTCCTCAGAGTCGCGCATGTCATTCTGCCAGTCCAGAATCTGGCGGAGCCAGTACAGCTTGTTGTCAAGGCCATCCGTGGCCTGCTTGCCTTCCTTATAGCGCCAGTGCGCCGCAATGCCGTATTCGGCGATACGATGCATTTCATGCGTACGGATCTGCACTTCAAAGGGCATTCCGTTTTCGCCGACGACAGTCGTATGCAGCGACTGGTACATATTCGGCTTGGGCATGGAGATGTAGTCTTTGAACCTGTTGGGAATCTGCTTCCAGAGCGTATGGACAATACCCAGTACGGCGTAGCAATCCTGTACGCTGTCCACCAGAACGCGAAGCGCAATCAGATCAAAGATCTGTTCAAACGGTTTGTTCTGCAGCACCATTTTGCGGTAGATGCTGTAAAAATGCTTCGGGCGGCCATCGATCTCAAAGCGGATATTCATCTCTTTGATCTTTTCGCCCAGAATCCGCATCACCGTCTGGATGTTCTCCTCGCGCTCGGCACGCTTCATGCCGACCTTGACAATCAGGTTCTGATATCCCTCGGGATCCAGGTATCTCAGACACAGATCCTCAAGCTCCTGCTTGATCTTGTAAACGCCGAGCCTGTGCGCAAGCGGCGCATAGATGTCAAGCGTTTCCTGTGCGATGCGGCGCTGGCTGGCTGGCGACTGAGCTTTCAGCGTGCGCATGTTGTGCATGCGGTCTGCCAGCTTGATCAGCACGACCCGAATATCCTTGCTCATCGCAAGAATCATCTTGCGGATCGATTCCGCCTGCTGCTCGACGCGCGAAGAAAAATCAAGGCGTTTGAGCTTGGTTACGCCGTCGACAAGCAGCGCAACCTCCTGACCAAACTCCTTTGTCACAACCTCAAGCGTGACCTCTTCGCAATCCTCAACCGTATCGTGAAGCAGACCGGCGGCAATCGTCGGCGCATCAAGCATCAGCCTGGCCAGAATACCTGCAACTGTAAGCGGATGCATAAAGTATGGCTCGCCCGACTTACGCATCTGCCCTGCATGGGCCTTCTGTGCAAAATGATACGCCTTCTCCACGAGCCCGACATTCGTATCCGGATGGTACTTTACCATAATGGATACAAGCTCTTCCAAAGACTTGCACTCTTCCTGCGTCAAACCGGTATCCCTCCTCTTAACCCTTCATGCTGATCAGCTTTGTCCTCAGATTGCTCGACTCCAGCGAAACGCGTCCGCTTGGAATCAGGCGGTATCGGAACGGCTGCTGAGAAAACTCAAGCAGCGAAAGCTCACTGAAAATCTCAAGCGCACAGAGCACGGAACTGACGCTCAGCCCCGTCTCGCGGGACAGCGAATCAAGCGTATATTCCATTCGTTCGCGCTGGCGCAGCGTACGATACAGCGCACGGAGGCTCTCATCCTCCGGCAGCAGCCTCGCAGCGGCATTTGCGCCATGCAGGCGCATATCCGTCACCTCGATGATCCTCGCCTGCGGAAAACAGGAAACCGCTTCCTGACGTTCCTCGCTGCAAAGAAAACCGTCAAGCGCGACAATCGTCCTGGGGCAGCAGTTGAGCCGTTTCCATTCAGGCGCCATGACCAGCGTATTAAAGCTCCGGATATCATCGAGCACATGCACGGCATAGTCAAGCTGCGCATGCAGAATGGCCAGATGGATATTGAGCATCTTCAGCGCCGGAATCGTATGCACGCAAAGAAGCGTACCCTGATAACAGGTCAGCGATTCTTCAGCAAGGATCTTTTTCGCCTGTTCAAGCGTCATGCGCTCTACGGACGCGCCGCTCTCCGCCTGCTTTTTATCCGCAAGGACGCGGATCATTGAAGCGTCAATTTCATTCTCCCGGCGCTGGCACTCGGACAGAAACGCCTTTGCAGGCATATACGCCTGAAACTGGCGCAGCTCACACTGAACGCTTCTCTTATCCTGCCACTGATTGATCGACACGCCGACGACGGCCTCAATCACCTCCGGCATAGAAGCGGCGCGATCGCCCATCCGAAATCCGATGGCATTGCGCATCTCCGCGCCGCTGCTCAGGCGCATGCGAAGGTGCGCGCCGTCCTTTCCGATGGTACGAATATCCGTCGTATGCACGCCGCGCACGCAGAACACCGGCGCGGGATTGCCAAATCCTGTGGGCTGCATGGCCGCAAAGGCGTCGACAAGCTCCTCAGTCATCTCCGAAAGCTCCAGCTCCAGATCGTATTCCTCCGTTGGAATAAAGGCTTCCGGTTCAGACTGTCTGAGGATGGCCTGCGTAAGGCGGCGTCTGAACGCCTCGACATTCTTTTTTTCTATTGTCAATCCAGCAGCCTGCGCATGGCCGCCAAAGCGGACGAACAGATCCCTGCAGGTCTGCATGGCTGCATGGATATCCACGCCGGGAATGGAGCGCGCAGAGCCCACACAGACGTCGCCATCCTGCGCCAGCAGAATCGCAGGCCACTTGTATTTTTCCACCAGCCTGGACGCCGCCAGACCGATGACGCCGGGATTCCAGCCAGTCTGACAGACAACAATAGCCCGCTCCTCCTGGAAATCAATCTCACTGCGCACAAGCGCATCCGCCTGCGCAAAGATCTCCAATTCCAGTTCACGTCTTTTATTGTTATCCTGATCAAGTTCAGCCGCAATCTCTCTGGCGGTATCGATTCTTCTGGTCGTCAGCAGTTCCACGCCGCGCGAGGCAAGCGCAAGCCTGCCGCCGGCATTGATGCGGGGCGCCATGCGGAAAGCTACGTCGGACGCAGATACGTTTTTTCCATCCACGCCCGAGGATTCCATCAGGGCAATCAGTCCGGGGCGCTGCGTTCGCGCCATGGCGCGAAGGCCAAATGCAACAATCACCCGGTTTTCATCCACCAGAGGAACAATATCCGCGATCGTCGCCATGGCAGCAAGCTCCCACAGGGATTCAATCGCTTCCATGCCGCCAAGCGCCTGCACCAGCTTGAACGCAACGCCGGCGCCGCACAGGCGTCTGAACGGATAATGACCAAGAAGCGGATTGAGCACAGCCTCGCAGACAGGCAGCTGAGGCCCGAGCTGATGATGATCCGTTACAATCACACGCATGCCCAGCTGCCGCGCAAGCGCAACCTCCTCGGGGCAGGTAATGCCGCAGTCAACCGTAATGAGCAGCTTTGCTCCGGCAGCAATCTGACTGACTGCGGACTTGTTCAATCCGTAGCCTTCACCATGCCTGTCCGGAATATAGAAATCGACGCTGGCTCCCTGCTTTTTCAAATACGTAAGGAGAATAGCTGTGGCCGTCACGCCATCCACATCATAATCTCCGAAGACTACGATTTTTTCGCCCTTCTTCACGGCGTCACGGATGACTGCAACCGCTTTATCCATATCCTGCATGAGCATCGGGTCATACAGATCATCCATCTTCGGATGAAGATACCGCTCGATTTTATCCGGCGTATCAATACCGCGATCAAGCAGCAGCTCCAGCAGCCTGTCCGGCACGCCAAGGGAACGGATATCCGCCGGAATCTCCCGCCGCTGTGCATGCTTGGGCACAAATCTGAGCATGTGCAGCCTCCTTTCCTGTCGTGCTTGGCGATAAACATGCATCCATGTTCATCGCCAAGCATGGCATAATCAGATCAAAATAAAACAAAATACCGCAAGGGCGGGCGAAATGCCCGCCCTCACGTGAAGCTTTACGCCTTCCTGGCCTTCTTGCGCCAGTCAAGCAGCGCAGCCCAGACATAACCATTGATCATGTTGGCGGAGTAGATACCGGCCACCATGCCAATGATCAGCGGAAGCGCAAACTGCTTGATGGAATCGACGCCCAGAATGTAGAGGGTGACGACAGTCAGCAGCGTGGTGATGGTGGTGTTGACCGTACGCGGCAGGGACTCCTTAACGGAGAGGTTCACGATCTGCTCGCGCGGCAGCTGACGCACGCCGTTCTTGTGGGAGTTCTCACGGATACGGTCAAAGATGATGATCGTATTATTGATAGAATAGCCGACAATCGTCAGCAGCGCCGCAATAAAGGTGGTCTCCACGCGGATCATGCTGCGCAGGATCACGACGAAGGACATCATGATCGCAACGTCGTGCACGAGGCCGAGCACAGCGGCAATACCGGAATACAGATCAAAGCGGAACGCGATGTAGATCAGCATCAGGACAGCAGCGATCGTCAGGCTCTTGATCGCGTTGCTGATGAGCTCGGAACCGACGACGGCGCCGACGCGGACGATATCCACGTACTCGATGTCCGGATAGGAGGCTGCAAGCTTCTCTTCCATCTGCGTACGCAGGTCATCGGTGTTCTCCACATCGCTGATGCGGATCTGCACCTGCGTATTCTCTTCGCCGGTCTTTGCGATCTGCGCGTCGGAAATGCCGCACTCGGCAAGCGCAGCCGCGACGTCATCCGAGCTGAACTCGGCGCCCATGTTGTAGGTCATCAGGGTGCCGCCGGTGAAGTCGATACCCAGATTCATGCCCATGCCCATCATGGTCATGACGAGCGCAATCGCCATGATGGCGACGGAAACCGCAAGGCACGGCTTGAGGCGATTCTTCATTTCAAATTTCATGTCAATTCCCTCCTGCGCTATCACACGTAGAGCTTCTGGTTCTTGATGCCCAGATCGGCAAAGATATCCAGCAGCTTATGGGTGACAAAGATCGCGGTGAACATAGAGGTCACAACGCTGATGCCCAGCGTCAGTGCGAAGCCGCGGATGGTTCCGGTACCAAAGGCATAGAGCACAACCGCCGCGATGATCGTCGTGATGTTCGCGTCAATGATCGCGGAAAGCGCATGAGAGAAGCCCTTCTTGATGGAGGACGGCAGCGGACGACCGACAGTAAGCTCCTCACGGATACGCTCGAAGATCACGACGTTCGCGTCAACCGCCATGCCGATACCCAGGATGATACCCGCAACGCCCGGCAGGGTCAGCTGCGCTCCGGTCAGCGCCAGCAGCAGCACCACGATCATGATGTAGATGGTCAGCGCGATATCGGCAACAAGGCCGCAGATACGATAACGGAAAAGCATGAAGAGCATAACCAGCGCCACGCCGATCACGCCGGCGAGAACAGCCTTGTCAAGCGCCTCGACGCCCAGCGTAGCGGAGATCGCGCTGACCTCCAGCTGCGTCAGGTTCAGCGGCAGCGCGCCGGAGAGAATCAGCGTCGCCAGGCTCTTGGCTTCCTCAGCGGTAAAGTTACCGGTGATCTGTCCCTGACCGCCGGCAATCACGGAATTGACGGTCGGAGCGGAGATCACTTCGCCGTCGAGCGTGATGGAGATGGTCTTGTTCAGATTGGCAGCGGTCGCCTCGGCAAAGAGCCTGGCGCCCTCGTCGTTGAGCTCGAAGGAGACACACGGCTGGCCGTTCTCATCCTGAGAAGCCTGTGCGTTCTTGATCATCGCGCCCTCCAGCAGGTTGTTGCCGGCTTCATCGACGAAATACAGCTGCGCCGGGGTGCCGATGATGCGCAGGATTTCATTCGGATCAGAGACGTTCGGGATTTCCACACGGATGCGGTCAGTGCCCTGACGGGTCACGGTCGCTTCAGTGAAGCCCTGACGGGTCAGACGGCTGGTCAGGATACCGATGGTGGAATCCATCTTGGTCTGGAAATCTTCCGTTCCATCATCCTCAGCTGCGTAAACGGTGTAAACGCCGCCGCGCAGGTCAAGACCCAGGCTGATCGCTTCGCCCCAGGGCTTGAGGTAGTTGATCATCGTGCCCTTGCCAATGCCAAACAGCGCCACATATCCGCAGACAGCGACAACCACCAGGATGGCAACCAGAGACACGAGCGCACGCGTGCGCGGATTCTTCGGCTTAGCATTCTTTTTCGCCATGTTCATGTTCCTCTCTTACATATCGTTGATCGGTTATTGCACAGAGAATGGTGATCCTATGCAAAACCGTCACTGAGCACAAACGCCTGATAAACCTCGTGCATATAGCTGCGGCAGCCAAGGACGTTTCCATTGGCGTCGCTGAGAACCGGATTCACCGGATCCTGACATCTGACAACCACAGAAAACGGGCGGCGCTGAAGCGTCTGTTCGCCGAAAGACGCGCACCCGTTTTCCTCATGACGTACAGTTCCGTTGGTCAGATATGAAGGGACGGCGCATACCGAATGAAGCGGACGCGTTTCGGGCAATTCTTCCCTGCCGGCAATCAGGCGCGGACTGCCGGAGAGAAACAGGCAGACAAACAACGTCACGGCCGCAGCGAAAACCATCTTCCGGACGCTTCTGTTCATCATGCTCTTCCCTCCTTCCGCATCGCTTCAGGTTAAAATAACCCCTATTTAATCATGCATTATCCATCATTATATGCATAAAACGCATTTGAGTCAAGATTCACGATCATAAAACGCATCAAAACAACAAAAAAACTGCCGATTCCCGAACAAATCAGCAGTCTTTCCATTCAGCATGCGGTTATCTTGAGCGGAGCATCAGAATCCTGTCAAGGATGCGGTCTGCCACCTCGTTCTTGGTCAGCATCGGCAGCTCACAGATCTCATCCTGCGTGACAAACGTCACAATGTTGGTGTTAACGTCAAAGCCCGCGCCCGGCTTCGTCACATCGTTTGCAACGATCATATCAAGGTTCTTCTTCTTCAGCTTTCCCTGCGCATGCGCGAGCACATCGTTCGTCTCTGCCGCAAAGCCGACAAAGGTCTGATCGCTCCGCTTCGTCCTGCCGATGGCGGCAGCGACGTCCGGATTCTCCGCAAGACGGATGACCATATCCGCCCCGTCCTGCTTCTTGATCTTCTGCGCAGCCACTTCCGCCGCCCTGTAATCCGCAGGCGCTGCAGCCTGAATGACGATGTCCTGCTGCGCGGCATGCTCAACAGCGCAGTCCATCAGGTCCTGCGTTGTCATAAACGGCACAAGCTGAACGCCGGGCGGGCAGTCAAGCGATACCGGGCCGGAAAGCAGCGTCACCTCTGCGCCGCGCTGCTGCGCCGCGCGGGCGATCGCATACCCCATCTTGCCGGAAGACCGGTTGGAAATATACCGGACCGGATCGAGCGCCTCTCTCGTAGGACCGGCCGTCACCATGACGCGAAGGCCCTGCATGTCCTTTTTCTTCAAAAGCAGCTCAGCAGCCCGCTGCGCGATCACGCTCACATCCTCGAGCTTGCCTGCCCCGGTATCCCCGCAGGCCAGATAGCCGCAGGCAGGCGCGACCACATGAACGCCCCGCTCACGGAGAACTTTCATATTATGTTGTGTCGCAGCGTTTTCCCACATGCCGGTATTCATCGCCGGCGCAATCATCACCGGCGCACGTGTAGCCATGACCGTTGTAGACAGCATATCATCCGCAATTCCGCAGGCCATTTTCCCGATGATGTTAGCGGTTGCCGGCGCAATCAGAAACAGATCCGCCCGCTTGGCCAGCGCAATATGCTCTACCTCCCACGTTGCAGGCCGGTCAAACGTATCCACAGCGACAGGATGACCGGAAAGCGTTTCAAATGTCAGCGCAGACACAAACTCGCACGCGTTTTTCGTCATCACCACAAAGACGTCCATGCCCTGCTTTTGCAGCAGACGAAGCAGCTCGCAAGCCTTATATACAGCAATGCCCCCGGTAACACCGAGGACAATGCATGGTTTTTTACTTGGCATCGATTTCAGCGGAACGCTCGTAGGTGATCAGGCCGCGGTTGACCTCGTCAATCGCGATGGAGACGGGCATGTTCTCCTTGTCCTTGGCGTCAATCAGCGGCGGAACGCCGTCAATCAGCTGGCGGGCGCGCTTGGAAACCTCCACAGCGAGCGTATAGCGGCAGTCAGCCTTTTCAAGAAGCTGCAGAATGTTGGGATTGGTCATAGACATAGATAATATCCTCCTTGTTTATTCGCGATTCATGCGAAACGGGATGGCTGTCAGGTCTTAAAAGCAAATCACTGATTGGTTTCTCTGAGGTAAACTTCACGCAGCTGGCGATAGGCTTCTTCGATATCGCCGCCGTTGACAATCTGATACTTGTAGGTCGGCGCGTATTCAAGCTCCTGTCTTGCGGTTTCAAGACGCTCCTGAATCTTCTCCTCCGTCTCCGTGCCGCGTCCGCGAAGGCGGCGTTCAAGCTCTTCAAAGCTCGGAGGCAGAATAAACACGCTTACGCTCTCAGGCATGCGCTCGCGGATCTGCATGGCTCCCTGCACCTCAATCTCAAGAAGCACATTCTTCCCCTGCTCAAGCAGGCTCATCACGTAGGACTTCGGCGTGCCGTAGCAATTGCCTGCAAACTGCGCATACTCCAAGAAATCATTATTCGCTATACGGTTTTCAAAATCCTGCATAGAGATAAAAAAGTAATGCTTTCCGTCGATCTCCCCTTCGCGCGGCGCACGCGTCGTCGCAGAGACAGAAAAGGCAATCTGTTCGCCGAACTCCTCAAAGAGCCTTGCGTTAAGCGTACCCTTGCCCACGCCGGACGGACCGGAAAAAACAAACAGCGTTCCCGTCTTCTTTGACTGCATTACGGTTCTTCCTCCTCCACGATGGTGGTGTTGTCCTTGATGTCGAAGCGATGGGCGATCGTCTCCGGCTGAACAGCCGAAAGGATCACGTGGTCGCTGTCAGAAATGATCACGGCCCGGGTTCTTCTGCCGTACGTCGCATCAATCAGCCGGCGTTCTTCCTTCGCTTCCTGAATGATACGCTTAACCGGCGCGCTGTCCGGCCCGATGATGGCAATGATGCGGCTGGACGAGATAAAGTTGCCGTAGCCGACGTTGATGAGTTTGATATCCACGTTTTTTCCTCCGGATTACAGCGCACAGCGCCGCGCTTTGCTTACTCGATGTTCTGCACCTGCTCGCGCAGCTTTTCAATTTCACCCTTGGCCTGTACGACCCACTGCGCAATCTGCGCGTCAGAGGCCTTGGAGCCGATGGTATTGACCTCGCGGTTGAGCTCCTGAACAAGGAAATCCAGCTTTCTTCCGACAGGCTCGGAAAGCTCGACCGTCGCGCGGATCTGCGCAGTGTGGCTGAGCAGACGGACAAGCTCCTCGTCAATCGCCGCGCGATCCGCAAAGATGGCAACCTCCGTCACCAGGCGCGCCTCGTCGATCTCGCCCTCGGTCAGCGCCGCAATGCGCTGATGGAGCTTTTCGCGGTACTCTTGAACCACCATCGGCGCGCGCTCCGCGATCTGCTCACGAATCTGCTCGATATTGGAAATCTTTTGAAGAATGTCCTCCCGCATGCTGTCGCCTTCCCGCTCGCGCATGGCAATCAGCTGATCGAGCGCGCCGGAAAGCGCATCTGCAAAGAGATTGCGCACGGCCTGCTGGTCATCCTCTTTTTCCTGCACGGTCAGCACGTCCGGCAGGCGCGTATAATCGGAAAGCGGCACGTCGGATTCCTTGCCCACGGCGAGCGCAAGCTCGCAGAGCGCTTTCTGATATGCCAGCGCAAGCGCGGTATCCACACGCACTTCTCTTGCGTCCTGTCTGTGATTCTGATAGCTGACAAATACGTCGACATGACCGCGTGCAAGCCTGGCGCCCACGCCCTTGCGCACGGTATCATCCAGAAACGAAAGCGCGCGGTTCAGCCTGTAGGAAATATCCAGAAAGCGATGATTGACGCTTTTGACTTCAACGGTCATCTCACGGCCGTCAAGCTCCATCTGGCAGCGTCCATATCCGGTCATGCTCTTCATCACAGACACGCTCCTTTGCAAAACGATGTTTTTTCATTATATCACTGCGTGCAAAAAATGGAAAGAGAAAAGGCGAGAATTCCCGGATTTTTGCCCTGATTAATCAGGGATATTCATCATATCCTCAAATCCGAGCTGCTTCGGCGTTTCCTTCTGATCATTAAATCCTGACGCCAGCGCCAGAAACTCCGCTTCGTCCATGATTCTGACGCCCAGCTTCTGCGCTTTTTCAAGCTTGCTGCCCGCGCTTTCGCCCGCAAGCACAACGCTTGTCTTTTTGGATACGCTGCCTGACGTCTTGCCGCCGTTTCGGCGGATCATTTCCTCGGCCTGCGCTCTGGTGAGCGTTGGAAGCGTTCCCGTGAGCACAAAGGTCATCCCGGCAAAGGCTGTGCCTGCGCTTTCCTCCTGCCTGACCTGAGGCTTGACGCCGCAGGCGATCAGGCGCCTGACAAACTGCTGATTATCCTCCTGGGCAAAGAATTCCGTAATCGACGCGGCAACGACGCTGCCGACGTCCTCGATGCCGACAAGCTCTTCCTCACCCGCATCCATCAGCGCATCCAGCGAGCCAAAGTGCGCCATCAGATCCCTGGCTGTTTTCCTGCCGATGTTGGGAATGCCGATGGCAAACAGGAACGCGTCAAGCCCACAGGATTTGCTCTTTTCAAGCTCCGCAATCAGCTTGTCCGCCTTCTTGACGCCAAACCCTTTGAGCGCAATCATATCCGCCTTGTCAAGCATATACAGATCTGCCGCAGAGCGTATGCCCAGCTGATCATAAAACAGCTCGGCCGTCTTTTCGCTGAAGGATTCGATATCCATGCCCTGACGAGAGGCAAAATGCGCCATGCGTGCAATCGCCTGCGGCCTGCAGGTCTCCGTATTCAGGCAGAAGATATGCGCGCCGCGCTGCGTAAGCGCGCCGCCGCACGCCGGGCAGACCTCCGGCGGAAGAATGTCCGTCGGCGGCGCTTCACCCTCTTCCTGCCAGACGACGCCCATAATTTCCGGTATGACGTCGTTAGAACGGCGCACCCAGACGTCGCTGCCCACACGCACACGCTTGCGGCAGATATCGCCATAATTGTTGAGCGTTGCTCGCCTGACCGTCACGCCGCAGATATCGACCGGTTCAAGGTGCGCAAGCGGCGTCAGCTTGCCCGTCCTGCCCAGCTCCCAGGTGATCGCCTCAAGCCTTGTTACCGTTTCCTGCGCGGCAAACTTGAAGGCAATGGACCAGCGGGGGAATTTATCCGTCGTGCCCAGCACCTCGCGCGTACGCATATCCGTCAGCTTGATGGTCGCTCCGTCGATGAGAAAATCAAGCTCATCCCGCTTTTCCTCAATCCTGTGTACGAGCGCAAGCGCATCCTCGATCGTATCCGCCGTCTGTGCAAACGGGCTGACAGGCAGATGATTTTCCCGCAGGAAATCAAGCATCTCCGCCTGAGAAGCAAAGCTTCTGCCTTCGATATAGCCCACCTGATAAAACAGCGCGTCAAGCCGTCTGCTGGCGGTCACCTTCGGATCCAGATTGCGCAGCGCGCCTGCTGCGGCATTCCGTGCATTCTTCAGCGGCTCATCCGCTGTTTCGTTATACCTTTTAAGAGTCGAAAGCTTCATGATGCATTCGCCCTGGACTTCCATACGCCCTTTGAACGGGATTTCCAGCGGAATACAGCGGATCGTCTGTGCCTGCGCAAGAATCGCTTCGCCGGTCTCGCCGTCTCCGCGCGTCGCGGCCTGCACAAGGCGGCCGCCGTCATAGGTCAGATTGAGCGTGAGGCCATCGAGCTTGTACTCCACGCAATACCGATTCCGGGGCAATCCGCCCGCGTCGTCCGTCAGCTTTTCACAGCGCTGCGCCCAGGCAAGAATTTCTCCCTCGCTCTGCGCCTTATCCATGCTCCAGAGCCTCGCAATGTGACGGTGCTGGACAAAGCCTTCCATCACCTCGCCGCCAACGCGTCTGGTCGGAGAATCAGGCAGGCGCATTCCCGTCTCATCCTCAAGCGCACGCAGCCGCGCATACATCGCGTCCCATTCGTCATCGGACATCAGCGAATCGTTGTTGTCGTAATACGCCTTCGACGCGGCGTTGAGCCTGTCGATCAACTGGCGCATCTGCTCTTCCATGTCAATCCTCCATCCTGATGATCGGCGCAATGGAAAGCGCAAATTCCTTTACGCCCACGCTCGTATCGTCAAACCGGATCATGATCCTGCTGTCAGATCCGCTGCCGCTGACGCGCACCACCGCACCGCGGCCAAACTTTTTATGCATCACATGATCGCCTGCGGCAAATACGGACGGCTTGAGCGCATCGTGTGCCGACGAGCGCACAACCTTCTGCGCCTCCTGCCGGGGGCTCATGCCGCGCTGCACGCCGCTTACGCTGGCGCTTCCCACGCGCTCCGTATTGCCCATGCCCGCGCCGGAACCGCGGCTCCAGCTGAGGTAGCTCTGTTTCTGCCCGGAAGCAGCCGCCTGCGTATAACCGGACATCTTCGGCTTCCATTCGCTTTGCTGCTTTGGCTGCGTGGCAAACGCACTTCCCTGGCTCCATGCCGGCTGACGCCACTGCCCCTCGCCATATCCCCTGTATCCTCTGCGGCGCTCTCCGACCGGCGCACCGAACGCGCCGCCAAACTCCGATACGTCCTCCAGCACACGCGGCGGAATATCCTCAATAAACCGGGACCGATCGTTGAACTGAATCTGATTGTACAGCATGCGGCGCGCGGCATGAGAAAGATATAAACGCTCCCGTGCGCGCGTAATACCGACATAGCAGAGCCTTCGCTCCTCTTCCATGCGCTGCTGATCATCGCGGCTGCGCATGGACGGAAACAGGTTTTCCTCCATGCCGACCATGAACACATTCGGAAACTCCAGACCCTTTGCGCTGTGCAGCGTCATCATCGTCACAGCCCCGCCCTCGGAATCCATCGCATCCAGATCGGACACCAGCGCGACATTCTCCAGATAATCCTGAAGCGTCGCTCTTTCGCTCTTCTCTTCAAATTCCTTCACCGCGCCGACAAATTCGCGGATATTCTCAATGCGGGAGCGGTTTTCATCGTTGTCCTCTCTGGTATACTGGCTTTCAAGCCCGGCGGTATCGATGACATACTGTACCAGTTCCGTCAGGCTCATGGTTTCCGCCATCATGCTGAGCATCATGATCAGTTCGCTGAACTTTTCAACGCTCTTGCGTCCGCGGCTTCCGATGGTATCGGGGATATCCATACAGGCTGTCAGAAGCGGCATTTCTTGCTCGGCGGCGTAGCGCGCCAGCTCCGTCACCGTCGTATCGCCGATCGACCGCTTGGGTACGTTGATGATGCGCCTGACGGAGATATCGTCGGAGGGATTGATCATGATGCGCAGATAGGCAAGAATATCCTTGACTTCCTTGCGGTCATAGAATTTCAGGCCGCCGTACATACGGTATTTGATACCGCTCTGGACAAACGCCTCCTCAATCACGCGCGACTGGGCGTTCGTGCGGTAAAGCACGGCGCATCTGGCATAGTCTTCTCCCTGAGCAGAAAGGGCGCGGATCTGCTGGCATACCCATGCCGCCTCCTCGCGCTCATCGCCTGCACGGTAAAGCCGGATCATTTCGCCCGGACCTTCCTGCGTCCAGAGCGCCTTATCCTTGCGATTCTCATTCATCGCAATGACCTGATTGGCCGCGTCCAGAATATTCGCGGTGGAACGATAATTCTGCTCCAGCTTGATCACCGCCGCATCCGGAAAATCCTTCTCAAAATCAAGGATATTGCGGATATCTGCGCCGCGCCAGCCATAGATGGACTGATCGTCGTCGCCGACGACGCAGAGATTGCGGCTGTGCTGCGCAAGCAGGCGCACAAGCATATACTGCGCATAGTTGGTATCCTGATACTCGTCGACATGGATATAGCGGAACCTACGCTGATACGCCTCAAGCACAGGAGGATGCTCCGCAAAGAGCTCAAGCGTTTTGACAATCAGATCGTCAAAGTCAAGCGCGTTGGAGCTCTTCAGCTTCTCTTCATACGCTGCGTACACATCCTGAATCTGCTGGCTCCTGAAATCCCTGTCGGACTGAGCAAACCATTCCTGCGGCCCCAGCAGCTTATCCTTGGCATCCGAAATCTTTGCCTTGATCTCCCGCGGCGGCAGATACTTGTCGTCGATGTTCAGACGCTTGAGAATTTCCTTGATCGCGCTCATCTGATCGTCATCGTCATAGATGGTAAAGGAACGCGTATAACCCAGCTTTTCAATATCCCGCCGGAGAATCTTCGCGCATCCGGCATGGAATGTGGACACCCAGACGTCCGCCGCAGAAGGCCCGGCCAGTTTCTCAATGCGCTCACGCATCTCTGCCGCCGCTTTATTGGTGAAGGTGATTGCCATGATGGACCAGGGCGGCACGCCTTTGTCAATCAGATTGGCGACGCGGTACGTCAGCGCGCGGGTCTTGCCGGAGCCTGCGCCGGCAAGCACCAAAAGCGGCCCTTCAAGCGTTTCCGCCGCGAGCCGCTGTTCTCTGTTCAGATCGTTCAGATTCATACCCGATCACACCTCATCCTGAAAAGCAGGATCCTCGCCCAGCCGGGAAAGGACGAGCTGATAGCCGCCGGCGCCGTAGGTCAGGCTCCTGTTGACGCGGCTGATCGTCGCCGTGCTTGCGCCGGTCTGATCCGCAATGTCCTGGTAGGTTACTCTTTTTCTGAGCATCTTTGCAACAGCAAGCCGCTGCGCGACCGCCTGAAGCTCCTTAATCGTAAAAATATCCTCAAAAAAGCGATAAGCCTCCTCCTGCGTCTCAATCGTCAGCATCGCTTTCGCCAGGTCGTCAATCTGTTCGCTGTGGAACCTTTCATCCATCGTTTTATCCCTCCAACAACGACGTCATCGCCGCCTCAGAATCAATTTACCGCTTTATTATAGCATAATTTGAACCGAAAAAAAAGGCGGCACAGACATCTGAACCGTCTTTTTCACAGGATTCGTTCTATTCCGGATCACTGCTGCACAGCGTCCTGCTGAAAGGAGGACGCCGGCTGCAGGCAGGCGTCCGCCGCCTGATCCTCGCTCAGAAGCTCGAGATGACCCACAGAGACCTCATACGCCGTCTTTTCAACCACGGAGCCGTCCGGCATCTGTTTCTGATACGCCCTAGACTGCAGCCTGCCCGTCAGCGTGATCCTGTCGCCGACGGAAAGCTTTGCAGCAAAGCGGGCGCTGCGCCCCCAGGTGATGCACGGGATGTAGTCGCTCTTGCCATATGCGCGGTTAACCGCCAGCATCATATCCGCAATCTCGCGCCCAAAGGGCGTCGTGCGATAAGCGGGCGCCTTGCACAGCGTACCTGTCAGCTGAATCTGGTTGGGGTTTTCATGGTCGTCGGGTTCCACAATCTTCTGCGCAAAAGCTGTAATCAGCAGCCTTCCGGCGCCTTCGATGATCTTGTTATACGAGCGCACCTGTCCCTCAATCGCCAGGGAATCGCCGTCTGCGAGCATCGCGCCGTCCAGCAGTCGCTCGGAAAGGGTGATCGGCAGATGATCCTGCGCGCCGGAAAGCCTCGGTACGCCCAGGGTCAGATAATAGAACTTCTCGCCGAAGGCCTCATGGCCTACGACCGGCGTACCCACAACTTTGCCGCTCAGATGCAGTGTGTTAATGACGTTTTCCATTGTACGTCCTCCTATTCCTTGTTGCCTGAATCACTATACGGTCGGCGCGGGAGACGCTTTTGCCTCCTGCGCGGGCGCAGGGGTACTCAGATGCTGCTTTCCGGTGTGATCAATCCACGTCTCACCCTCCAGCAGAATCTGCGATACTGGAATTATCCTGTATCCTTCCTGCGTGTAATATTCAAGAATTTGAGGCAGTGCCTGCAGAATATACTTCGAATCGTTGTGAAACAGAACGATATCGCCCGGATTCACACTCTTTGTGCACTGCCTGACCATGTGCTCTGTGCCAAGGTTTTTCCAGTCCAGCGAATCGACATTCCACTGCACGCATTCGTATCCCTCCTCGCGGCTGATACGCACAACAGCATCGTTGTACTCGCCGTAGGGCGGACGAAACAGCGTCGTCGGCTTTCCCGTAATGGATTTCACCAGATCCGAGCACTTGCGCAGCTCTTCGCGGATCTGAGCGTCGGACAGCTGAGACATATGCGGATGCGTAGCGGAATGATTGCCGATTTCATGTCCTCGCGCAATCAGCTCAGCCACAAGATCCGGATGCTTTTCAGCCCAGAAACCAACGAGAAAAAACGTCGTTTTCACATCGTAACGATCGAGTATGTTCAGTATTTCCTCCGTATTTGCCCGTCCCCACGCCGCATCAAAGCTGATGGCAAGGACCTTTTCATCTGTATCGACGTTGTACACCGGCAGTTCCCGCGTCGCAACCGCAGCCATCAGCGCAGGGGGATCATGCATGGATACATAAGAAAGAAATACCGCTGCCAGAAGCAGCGCCGGCATGATACGCCTGACGGCCTGCAAATCGAGGCGCCTTTTCTTCAAGCCGCATCGCCTCCACTTCCAACCTCAAAGGTTTATATGTGCAGACGGGCACGAATAGAACTCCGCTTTATTCCGGATTCCGATTGAGTTCAACCAATAAACGGATTCCCCTCCCTGTTTCTTCCTGAAATAAGCAAGTTTCACATTATTTTCACATTGCTGACACAAACCCTTCCGTCCGTATGCAAAAAGCGGAAGCAATCGCTTCCGCCTTCATGCATGATTATTCCGCCGCCTTTACGACGACTTCTTCCACAACATCGTCAAGCAGTACGCCTACAAGCAGCTGTCCCCTGCCCGTCCGGCGCTCCACGCCGATTTCCATCGCGCTCATCGTCGTGATCTGCCCATGTTTCTGCCTGAAAACCACCTGATCTGCTGCGCCGATGCGCGCGCAGGCGGCAAGCCGGGTTCCAAGCTCTCCGGATTTGGTCAATGGCAGAAGCTTTTGCCCCTTTGTCGCCCGCTTCTGGCGATCGATATCATCCGCCAGCAGGCGCTTGCCAATGCCCCGGTCGGTGACAACCAGCAGTGTATCGCCATGCCCCAGCACTTCAAAATATGCCGCTTCATCGCCTTCGCTTAATTCGATGCCCTTTACGCCGGCAGTTGCGCGGCCGGTAGATGACACCTCGCTGAGCTTGAATCGAAGCGCCATGCCCTGCTGCGAGACGATGAGCAGCTCCCCCTTCGCATCCGGGGCCACAGGAATCATGCCGATCACCTGATCGTCGCCCTTCAGCGTCATCGCTGCAAAGCGGGAACGACGTATGCCGTATTCACCTGCGGCGCTTCTTTTCACCTGTCCGTTCTTCGTGATAAAGAGCAGGTCGCCGTACTTCTGCATTTCATCCGCTCTGGCGCATAGCATGGCCACGGCGCGCTCGCCATCCGCAAGACCTGCGACAAGTCCGGTGAGCAGCATGCCCCTTTCCTTCAGGCGCATGGTTTCCGGGATCCGGGCAATATCCAGCATAAAGCAATTGCCCAGATTGGTGAAGAAATACAGCGAAGAATCCGTCATCGTCTGCTCAATCTGCAGCACTTCCTCGCGTCCGCCGCTTTGCTGGATAAACTTATCCACCATGCGCGGACTCATACGCCGGATCTGCCCATCCCGCAGACGCAGAATCGCCGTATCCTCCGCGAGAGGTTTATTCTCCACTACGGGCAGCTTCGCAGAATCATCCTCGATGAGCTCTGTGCGGCGGTCGTCGCCAAATTTCTCCCGGATTTCCATCATTTCGCTGCGGATGACGCCGATGAGCTTCTTTTCGCTCTTGAGAATGCCTTCGAGTCTGCCGATGGTCTTGAGAATTGCTTCGTATTCCTTGCGCAGCGTCATGATTTCAAGGCCGGTCAGGCGCTGCAGGCGCATATCCAGAATCGCCTGCGCCTGAATATCCGTAAGCGCAAAGCGGTTCATCAGTTGTTCCTTCGCTTCCTTCGGGTTCCTGCTTCTGCGGATCAGCGCGATCACCTCGTCAAGATGATCCACGGCAACCATAAGGCCTGCAAGGATATGCTCCCGCGCCCTGGCCTGCGCCAGTTCATACTGCGTTCGCCTGGTGATGACGCGCTTCTGATGGTCAATATAATAGGAAAGCATCGCCTTGACGCCCATCTGCATCGGACGGCCCTCCGCGATGGCGACCATATTGACGCCGAACGTCACCTGCAGATCCGAGTACTTGTAGAGCACGGAGAGAATCTGCATCGGATCGACGTCCCGCCTGAGCTCGATGACCGCGCGCAGGCCCGTGCGGTCGGACTCGTCGCGGATATCATATATGCCGCCAAGCTGCGCCTTCTTCTCCTCGCTGAGCTTGAGAATCTTCTCAAGCATCGCCGCCTTGGGCACCTGATACGGCACCTCGGTGATGACGATCAGCTTTCGTCCCGCGCTGCCGTCCTCAATATGCACCTTGGCACGGACGGTCAGCTTTCCGCGTCCCGTCTCATAGGCTCTGACGATCTCTTCATTGCGGATCAGCCGTCCGCCCGTCGGAAAATCGGGCGCAGGCATGACGCTCATGATCTCCTGAACGTCCGCATCCGGCTTATCCATCAGCAGCACGGCTGCGTCGATCGTCTCGCGCAGGTTATGCGGCGGAATATTGGTTGCAAGACCGACGGCAATGCCCGACGTACCATTGACCAGAAGATTCGGATATCTGGCCGGAAGCATGTCCGGCTCCTTGAGCGAGTCGTCAAAGTTAAAGCTGAAGGGCACCGTATCCTTTTCGATGTCCCTCAGCATCTCAAGCGCAAGCGGAGCCATGCGCGCCTCTGTATATCGCATGGCGGCGGCGCTGTCGCCGTCGATGGAGCCGAAGTTGCCGTGTCCGTCCACCAGGACGCCGCGCAGGCTGTAGGGCTGCGCCATGCGCACCATGGCGTCATACACCGAGCTGTCGCCGTGCGGATGATACTTGCCCAGACAGTCGCCGACAATACGCGCGCATTTCTTGTGCGGCTTGTCCGGCGTGATGCCCAGCTCATGCAGCGTGAAGAGAATACGGCGCTGAACGGGCTTGAGGCCGTCCTCGACCCTGGGCAGCGCACGCTCAAGAATGACGTGCTCCGCATACGGAATCATGGAGATGTGCATGACCTCTTCCATGGGCCTTTGAATGATCTCGTGCTGCGGCTTGTTGTTTTCCGGTTTGTCCGTTCCGGTCTTTCTGCGTGCCATCGCTTATTTTGCCTTTCCTTCCTGCATGAGGAATGTATCCACCTTGTTAAAGTCCGCGTACATGGTAATATAGTCCCTGCGCGGCTCCACCTTGTCGCCCATCAGCAGCGTGACAAGACGTTCTGCTTCTGCAATATCTTCCAGCGTAACCTGCATCAGCTGGCGGTTTTCCGGGTTCATCGTCGTCTCCCATAGTTGGGGCGGGTCCATTTCGCCCAAGCCCTTGTAGCGCTGGATCGTATATCCTCGTCCAACAGAGGCCGTTACCTTCGCAAGCTCCTTGTCGTCATACGCGTAGATATGCCTGTCGCCCTTGGACACACGGTAAAGCGGCGGCATGCCGATATACACATGGCCTTCCGTGATCAGTGGGCGCATGTACCGGTAGAAGAATGTAAGCAGAATCGCGCGGATATGCGCGCCGTCCTGATCCGCATCCGAAAGAATGATCACCTTATGGTACTTGAGGGACTTGATATCAAAGTCTTCACCGATGCCTGTGCCCAGCGCCGTGATGATGGAACGGAACTCTTCGTTGGCCAGCACCTGATCAATGCGCTTCTTTTCAACGTTAAGCGGCTTACCGCGGATCGGGAGAATGGCCTGAAATCTCCTGTCGCGTCCCTGCTTGGCGCTGCCGCCTGCAGAATCACCCTCGACGATGAACATCTCGTTGAGCTCCGCCTTCTTGCCCGTGCAGCTGGAAAGCTTGCCGACCAGCGGAGCCGCCTCCAGCTGGTTTTTAGCTCTGGCGACCTCCTTGGCCTTGCGCGCCGCCTCGCGCACCTTCGACGCGCGGACAGCCTTCTCCACGATGCCCTGGGCGACTTCCTGATTCTTCAGGTTTTCCAGATACTCCGTCATCCTGGCATAGACAAAGGCCTCCACCGCCGGACGCACTTCGGTATTGCCGAGCTTTCCCTTCGTCTGCCCTTCAAACTGCGGATTGCGCACAAACGTGGCCAGAACAGCCGTGATGCCCTCGCGGTAGTCCTCTCCCATCAGGTTGTTGTCCTTTTCCTTCAGCGCGCCGATATGCCGGGCATAATCGTTGAGCGCCCGGGTAAAGCCGGCCTTGAAGCCCATCTCATGCATGCCGCCTTCTGCCGTCGGAATGTTATTGACATAGGAAAAAATATTCTCCGAATAATCATCCGTATGCTGGATAGCCAGGCAGATGCGCACATCATCCTGCATCCCCTCCAGCATCAGCGCGCTCTCGTACAGGGGCGTCTTATCCCTGTTGATATAGCGGACATAGTCGGCAAGACCGCCTTCAAACATGAATACGTTCGTCTGCTTTTCCGGGTCTTTTTCTCGCTCGTCCACAAATGTGATCTGAAGGCCCTTGTTCAGGTAGGCCAGCTCCCTGAGACGGCGGCGTACGGTATCGGAATTGAACTTTGTTTCCTCAAACACCGTGTCGTCCGGCATAAACGTGATGCGGGAGCCATGCCTTCTCGTCGCGCTCACGCGTTCAAGCGCAGTCACCGCGCGGCCGGATGTAACCTTCTTTTCAGCAGGATCATAATTGCTCTCAAATCGCATGCGATAGCGCCCGCCTCCCGTGCTGACCTCCACAACCAGCCACTTCGAGAGCGCATTGACCACCGAAGCGCCGACGCCGTGCAGGCCGCCGGAATATCCGTAATTCTCATGATCAAACTTTCCGCCCGCATGAAGCTTGGTAAAGATCATCTCAACGCCCGTGATGCCCAGCTCCGGATGAATATCCACCGGCATGCCGCGTCCATCGTCCTCAACAGACGCGCTGCCGTCCTTATGCAGTTCCACTCGGACGCTTCTGGCATAGCCGTTGGCCACCTCGTCAATCGCGTTATCCACGATCTCCCAGAGCAGGTGGTGCAGACCCCGGGAACCCGTGGAGCCAATATACATGCCCGGACGCATCCGGACTGCATCAAGTCCCTCGAGCACCTTGAGCATGCTGGCGGTATAAGTCTTTGCCATGAATCGAAACCTCCTTGCGGTAATAACAACTGCATATTATAACTGATCTTCTAAAAATTTGCAACCTTGCCGCAATCTTCCTTTTCTGTACCCATCCGGGAATAGAATGAACGGGACATGTTCAGAATAATCCCGCAATCTTCAAACAGAAAGCGGGGTTTCACCATGTCCATCGGCATGATTCTTCTCGTTGTGCTCACGCTGCTGATTCTCTTTGGCGTACTGCAGCGGGTGCTTGACCGCATGGCGCTCACAGACAGGCAGGCCATCGCATGCGTAGCGGCTATTCTGATCGGCGGCTGGCTGCCCGATCTGCCCTTCGGCGTCGTAACGCTCAACATCGGCGGCGCAGTCGTTCCGCTCATCGTATGCGTGTATCTGCTTCTAAGCGCAGACACAGCCAAGGAGCGCATTCGCGCATGCATATCCTCCGTCCTCACCGCTGCCGCCATAACGGCTATCAGCATGCTGTTCCCATCCGATCCGGTTTCCATGCCCTTTGACCCCATGCTCCTGTACGGCGTCGCCGCCGGCGTCATCGCATGGCTTCTCGGCCGTTCCCGCAGAAGCGCATTCATCTCCGGCATTCTGGGCGTCATCATCAGCGACCTCGTTTCAGGCGTCCGGATATGGCTGAGCGGCATTGACCAGCCCGTGCACATCGGCGGCGCGGGCGCGCTGGACGCCGTCGTGCTTGCCGGCGTCATCGGCGTACTCCTGTGCGAGCTTGTCGGCGAAATCACGGAGCGCATCAAAACCGGAAAGGCCGATGGAAATGATGAAGACGGCGCAATCGAAGGAGGCAAACGGTCATGAAAGACAAGGCAGCCAGACTTCTCCTCTCCTTCACCCTTGCCCTTTCGCTGTACGTCTCCACGTCCGTCAAGGCGCAGGCGGACGATACCGGCGGAGAGCTGACGGTGTATACAGCCGTTACGCAGGAACATACGCCGCTCTTTTCGCACGGCGGCGTCATTCACGAGGGCGACGAATACATCAGCCGGGACAATACGCTCTACCGGATTGCCAGCGTAAACGGAACGACGGCGATCGCAGAAAAGATCGGCGAAGAGATCATGCCTGACGTTTCATGGCTTCGCATGGGCGAAGCGCAGGCCGTCTTTGCAGACGCAGAAACAGAAAGCAGCCGGCCGGAAACCGGCAGAAAGCTGATCGCCATGTACGTCACGCACAGCGACGAAAGCTATATTCCCTCGGACGGTACGCAAAGCATTGAAGGACAGGGCGGCATATATGACGTCGCGCGCGAGTTCCGCGACGCGCTGCAGCAGCACGGCATCGATGTGATCCTGGATGAATCCACCCATCTTCCGCACGATTCCGGCGCGTACCGCAGAAGCCGTAGAACGGCTGAAAGGCTGCTTCAAAAGCGTCCTGACGCCATCATCGACATCCATCGCGACGGCATTCCGGACCAAAGCGAGTATACCTGCACGATCAACGGAGAAAACGCTTCGCAGGTGCGGCTGCTTGTCGGCCGCGGAAACCAGAACAGCGCGGTCAACAGAGAATTCGCCAAGCAGATCAAAGCGGTCGCAGACAAGAAATATCCCGATCTGATCAAGGATATCTTTATCGGAAAGGGCACATACAATCAGGATCTTTCTCCCAATGCCATACTGCTTGAGTTCGGCACACATACCATCAGCAAGGAGCGCGTGCTCAATTCAACGGACGTGATGGCCGACGTCGTCAACACAGCGCTCTACGGCGATACGACAGGCAGCGCAAAAGCCGAAGCAGACGCGCAAAGCGAAAAGAACTCTGCCAAAGACAAGAGCGCATTCTCCGGTATGGCCGCCATGGCCGCAGTCGTCGTCATCGGCCTGATCGTCTTTGCCCTGTGCCAGACCGGCGGCGGCAGGGCCATGGGCACGAAGCTTTCGCGCGGCATACGGGAAATGACGGGCGGACTGATGGGCAAAAAGCCCGATGACGATGCGAAGCGCTGAGAAAAGCCACGCCTGAACACGACAGCAGGCCGGGAATCCTGTATCCTGCAGGATCCCCGGCCTGTTTTTTCATCCTCATTGACCAGAACACTTGACTTTGCGCGCGATTTGTAGATAATTAGGTTGGGTTATTTTGAAAAAGAGGTGTTTGTTTTCCATGTCGCAGCGCATTGTCAGCGTGTCTCCCGGTTCGCTTGCCGCAAAGGTCGGCATCCTTGCCGGTGAAACGCTCGTCTCCATCAACGGCACGCCTGTGCTTGATCTGGTGGATTATCAGTTCCTGACCGCTCGCCCTTCTCTGGACGTCCTTTTGGAGGCCCCGGACGGAGAGCGCCGGACGATCCGCATCCACAAGCGTACGGAGGATTCCCTCGGCCTTACGCTGGAATCGTCGCTGATGAGCTGCCCGAAGACCTGCGCCAACCACTGCATGTTCTGCTTTATCGAGCAGATGCCGCCCGGAATGCGGCCCAGCCTCTATGTGCGGGACGACGACTGGCGCCTGTCGCTGATGGCCGGCAATTTTGTCACGCTGACCAATCTGCCCAGGCAGGAAATGGACCGCATGATCGAGCGCAAAGCCAGCCCGATCTACGTCTCCGTACACACGACCAACGGTCCGCTGCGCAACCGCATGCTGTCTCACGTGCACGCAGACCGCATCATGGAGCATCTCAGGCGCTTCGCGGAGAACCACATGAGCTTCCACTGTCAGGTTGTCCTGTGTCCGGGCATCAACGACGGCCCCGAACTGGACAGAACGCTGGAGGATCTCGCATCGCTCGTACCCGCAGCGCTGACCGTCGCCCTGGTTCCCGTTGGGCTGACGCGCTATCGCGAACACCTTTATCCGCTGCGGCCATACACCAGGGAGGAGGCGCAGCAGGTGCTTGCACAGGCGCACGCCTTCCAGCAAAGGATGCTTGCGCTGCACGGCACGCGCTTCGTATTCCCCAGCGATGAATTCTACCAGATCGCCGATCATCCCCTGCCGGATCCGGACAGCTACGAGGACTATCCTCAGTTTGAAAACGGCGTAGGGCTGCTGACACGGCTCAGGGACGAATTTGAAACCGCTCTCAGACTTGATCCTGAGCATGGCAGCGCGGTTCCCCGCCGGGTCATCATGGCAACCGGCACGTCCGCAGCGCCGTTTATGCGCGCGCTGACGCAGGCGCATCCCATTCCCGGCGTACAGATCGACGTCGTTCCCATCGTCAACCGCTTCTTCGGCGAAACGGTCACAGTGTCCGGCCTGATCACCGGGCAGGATCTCGTCGGCCAGCTCAAAGGCAGAGAAGCAGATGAAATACTCATTACCGAAAGCATGCTCAGGGAAGGCGAGGATATCTTCCTTGACGACATGACGCTTGAACAGGCGCAGCATGAACTCGGCGTCCGCATCACACCTGTCCCGGATGACGGTGCGGAATTGCTCTACGCGCTGCGCGGAACGGAGGATTAACCAATGGCCAAACCCCTTGTCGCCGTCGTCGGCCGTCCGAATGTCGGCAAATCGACTTTCTTTAATAAGATTGCAAAAAAGCGCATCTCCATCGTTGAGGATACGCCGGGCGTCACCCGCGACCGCATCTATGCCGACTGCGAGTGGCTCAACTACAAATTCACCCTCATTGACACCGGCGGCATCGAGCCGAAAACGGATGACATCATGCTCAGGCAGATGCGCCGCCAGGCCGAAATCGCCATTGAAACCTGCGACGTCATCCTCTTCTTTACGGATGGACGTACGGGGCTGACGGCTGACGACGAGGACGTGGCCGTTATGCTGCGCAAGAGCGGAAAGCCGGTCATCCTGGTCGTCAACAAGGTGGATCATGTTTCGATGACCGATACGATCTACGACTTCTATACGCTGGGTCTGGGCGATCCCTTCCCCATTTCCTCCGTCAACCTGATGGGCCTTGGCGAACTGCTGGATGAAATGGTCAAGTACTTCCCGGAGGGCAGCGATTCGCTTGAAGAAGAGGAGCACACCATTCAGATCGCCGTTGTCGGACGGCCGAACGTCGGCAAATCCAGCCTGGTCAATAAGATTCTGGGTCAGGACCGTTCGATGGTCTCCAACATCGCCGGAACCACGCGCGACGCCATTGACACCGCATTTGTGCGCGAAGGCCAGCGCTACAACATCATCGACACCGCCGGCATCCGCCGCAAGCGCGCCATCGAGGAGGAATCCATCGAGCGCTACAGCATTGTGCGCGCGCTAGCCGCCGTGCGCCGCTGCGACGTCGCGCTGATCGTCATCAACGCCGAGGACGGCGTCACCGAGCAGGACACCAAGGTGGCCGGCTATGTACACGAGGAAGGCAAGGCCGCTATCATCGTCGTCAACAAATGGGACGCCGTTGAAAAGGACACCAACACCATGGAGGCCTACCGCAAGAAGGTCGTCGAGGATCTCAAGTTCATGGATTATGCGCCCGTGATCTTCATTTCTGCGCTGACCGGCCAGCGCGTGCCGAAGGTACTTGAAAACGTCAAAGACGTATACGAGCAGACGTCCCGGCGCATCACCACCGGCCTGCTCAACGACGTACTGGCTGACGCAACGGCTGCGCTTCAGCCGCCGTTCAGCGCGGGCCGTCATCTCAAAATCTATTATGCGACGCAGCAGAGCGTATGCCCGCCCACCTTTGTGTTCTTCGTCAACGACGAGAAGCTCATGCACTTTGCCTATCAGCGCTACCTGGAGAATCAATTCCGCAAGGCATTCGGCTTTGAAGGCACGCCGCTCAGATTCATTCTGAGGCAGAAGAAACAGAAGGAGGACTGATCATGCTCAAAATCATCATCACCGTCGTCATCGGCTATCTTCTGGGCAGCATCTCCACCGGCGTGCTGATCTCTAAACTCTTTGCCAAGACCGACATCCGTACACAGGGCAGCGGCAATGCCGGCACGACCAACATGCTGCGCATTCTCGGCCGTAAAATGGCGCTGTTTACGTTTATCGGCGACATGCTCAAGGGAATTATCGCCGTGTTCATCGGCAAGGCGCTCGTCGGCGGCGAGCTGGGCGGCGTACTGGGCGTGCTGGGCGCAGTGCTCGGGCACTTCTATCCGCTGTACTTCGGATTCAAGGGCGGCAAGGGCATCGCGACGAGCTTCGGTTCCCTGCTGTTCGTCTATCCGGTTCAGTCCCTTCT
This sequence comes from Clostridia bacterium, assembly GCA_017412025.1. The sequence goes on along the minus strand of JAFQOY010000138.1, from coordinate 8,011 downwards.
GGCATTCTCCGTCTTCCTTATTCTGGTCGCGGCGACGCACTATGTGTCCGTCGGTTCGATTGCCGCTGCAGCTACGCTTCCCCTGCTGATTCTCATCACCCATCCCGAAAACGTTCCGGTCTGGGCGATCGCATGCTGCATCGGCGCCGCCGTCATCTGGCGTCACAGAGCAAACATCGTCCGCCTGATTAACCATCAGGAAAGCAAGCTTGATTTCAACAAGCTTAAAAAGCAGAAAAAGTAAACGCCAACAGCGGCTGACGCACCCATGCGCCAGCCGCTGTTTTTCTATGTATCTCAGGATTCCAGCGTCACAGCCTCCATATCCCCCTGTACCGGCCGCCTTCTGGTCGGCAGGCAGATCACCTGACCGGCCGTAAAGTCGCTGGGCAGCAGATTCGGATTGAGGCGCAGCAGCTGTTCGACCGTCGTGCCGTTGAGCGATGCAATCTCCTCCAGCGTATCGCCCTCCTGCAGCCGATACACCGGACCGCCGTTTTCGCAAAGACCGCGGTCTCCTCCCGGCGGCACACAAAGCACGTCGCCTGCCCGGAGCGCAGTCAGGCGGATATCTTCATTGTACTCCCGAAGCGCACGCAGAGACACGTTGGACGCCAGCATCACGTCGACCACGCTCTGCCCCGGCTGCACCGTATAGGCAGACGATCCCACAGGACAGGAGCGCCCTTCGCCTGTGGGCACACAGAGAATATCTCCGACAAGCAGCCGTCCCGCCGCAATCGCAGGGTTCGCGTTCATGAGCGCCCTGACGCTGACGCCGAATTTTCTGGCGATCAGGTAAAAGCTGTCGCCGCGCTGTACCCTGTAGCTCTGGCTTGCGCCGGGGCAGGCAGATGAAGCGGGCTCAATCGCCGTCTGGTTGATGATCTCTTCACGGCCTGCTGTCATTTGATTCGGATTATCCATAAAAGAACAGCCCCTTTCGACGTTCTGGAATCATCCTATGCGTCAAAGGGGCTGTTTGTGCCTGTGAAAAGAATTATGCGAGCACGTTGCCTTCGCTGTCAAACAGCGGCAGCTTCTCCAGATAAATGAGGTCCTTGCGCTCCTGCGCGTCGCCCTCTGCGAGAATCGCCATTCTGCCGCAGATCTCGCCGCCGGCCTTGTTCACCAGCTCTTCAAGCGCACGCAGAGACTCTCCGGTGGAAATCACATCGTCCACGATCAGGATCTTTTTGCCCTTCATCAGCGCAGCGTCCTCGCCGTCCAGATACAGCTTCTGGACATGATCGGTGGTAATCGAGCGGACCTCAACACAGAAGAGATCCTTCATGTAAAGCTTGGCGCCTTTTCTGGCAAGCAGCCACTTCTTCGCGCCGATCTGACGGGCCATCTCATACGCCAGCGGAATGCCCTTGCTTTCCGCCGTGATGATGTAATCAAACTCCGGCGCCCTGGCAAGCAGTTCCTTCGCGCAGGCAACAGTCAGCTCGCAGTCGCCAAAGATGACGAAAGCGCCGATGGACAGCTTATCGTTGAGCGGGCAGATCGGCAGATCGCGCTCACAGCCGGCGATTGTCATATGATAATGCGTGTTCATGATATATCCCTCTTTCGCTTTGCAGAAAACATTCTGCTGTTATCTGCTTTATTATGGCACTGCATCGAACGGTTGTCAACCAAAAAGAAAAGAAGCAGGTCTTCAATTTCATACCGACCGATGGTATGTTCATTTCAGAATGCTGTTCTCCATCCGCACCAAACAGACCGGATTCTGTTTAGGCTTGGCGCTATAACGCAGAATAATAAACTTTCTTCATAATTGCGTATCAGCCTTGACGCATGCCCTCTTTCATGTTAATATGGATTTCACTGACGGACTAAATATTGTGTCCATGCAAATTCTGTACACAAGATATTGTGTTTTTGTCTTTTGCCCCACACAATCCGCTGAAGAGAGGTAGCCTATGCACATCATCAAAAAAGACGGTACCAGAGAGCCGTTCAACGTACAAAAGGTTGTCGCCGCGGTAAACAAGAGCGCCGAGCGCGTGCTTTACACGTTCAGCGCCGAAGAGCTTGATTTCATCTGCCGGTTTGTCACCGAAAAGTGCGATGCACTGGGTACGCAGGAAGTGCGCATTGAGCAGATGCATCACATTGTCGAGGGCGCGCTTGACGTCATCAACCCGGCAGTCGCCAAATCCTACCGGGATTACCGCAACTACAAGACGGACTTTGTAAAGATGCTGGATATCGTTTACAAAAAGTCTCAGTCGATCATGTACATCGGCGACAAGGAGAATTCCAACGCGGACAGCGCGCTGGTCTCTACCCGCCGCAGCCTGATCTTCAACCAGCTCAACAAGCAGCTGTACCAGAAGTTCTTCCTGAATGTCGAGGAGCTTCAGGCCCAGCGGGACGGCTATATCTACATCCACGATATGTCCGCCCGCCGCGACACGATGAACTGCTGCCTGTTTGACGTCGGAGAGGTGCTTCGCGGCGGCTTTGAGATGGGCAATCTGTGGTATAACGAGCCCAAGACGCTCAACGTCGCCTTTGACGTCATCGGCGATATCGTCCTGTCCGCTGCCAGCCAGCAGTATGGCGGCTTCACGGTTTCCTGCGTCGATCAGCTGCTTGACACCTACGCCGAGCGCAGCTACGTGATGTTCATGGATCGTTACCGTGCGCTTGGCCTTTCTGACGACCGCGCGCATGAGGAGACGATGAAGGACATCGTCAACGACTTTGAGCAGGGTTTCCAGGGCTGGGAATACAAGTTCAACACCGTCGCCTCCAGCCGCGGCGACTATCCCTTTATCACCATGACGCTTGGCCTTGGCCAGACGCGCATGGCCAAGCTGGCCAGCAAGCTGTTTTTGAAGGTCCATGCAGGCGGCCAGGGAAAGAAGAACAACAAAAAGCCCGTCCTCTTCCCCAAGCTTGTATTCCTCTACGATGAAAATCTTCACGGCCCGGGCAAGCCGCTTGAGGACGTCTTTGAAGCGGGCATTGACTGCTCTGCCAAGACGATGTATCCCGACTGGCTGAGCCTGACCGGCGAAGGCTATGTCGCCTCCATGTACAAGCGGTACGGCAAGGTCATCAGCCCCATGGGCTGCCGTGCATTCCTCTCTCCGTGGTATGAGCGCGGCGGCATGGAGCCTGCAGATGAAAACGACACGCCCGTCTTTGTCGGCCGCTTCAACATCGGCGCCGTATCGCTGCATCTGCCGCTGATCCTGGCAAAGGCGCGCAAGGAAAGCCGGGATTTCTATGAGGTGCTGGACTATTATCTGGAGCTGATCCGCAGGCTCCATATCCGCACCTACGCCTATCTGGGAGAAATGCGCGCAAGCACCAATCCCCTTGCATACTGCGAAGGCGGATTCTACGGCGGACACCTTGGGCTCTACGACAAGATCAAGCCGCTGCTCAAGACCGCTACCGCCTCCTTCGGCTATACGGCGCTCAACGAGCTGCAGGAGCTCTACAACGGCAAGAGCATCTACGAGGACGGCCAGTTCGCGCTTGAAGTGATGCAGCACATCAACGACAAGATCGCGCAGTTCAAAAAGGAAGACGGCAACCTGTACGCCATCTATGGCACGCCGGCAGAGAGCCTGTGCGGCCTGCAGATCGAGCAGTTCCGCAAGCTCTACGGCATCATCGAAAACGTCTCGGACAGGCCGTATGTCTCTAACTCCTTCCACTGTCATGTGACGGAGGACATCACGCCGATTGAAAAGCAGAACAGCGAAAAGCGCTTCTGGGATCTCTCAAACGGCGGAAAGATTCAGTATGTCCGCTATCCCATCGGCTACAACAGGGAAGCAGTCCGCACGCTCGTGCGCCGCGCCATGAAGCTGGGCATGTACGAGGGCGTCAACCTGTCCCTGTCCTACTGCGACGACTGCGGCCATCAGGAGCTTGAGATGGACGTCTGCCCCAAGTGCGGCAGCAGTAACCTGACCAAGATCGACCGGATGAACGGTTATCTCTCCTATTCCCGCGTACACGGACAAAGCCGCCTCAACGACGCAAAGATGGCCGAAATCGCAGAGCGCAAGAGCATGTAAAGCAGGTTCTCCGCTGAGCATACGTCTGCTTTTGTGTCCCTTCCACCTTATCAAGCCAGCAGAGGTGTTTTCCATGAATTACCACAACATTACGGTTGACGATATGCTCAACGGCGACGGCCTGCGCACGGTGCTCTGGGTGTCTGGCTGCGATCATCGCTGCCGCGGATGCCAGAATCCGCAGACTTGGCCTGTAGACAGCGGCATCCCCTTTGACGAAAAAGCCAAGAAAGAGCTGTTTGAAGCCCTCTCCCGCGACTATATGAACGGCGTCACCTTTTCCGGCGGCGATCCGCTGATGTGCGCCAACCGCGAAACTGTCGGCGCGCTGATCGCGGAGATCCGCGAGACGCTGCCGGACAAGACCATCTGGCTCTACACCGGAAGCCTGTTTGAAGAAATCCGCCATCTTCCCTTCATTCCGATGATCGACGTCATCGTGGACGGTCCCTATATTCAGGAACTGCGCGATACGCAGCTGCACTGGAAGGGCAGCAGGAACCAGCGGGTCATCGATGTAAAGCGCACGCTTGCGCAGGGGCATATCGTCCTTTGGGACTGATGAACAGGAGGAATACGAATGCTTCGCATTGCCAGATTTGAAAAAGTCTCTCTCAAGCGCTTTGTATCCGACTGGGTGGCCACCTTTCCGCAGCAGACGCTCGAACAGGCTGTACTCGCCTACGAGAGCATCCGCCTGCCCCAGCGCGCCACAAGCGGTTCTGCCGGCTACGATTTCTTCGCGCCGGTTGGTTTCGAGCTTCCTGCAGGCGGCAACATCAAAATCCCGACCGGCGTGCGCGCGCTGATTGAAGACGGCTGGGTACTGACGCTCTATCCGCGCAGCGGGCTGGGGTTCAAGTATCGCTTTCAGCTGGACAACTCCGTCGGCGTCATCGACAGCGATTATGCGCTTTCCGAAAACGAAGGCCATATTTTCCTGCGCATGACCAACGACAACCGGGAAGGCAAAGGGCTTCGCGTACCTGCGGGCACTGCGTTTGCGCAGGGAATCTTTCTCCCGTTCGGCGTCACGATTGACGATGACGCACAGGGCATACGCAACGGCGGATTCGGCTCCACCACCAGAGCCTGACCCCTCCATGTATAGGGCAATATTGCAAAAACGACTGACAGTCTGTTTGTCAGTCGTTTTCTCATATGCGCATTTGCATCCTGCAGACGAGCATGCGTCCGCCAAACATCCCGCTTTACAGATAACGGGCTGCTGAAAAAGCATCAGAGCAGCAAATGCAATCTCTCACAAAGACTTTTTTGCTGCCTCTTATTTCAGCAGGCGAAACAGCGGATTGCGCCTGACCAGAACATCCGTCTTCGGGCAGAGCTCCTGACAGCAGTAGCACCGGATACAGCGCTTTACATCGACATGCGGACGACGGTTTCCATCCATGCGTATGGCATTGGCAGGGCATGCGCGTACGCATGTGCCGCAGCCATCGCACTTCTTATGCGTAAATACCGGACGGGGACGGAGCGCCTGCGGCAGCCTGTTCATCAGCGCCACCCAGCTTCCCCTGCGCATGCGCATCGGTATATCAAAATCATGAAGAATCAGCGGCTCAATCGCATCGCCTGCAAGCGTGTATTCTGCAAGCCTGCCGCGCTTTTGCGCTGCGGCAAGCGTAGAGACCTGACCGGGCAGAAGGTTGATCAGGCGCGCAGCGGCGGCGTCCACGGCATGTCCGTTCTTTCCGCCAATCAATGCACCGATTGTCCTTGGGCTGCCGCCGGACGGGCCTTCGCCCTCCATGCCAACTACAGCATCCACGATGGAAAAACAGGGCTTTACATGCTCATACAGGTCAACGAGCATATCGGAAAACAGCGCGGCGTCCGGATATCGGGAGTGATACTCCACCTTTGTCGTGCCGGGTATGAGGCCGTAGAGATTTTTGACGCAGCCGGTCATCGTCGTAAAGCCGTGCGTCTTCAGCTTCCCGACGGAAATGACTGCATCCACCTGATCGATCACGCCGATGAGATCGAGCTGCCTGGCAACAAGCCCGTCCGTCACAGCGTGAACCGTCGTGCTGAAATCATCGTTGAGCACGCAGCCGGTCTCCTGTGCCGCCCGCTTCATGCCGCAGGCCTCATATACGCCGGAAAGCATCCCCTTCGTATACGGTCCGCCAGGGCTGTCCGCCAGAATTGGAATGCCTCCGGCTTCCTGCACCCTGCGAACAATGGCCGCAGCCACTTCAGGATGCGTCGTCGTCGCCCTGTCCGGGCTGCGCTTCATCAGCAGATTGACTTTGATGAGCACCCTCTGACCGGGGGATACGATGGATTCAATACCGCCGCAGAGCGCAAGAATCCGGTCAATCGCCTGCTGTACATGCACGCGCTGATAATCCCCACACTTTGCCAGCGCAACAACCGGGACGTCTTTGCTCATTGCTCCTTCTCCTGCCGCTTCACGCTGTCGATGACGCGCTCAATCATACACGCAACGCCGCATTCATCGTTTGAAGCCGTCGTGTATCTGCACGCCTGCAGCACATCCGGTGTGGCATTGCCCATCGCAACGCTGTGATAAGCATACGCCAGCATGCTCAGGTCGTTCCCCGCATCGCCCATCGCCATGACATTCTCTCTGGTCAGTCCAAGATGCTCCGCTACAAACGCAAGCGCCCTTCCCTTGCCAGCTTCCGGCGCAATGACCTCGATATTGCCCGGCGCGGAGCTTGTGATCTGCAGATGACTGAGCTTATGCTCCATGATCTGCTTCTGCGGCGCAATCCTCGGATCATATTCATCTCCGGCAAATCCGTCTCCGACGGCAAAAATCTTCATCAGGCCGCGGTCTGCCGCTCTGCGCAGGCTCTCTTCGCCATATCTGTCCTCAATCAATCCGCGATAAACAAGATGGTATTTCTTTCCATCCGCATTCCCTGCCGTATGCACGACGCCGTCTTCAAATCCATGAATCACAAGCCCTGTGGGGATCAGCAGATCCAGGACAGCATGCGCATCCTCAGGCTTGAGATTACTGCTGAAAATCACCTTTCCCTCAGGCAAAGGGCCGTCGCATGCGCGCGCGCCGTTGGCGGCGATCATCATACAGGGCAGATCATACCGCCTGATGAAATCGCTCGCGTCCTCAAGCATGCGTCCCGTGCTGATGGCCACGCGGATCCCCAGAGCATGCGCCGCCCGTATTGCGTCAACATTCCTCTGCGGAATCGTATGATGATCGCTGAGCAGCAGCGTCCCATCCATATCCAAAGCGATCAAACGGACTCTATGCATGTCTAGCTCCTCCTTTTGTATCAGAACGGATTGCCGATCGAGAATTCGCGGCCGTTCAGGTAGCTGAGCGCACCTTCAGCCTGAACCACCAGCCGCGTGGCCCAAAGCTGCTGGCGCTTGACGCCCAGACTTCTGTTGAGCATCCGATCCCCATACTTATCATCGCCCAGGATCGGATGGCCGATATGCGCCAGATGCGCGCGGATCTGATGCGTTCTGCCGGTGATCAGCTCCACCTCGAGCACGGCATGCTCCTGCTCGCGCACCACGCGGTACGCCGTCACAATCTCCATCGCGCCGCGTGCCGGATAATCCGTAACCGCTACGCGGGCAATCTGGTTGTCCTTGCGCAGAAACGCATGCATGGTCGCTTCCCTTCGGGCAGGGCAGCCCTTCACGCGGCAGGTATAATACTTTCTGAATGTCCGCTGAGCAAACGCATGCATGGCAGACTCAAACGCCTCATCATCCTTCACCAGCAGAAGCAGACCGCCGGTCTGTACATCCAGACGATGGCAGAGATGAAGCTGGTCTGTTTTCTCACCCCTGCCCTCAAGGTATGCTTTCGCGCGGGTCAGCGCGCTGTCGCCCGCAAGCGGGTTGTCTTCATTCTGGCTCTGCAATCCCTGCGGTTTATTGATGAGCAGAACATGCTCATCCTCAAAGACCACGTCGACGCCCGGAAGCTCCTTAGC
>JAFQOY010000137.1 GCA_017412025.1 Clostridia bacterium | reverse complement strand
GTATGCCGAAGAGTACGAGGCGTATGAGGAGTACGAAGAGTACGCCGAAGAGTACGGCGAGTACACCGAAGAGTACGGGGAGTACGAAGAGTACACCGAAGACTACGGCGAGTACACCGAAGAGTACGGGGAGTACGAAGAGTACACCGAAGAGCACGGCGAATATATTGAAGAGTACGAGGCGTACGAAGAATATACCGGAGAGTATATCGAAGAGTACGAGGCGTATGAAGAGTATACCGAGGAGTACGGCGAGTACGAAGAATATACCGAAGAATACGAAGAACAGGCCGGAGAGTATTCTGAAGCGTATATCGGGGAATATGCCGGCGGGATGATCGAAGGATATACCGGCGGATATACGGAGGAAGAGGCCGGTCAGGAGATTATCGTACCGGCGTATGTGACGCCGAAGCAGGACCAGACCAATCTGCGCTATGAGCCGTCCGACGAAACCGACGAGTCTGTGCTCACGCAGGTCAATACCGACGATGTGCTGACGGTTTACGGCTATGAGACGGACGCCGACGGCGGCGTATGGTGGCAGGCTTCGGATTACCGCAGCAGCATGACGGGCTATATCCGGGCGGACGTGACCGGAGAGGTCGACGAGGAGACCGCCTATGCGCTGATGGGCAAAATTGAAGAGCAGCTTCTTGCCGCCGAGCAGGAGGCGGCTGACCAGCAGGATGCGCTGGAGCAGACCGTGGCGGACATGGAGATTCCGCCGTACGTCGTGCCCAATGCAGATCTGACCAACCTGCGCAGCGAGACGTCCACCGCGTCTGACGATACGATTATCGCGCAGGTGAACACGAACGACGTGCTCGCCGTCTACGGCTACGCGCTGGATGACGAGGGCAGGATCTGGTGGCAGGCTTCGGATTACCGCAGCGGCATGACGGGCTACATCCTTGCGGATGTGGCGTCCGGCGTGAATATGGAATACGCGATGCAGATCGCGGCGGCGATTGACGAAGAGCAGAACGGGCCGCAGGAAGAAGAGACCGAACCGGAAACCTGGGAAGGCGAAGAGAGCGGCTGGGAAGACGCGCTTGAGTCCGTCACGGAAGGCTGGGCCGGCGAGCTTGAGGGCTCTTCGGGCGAATGGACCGGGGAAGAAGAAGTAACCGGCGAGCAGGCTTGGATCGAGGAAGAGCCGGTAACCGGCGAACAGGCATGGACCGAGGAAGAAGAAGTAACCGGCGAGCAGGCTTGGACCGAGGAAGAGCCGGTAACCGGCGAACAGGCATGGACCGGGGAAGAAGAAGTAACCGGCGAGCAGGCTTGGATTGAGGAAGAGCCGGTAACCGAAGAGGAACCGGAAGCCTCCGAATCGGAAACCAAGGTCCGGTATGCGCTGGTGGACAACGGCAACAGCGACAAGAGCAACATGCGCGCGGAGCCCAAGAGCGACGCGAAGATTGTTGAGTCCTATAAAAACGGCGAACTGCTGATCATCGGCGATGTGAGCGGCGATGGAAAGTGGTATCCGGTGACCGTCGTGCGCGACGGCAATCAGGGATACATGCGCGATTTCATTGTCAGCCCGATCGCGGGCGTTGAGGCGGAAGAGATCCTTGCGCAGATTCTGGCCGAACAGCAGCCAGGCGATGTATCGCAGCTGCCGGAGGTTGCCGGCGGACAGGAAGCGGAAGAGCCTGAACAGGTCGAAGACGAGCCGCAGGATGAGGAAGCCTGGCAGGAGGAAGAGCAGCAGGGCAGCGAAGAGGGCGAATGGGAGTATGCCGAATCTGAGCCTGTGCTTGAAGTGCTGCCGGAGCTGGGCGGCGATATGAGCTACCCGGCCTATGCGCTCACGCTTGAGCAGGAGAACCGCGCGGTGATCGTGCTGGTGGAGGCGCCGGGCGCGCTGCCGCCGCAGGAAGGCAACATCGAGATGATCACCCGCCCGACGCCGCTTGAGCTTTATGGCGTGGAGATGGACGACAGCGGCGCGCTCTGGTATGAAGCGCGCAACATGTCCACGAATGCGACGGGCTATATCGAGGCGTTCAAGGTCGAGCTGGTTGACCGGGACGTTGCGGAAAGCTATATCGAGGAGCCGGTCATCGGACTGATTCCGACGATCCCGCCGCAGAATGTGGAAATGGAAGAGGAAATCGGCGGCAAGGAAACGCCGGAACCGACCCCGGAGCCGACCCCGGAGCCCACGAAGGAACCGGATGTGCCGCAGGCGCTCACCGAAGGCAGCGTCTACCACTACGGACGCAACACCGGCAGGCAGGTGGCCCTGCGCAAGCAGCCGAACACCCGCGCCGACCTGCGCTACCGCATGGAAAAGGGCACCGTCCTGTGGGTCATGGAATGCGAGGGTGAATGGTGCTTTGTCCGCACGGACAAGGGCGAAGGCTATGTGAAGACCGAGTTCGTCGAGCTGATGGGCGTGCGCGAGGAGCAGGAATACCGAGCGACGCTGGATGATCCGGAGGTCGCGCCGAACCTGGGCGAGGAAAATGAATCGGCTCAGCTGCCGGAAGGTGAGCTGCCTGAAGTGGAGATCATCGAGCCGAACGCCCCGGAGATCGAGGTGGAAATCAACACCGAGCCGCAGGAGTTCGGCGGATATCTGCGTATCGCGTCCGACGCTGCGCCGCTGCTGAGCAGCCCGAACGACAATGCGGACGTTGAGGACGTTCTGGAAAGCGGAGACGTCGTGCGCGGCGTGCAGAAGCAGATGGATGAGACCGGCATGGTCTGGTATCTGGTGAGCACGGACGAGGTCTGGGGCTACCTGCGCGGCACGCAGGTGATGGAGATGACCGCTGAGGAGACGGAGGAATACTTCGCCGAGCTGGAGGCGGCTCAGGCGACGCCGACCCCGACCCTTGAGCCGACGGCCACGCCGGAACCCACAAAGACGCCCACGCCGGTTCGTCTGGATCGGTATGCCCGGGTGATCAGCAGCGGCACGCCGCTCAGAGGCAATCCCGACGTCAACGCATATCTGCAGAACATTCTGGATGAAGAGGACGTCGTCTATATTTTCCAGAGCCAGAGCGCTGCCGACGGCATGACTTGGTATCTGGTTCAGTACAGCGGACAGTGGGGCTACGTCCGCGCCGATCTGGTGCGCCCGATGGGCGACCAGGAGACGGCGGATTACCTCGCCCAGCTGGAGACCGAGCTGGCGACGCCGACCCCGATGCCGCAGACGACGCCGGAACCGATTGGCCCCGACTCTACCAGCGCGTATGCCAGGCTGATCAAGGACGCGGTCAATCTGCGCCGCACGCCGTCCTCCTCCGGCACGTCCCTGGGACGCATCGCCGTGAACACGCTGCTGCTGGTTACCGGCAAGGAATACGACGGCGATTACACCTGGTATCAGGTCAACCACAACGGCAAGGACGGCTACATCCGCAGCGATATGGCGCAGATGCTGACGATTTCCGAGCTGCAGGATTACCTGGCTCAGCAGTATGAAAACAGCCAGAACGCCGTGCAGAATCCGGGCGTATCCGTGACGCCGAACGCAGGCAACAACACGAGCATCACGATCAACGGTTCTCAGCTTCAGGATCTGATTCCGGTTGACAACAGCTGGACCAACAACGTGATCGGAACGCCGGTTCCGACGGCGTCTCCCTCTCCTGTTCCGCAGAGCGTCGATAATCAGGCGCAGCTGATCGCGGGCGGCTGGAAGATCCCATACATCCCGAAGGTGACGCAGACGGGCGAGTTCACGATCTACGGCAAGGTGCAGGCGAACGGCATCGTGACGGCGACGATCACGCGCAATGCGCAGCTGCCGTCCTCCGGCGCGCAGACCTTTGGCCTGATCGCCTCTGCCATCGCGGAAGACGGAAGCACCGTGACGGCGATTGCCGGTGCGGATGGCGTGTTTGAGATGAACATCCGTCTGCCGGAGCCGGGCGATTATACCGTCGAGCTCCAGTCCGGCGAGCTGTACGGCAAGTATATGGTGACCTACGAAGGCGCTCAGATTGCGGAGACGCCGCTGCCCACCGCCGCCGCGCTGCCCACGGCTGCGCCGGTCGAGGAGGAGAGCGGCATGGGTATGCTGCCGTTTGCTATCGGTGGCGTGCTGCTCGTGGTTGTCGCCGCGGCCTACGGCGTGTATGTCTATCGCCGCAGGACGGAGGAAGAAGAGGAAGAGGCGGATGAAGAGGACGAGGACGAAGAGGAAGAACTGCGCCGTGAGCAGCTGGCCAGACAGCGCCAGCGCCGCACGGAAGCCTCCGAGCCGATCGCTCCGCAGCCGCTGAGGCCGCGCAATGCGCAGACGCCTTCCTATATGAGGAACGCGCCGCGCGGAGAAAACGAGAGAGAGAGCCCGTATGCAAGACCGGCCGCGCCGAAGGCGCCGGTTGCGCCGCAGGCTCCGGTGATGCCGAAGGCGCCGGTTGCGCCGCAGGCCCCGGTGATGCCGAAGGCGCCGGTGACGCCGAAAGCGCCGGCTGCGCCGCAGGCTCCGGTGACGCCGCAGGCGCCGGTGACGCCGAAAGCGCCGGCTGCGCCGCAGGCCTCGCTTGACGCTCAGGATCAGGCCAGGACGGCAGACGCGGCTCCGCGCCGCCGCCGCCGCCCGCCGACGGATCCCAACGCGTAACACAATTCGCGCCGCCTGCCCGAAAGGGCAGGCGGTCTTTTCTTGCAATGGGCTATCGTTCATGGTATCATAAGCATATCATGGATGATTATGCCCATCGCAGCGGCGGAGGTTGACGATATGAAAAAGAAAATCCTGAGCCTTTCAGGCTTGTGGCTTGCGCTGGTTCTTCTGGTTCTGGTCTATACGGACAGGGATGCGCTGACATGGCGCTTTGAAGAGAGCCGGCTTGACCGCATTCTGATCACGCAGCAGCAGGCGGAAGCAAATGAAGCGGCTGCAGACGCGGCCATGGAGGCTGAGCGCGCGGCGGCCGCCGCGCGCAGAGAAAGCGGCGAATGGGACAGGCAGGCGAAATACGGCGGCGCGCCGACTGTGCGCGGCGCGCAGGATGACATGCCGGGGCTGAATCTCATGTGGGGCGATTATGAGGTCGTCATCGAGGGAAGCGGCGTGCAGGCGGGCTCGCTTCGTGTGGTCAGCGCAGGCCGTCAGGCGTTTATCGCGGGCGGCGAGGCGGCGCTTTCGCCGCAGGAGGGAACGCTGCGCTTTTCCTTCACGCTGACGGATTCTGCCGAGCATGTGCTGCTCGCCTGCGATTCGATCGAAGAGGCAGGGATCACGCGCGTGACCGTGCGCAGGGCGGGTCAGCGGCTGTTTTCGCCGGATCTGGCGGCGTATGCGCTGTTTGCCGGCGCAGTGCTCAGTGTGCTGGTGCTGCTCTCCTTTGACGGGCGGCCGTCCGGCAGGGAGCGCCGCCGCGACGCTCTGGTGATCGTCTTTGCGGCGGTCTTTGCCAGCATGCCGCTGCTGTGGCAGGGCGTGTTTGGCGGGCACGATCTCCACTTTCATCTGAACCGCATCGAGGGCATCGCTGCCGGGCTGCGAGCAGGGCAGTTCCCCGTGCATGTGCATGCGTCCACGCTCCTTGGCTACGGCTATGCCGCGCCGCAGTTTTATCCCGAGCTGTTTCTGTATATTCCGGCGGTGATGCGCAATCTGGGCGTGTCGCTCGCTGCATGCGTGCGCGTGTTTGAGATGGGCATTAACCTCTGCGCCGCGCTGAGTGCATATGCCTGCGGGCGCAGGATATTTGGCGACCGGCGCGTTGCGCTGGGCGCAAGCGTGCTGTATACGCTGTGCCTGTACCGGCTGGTGAATATGTACGTCCGCGCCACGCTGGGCGAGAGCCTGGCGATGGTGTTTTTCCCGCTGCTGATTGCGGCGCTGTATGACGTCATTTATGGCGATATGCGCCGCTGGCCCATGCTGGCGCTTGGCATGACGGGCATCTTCATGAGCCATCTGCTCAGTACGCTCTTTGCGGTGCTGTTCTGCGCCCTTGCAGCGCTGATGGGCGCAAAGCGCCTGCTGCGCGAGAGGAAGCGCCTGCTGTGCATTGCGGCGGCGGCGGCGGTTACGGCGCTGTGCTCCGTGTGGTTCCTCGTGCCGATGCTCGCTTACACGTCCGTTCCGGAGATCAACACGAGCGTTGCGCTTGACAGCTACGAGCATGTGATGAAGCTGGGCGCATATCTCGTCGGTTTTCCGGGCGATCATGCCGGCATTCCCGACAGCGCGAAGGACTTTGCCTATACGGTCGGCGTGGTGCCGGGCTATGCGGTGATGATCGGCTGTGCGCTGCTGGCGCTGGCGCTATATATGGACGGCGCGCAGAGCAAACGCAGGGAGGATCGCGCGAGCATGGCGCTGCTGGGCATGGGCGCGCTGGCGCTGCTTGGGGCGACGGAGTGTTTCCCGTGGGCCTGGGCGTGCAGCCTGCCGAGGCCGCTATCCACGTTCTTCAAGCAGATCCAGTACCCCTGGCGTCTTGTGGGCGTCGGCGTGCCGATGCTGTGCCTGGCGGCGGCATGGGGCTATCTGCGTGAGGAGGGCAGACGCACGCAGGGGCTTTATGCGCTTGTGCTGCTTTCCTGCGTGCTCAGCGGATACACAATGCAGGGCTATGTGCAGCAGAGCGCGCCGCTGCTGTATGCGGACAGCTTCTGCGATACGCGCATCATTCAGCATGAATACCTGTATAACGGCACGGAGAAGGCCTCGCTCAAGCCGGGTGAGATCGTGGTCAGGGCTGAAAACTATGCCGTGCGCGACGTACGCAAGCAGGGAACGAACATGGGCTTTGCGCTGGATATCCCCGAGAGCTGCGGCTATGTCGATCTGCCGCTGATGTATTATCCGGGCTATCAGGCGCAGGCAGGCGGCGTGCAGTGCCGCACGGCGCTGGGGGATAACAACGTGCTTCGGCTTTACGGCCTGGGCAGCGGAATGGATATCGACGTTCGCGTATGGTTTGAGCCGCCGGTATCCTGGCGGGCTGCGCAGGGCGTGTCGGCGGCGGGCGCTGTGCTGCTGGCGCTGCTGCTTGCGCGCATGAAAAAGAGGACGGCGGCATGAGCCGTAAGACCGTGCGCATCAGCGTGCGCGCCGTCGTGGAGACGACGCATCACGAGAGCGACCTGTCCCCGGCGGCGGACGCGGCGAGGCGCATGCGCGAGGGGGCGCTGGCGCACCGGGCGAGGCAGAGCGAGGGCAGGCTGCTCGATCCCTCCTACAGGCATGAGGTGGCGCTTTCCTGCGATTACGAGGGCGAAGCGATTTGTCTGCGTGTTGCGGGCAGGGCGGACGCCGTCTTCCTGCGTCAGGACGGCGTGCAGGTGATCGAGGAGATCAAGCTGGGCACGGCGGATGCGCAGCTGATTCCGGCGCACATGGCGCAGGCGGCGATCTATGGGCACATGCTCTGCAGCGACGAGGCGCTTGAGGGCGTATGCCTGCGCGTGCTGTATGTCGGGCCGGATGGCGAGAGCCTGCGCATGTATGAGCAGGAGCGTACGGCTGAGGCGCTTAAAGCGGAGTTCTGCGCGCTGTGCGCGCCCGCTGCGGCGTGGGAAGCCGAAAAGCTGGCGCGCAGAGAGACGAGGGATGCATCGCTTCAGACGCTGCCGTTTCCCTATGCGTCCTACAGAGCGGGGCAGCGGAAATTTGCTGCGAACGTGTATGTCGCCCTCAGGGACAGAAAGCGCCTCTTTGCGCAGGCGCCGACGGGCATCGGCAAGACGATGGCGGCGCTGTATCCTGCGCTCAGGGCGATTGGCGAAGGGAGATGCGCGCGGGCGATGTTCCTCACCGCCCGAAACACCGGACGAAAAAGCGCCATGGACGCCATGGACACGCTCGAGCGCGCGGGCGCGAGAGCGCTGCGTGTGGAGATTGCGGCGAAGGACAAGGTGTGCCTCCTTGAAAAGCGGGACTGCAGGCCGGAAAGCTGCCCGTATGCCAGAGGATTCTACGACAGACTGCCCGGCGCGCTTGGCAGGGCGCTTTCCATGGGGCGTCTGGGCAGGGAAGAAATCGCTTCTCTTGCCGATGCATTCACAGTCTGTCCGTTTGAGCTTTCTCTTGCCCTTGCGCAGCTGGCGGATGTGATCGTCTGTGATTACAACTATGTGTTTGATCCCTTTGTGGCGATCGATGCGCTCACGCACGGGGCAGGCGGCGCCTGCCTGCTGATTGACGAGGCGCATCAGCTGGCTCCACGCGTGCGCGACGCGCATTCCGCTGTGCTCGATATGGGCGAACTCACGGCGCTGCGCCGGGAGACCGGCAGGCTGCTCGGCAGGAAAAACGCGCTCTACCGCGCGATGACCGCGCTGATCCGCGCGCTGGAGAAGGAAGCGGAGCAGGACGGTTTTGCCCGGCTTGATCACCCGCCGCAGGCGATTGACGAGGCGATGACTGCTGTGCAGCATGCGGCGGGGGAGCAGCTTGCCCTGGGCGCCGGCGCATGCGCTGCGGACTGCTTTTCTCTGGCTGCGGGATATCTCTTCGCTTCTGCAAGATTTGATGAGCGCTATGCGCTCCTCGCGGAGGGAGGCAGGAAGGACGCAAGGCTTGAGCTGGTGCTGCTCAGCGCCGCGCAGGAGATCATGGCGCAGACCAGGCGCGCACGGGGCACGGTCTATTTTTCGGCGACGCTTGCGCCGTTTGACGCGAGCTGCCGGATGCTGGGCAGCGACGAGGACGACGCCTGCCTGGCGCTGCCCTCGCCGTTTGATCCTGCGCAGCTTGACGCGCGGGTTCTGCCCATCGATATCCGCTATGCCAGCCGGGAAAGGACTGCGCCGCAGGTTGCGCAGGCCATCGGCGATCACATCCGCGCGCATGCAGGCAACACGATGGTCTTCTTTCCCTCCTATGCGTATCTGGGCAGGATTGCCGAGCTGCTGCTGGGGCAGGAGGGCATGATGGAATTCACACTGCTGCGCGAGCGGCGGAAGATGAGCGAGGACGAAAAAAACGCGCTTCTGGGCGCGTTTGAAACGGAGCGTTCGGCTGTGCTGCTGGCTGTGCTGGGCGGCGCGTTCGGCGAGGGAATCGACCTGCCGGGCGAGAGGCTGAAAAACGTGATCATCGTCTCCACCGGCATGCCGCAGATCGACGCGCGCGTGAAGGCGATGCAGGCGTATTACGACAGAATCGGGGAAGACGGGTTTGACCTGTGCATGACGCTGCCGGGTATGGTGCGCGTTATTCAGGCGGCGGGGAGACTCATCCGCACAGACAGCGACACGGGATCGCTGCTGCTGATTGACAGCCGGTACGCTGCGCCGCGCGTGCGCGCGCTGCTCTTAGGCACGCTGGCCGGGGATGCGCTGGGGATTGAGCGGTGAATGCATGGCGGATGACCACGCGCTGCAGGCGCGGAATTCTGCTCTGTCCATAAAAGCAGACAGAAAGGAGCGACGCGCCTTTCCAGCGGCTTTTCAGATCATGCGATCCTCCTCTGAAAGAAACGCCGAAATCATCTCATCCAGCGGATCGTCCGCCTTTGGGACGCGGATATCAAGCAGCGCGCGGATCATGCGCCGCTGGCCGGCTTCTCCATGGGGAATGTACAGAAGCTGCGCGTCGTCGCGCTCGGCAATCAGCGCGCGCAGCAAAGCGCGCAGGCGTTTTCTCTTTTCGTGCATATGCGTGTCCTCCCGTATCGCCTGTATCGGCGTACAGGCTGAGGATAGCATACGCGCCCACACAATGCAAGAGCCTTGCGAAAAGGGATAAACTGTGCTAGGATAATAAGCATCACAAGACATATGGATCGGAGGAAAAAAGCCTTGAAAACACGCACCCTTTTGGCTTTCCTGCTGATGATGACGCTGGCGCTCACCTGCAGCGCGCAGATGAATTACGATATGGTTTCGCCCTATCTGAACTACACGAAGCTTGAAAGCGACGAGGCGCCGCCCGTGCTGGTCGACGTGCTCGGGGGCGAAGCGCTGCCCGAAGGCATGGGGGTCATCGGCGGCGCGGACGGTTCCGCATCCATCTGGATTGCAGAGGAACCAGATGAGCCGCAGGAAAATGCCTGGCCAAGGACGTTCACCATCACGCTGGCGGGCGATACGACCCTGGGCTCGACCGACGACCTGAGAAAGCGGGATGACTGCTTTGAAAACGTCGCGGCGGAAAAGGGCTACGGCTGGTTTTTTTCCGGGCTTTCGGAGCTCTTTGCCACGGATGACATGACGCTGGTCAATTTTGAGGGCACGCTGACGGAGGAAACGAAGAAGAAGGACAAAAAGTTCAACTTCAAGGGGCCGGCAGAGTACACCAACATCCTGACGCTGGGCAGCGTGGAGGCCGTCACCGTCGCCAACAACCATACGCTTGACTACGGCGAGCAGGGCAGAAAGGACACGATTGCAAACCTTGAAAGCGCAGGCGTCACCGTATCGGGCAACGGCCAGCTGGGCATTTTTGAAAAGAACGGCGTAAAGGTCGGCATGACGGGCTACTGCTTCCCGTATTCAAACGGCAAAAAGGACATCACCAGGGACGTGAAGGCGCTGCGCGAGGCAGGCTGCCAGATCGTCATCGCGTCCTTCCACTGGGGCAGCGAATACCGCGAGGATTTCACCGGCGAGCAGCGCAGCATCGGCCGTGCGGCGATCAAGGCCGGCGCGGATTTTGTCGTCGGGCATCATCCGCACATTGTGCAGGGCATTGAGAGCTATCAGGATACGTATATCGCCTATTCTGTGGGCAACCTCGTCTTCGGCGGCAACGTCGATCCCGACGACAGGGACGCGGCGGCCATCCGCCTGACGTTCACGGTGGATGAGGAGAAAGCGACGGACATGCAGATGACCGTCGTGCCGCTGCGTCTGACGGAAATGAAGGACGGCACCGACTACAGGCCCGTCGTCGCGCAGGGCGAGGAGGCGGAGCGGATTGTCAAGCGGATTCTGAAGCGCTCCTACAAGATGGAAGGCTTTGAAAACGGAACGTGGTGAAACTCAGAAAGAGCCGAATAAATGTCAATGACACCCTCCGTCAACTTCGCTGACAGCATTCCGGCGAACTCGCATAGCCGCGCAAGCGCTCCTTGCGATTCCCCACGCTCCGCCTCGCTGTTTCGATCCGGGAACAGTAATAGTCGCGCAAGCGCTCCTTTACAGTTCCGATCTCCATCTCACTGTTTCGCCCACGGGGCGCGTTCGATTCCGATCCCACAGGGCGCGCTCAGCTGTGGTGCCTGCAAGAAGGAGCCTTTCAGGATTCTTTTCGGTTTTAAGGCTGTTATACTTCAGCAAAGCTTATATGGCCTCCCTCCTGAGGAAGGTGGCATGCCGAAGGCATGACGGAGGGAGTGAAATCCTGCAGGCATGTTCTCATGCCATATGCCGGATGGATAAAGACGGTAATGATCAATCAACAACAACCCGGCCCCGGCGGGCCGGAAGGACAAGAGGGATAATATGGCTTCTCATTTTGCGCTGTTCGTGGATCTTGAAAACTGCGGCGGCAAACAAAGCATGCTGATGGACGTGATTGAGCGCGTGAAGATCCGCGGCGACATCCTCATCGGCAAGGTGTATGGATATACGGACAGCTACAGCGATCTCAAGGAGACGCTGCTTTCCAATACGTTCACTGTGGTGCCGAGCCTGCGCTACGGCTGCAACCAGAAAAACAGCATGGATATCCAGCTGGTGATCGACGCGCTGGACGTCGCTTACCGCAACGATCTGATCGACAGCTTCTGCATCGTATCCGGCGACAGCGATTACGTGCCGCTGGTGGGCAAGCTCAAGAGCATGGGCAAGTTTGTGCTGGGCATCTCCCGAAGCGAGGCGGCGTCCAATGTGTTCATGTCCGCGTGCAACGAATTCCAGTTCCTGGAGAGCGTATCCGGCGGCAAGGAGAGGGGCACGAGCGCGGTGAGCGTCAGCGACGCGCTGACGCTGTCCGACGTCAACGATCTGATCGTGACCATCCTGCGCGAGAGCGAAGACGGCGAGATGCTGGCCTCCGAGGTCAAGAGCGTGCTGCTGCGCCTGCGCCCCAGCTTCTCGGAGAAGAGCGTGGGCTATTCGTCCTTCGGCAAGCTGCTTGCGCGGCTGTCTGCGCAGTTTGGTTCCTTTGCGCTGGAGAGCGAGGAATACAACCTCATCGTCAGCCTCAATCAGGCGTTTGCCGCGATGGAGCAGATCACGCGGGAAAACTATGTCGGCGTGTTTGAGCGCATCCTGTCCGCCTACAAGGAGGATGGATTTGACCGCGTGAATCCATCGCTGCTCAAGTCCGCCGTGCAGGCGGTCTATCCGGACTTCACGGAGAGGCAGATCGGACTCAGGCGCTTCTCCGATGTGCTGCGCGCGCTGGAGCGCGAGCAGCTGCTCCGGCTTGAAACCGACGAGGGCGGAAACATGCTCGTGCACATCCTGTAAGACGCGCAGAACGCGCAGCAAGGGACGCATATGAAACGCATCATTTCATTTAGCATCTTCCTGTTTTCCGCGGCGGTTATGTTGCTTGTCTGCGCCGGCGGCGCAGCGCAGACGATCGCCATGGACGACGTATACCTGTCCTTTGATTATCCGGACAGCTGGCTCGTCGTCTCGCCTCAGCTGGCAAGGGTGTATGCGCCCCTGCTTGAGGAGGCGGGCATGGACGCGCAGCAGCTTGCATCCGACATGGAGCAGCAGGGCGTCGCTTCCCGCGCATACAGCGCGGACTTTGCCCAGAGCCTGACGATCCTCACATCGCGGGACGAGCTCTCGGAGGAAGTGTTTGACATATCGCGCATCTCGGACGAGCAGCGAAAGACGCTGCGCCAGAGGGCGGAGAGCAACCGGCTCTTTGAGACCACGGGCAGCCGCGCACAGGATGTGGAATGGCAGAAGGAGGGCGGCGCGTACTGGCTGTATATCCACTACGTCAGGACGTACGGCGATCAGGTTGTCGGACGCGGCCTGCGCTATATCACCATCCGTAACGGTATGTACGTGACGCTGGACTGGCAGAGGGGCAGCGGGCGGTTTTCCAACCGCGACCTGCGCAGCTTCCGCGACAGGCTGCACGATCTGGCCGTCACAAAGCAGCTGGATATGCCCCAGCTGACGGTGCGCCTTGAGGCGCAGATTCCGACGGAAACCAGCGTCGGCGCGCTGGAAATCCATGGCAAATCCACGCCCGGCGCTTCGGTGATCCTGGAGACGCCGGACGGGACAGGCGCGATGCTGACGCTTGCCGTCGCGCAGGCCGGAGCGAACGGCTCGTTCTCCCTGCCGCTTGAGCTGGAGGAAGAGGGCGCATACGACCTGACGCTCACCGCAATGCTGGACGGTATGAAGAGCAGCATGGCGGCGGCGACGCTGACCTACAGCGCCAAGACGCTGCCCGTCTCCCTCGAGGGCGTGGACGAGGGCGGCGTACACACGGTCACAAAGAGCAAGGTGACGATCTCGGGCAAGACGCTGGCCGGCGTGCAGCTGCAGCTGGTATCGCCCTTCGGCCTGACGAAAAAGACGGCTTCCAAGAACGGCGCGTTCTCCTTTGAACTGACGACGGAGGACGCGGGCGAATACAAATACACGCTGATCCTGAACAAGAGCGGATATGATCAGCGGCGCGTGGCGTTCACGCTGGTGCGCGTGAAGACGGAGGACGAGGAGCGTGCTTCCGTGCGCGCCGAGGCGGAAAAAATATCCTACAAGACGCTGCAGCGTGATCTGGCGGAAAACCGGGGAAAGATCATGAGCCTGTACGGCCCGGTGTCGCAGGTCAGCGCGAGCGGAAGTTCGCAGTATATCCGCATGCAGTTCAACAAGGCGGCGGACGGCACCTGGTATAACCCGGTGATCGTCGTGGCGAAGGAGGACATGGGCGCTAAAGAGGGCGACATGATCAGCGCCGTGGTGAAGGTAGCCGGCGTGTTTGAGGAGCAGGACGCTGAGGGCGAACCGGTGATGGTGCCCCGGTTTGAGCTGGTGTTTGTGGACAGGGTTGAATAAAGGCACAGCGGCTGAAAGCATCCGCAGGGGGAGGGGCTCTGCTCCTCCCTCTTGCAGGCGCCGCAGCCGAGCGCGCCCTGTGGGATCGGAATCGAACGCGCCCCGTGGGCGAAACAGTGAGATGGAGATCGGAACTGTAAAGGAGCGCTTGCGCGACTATTACTGTTCCCGGATCGAAACAGCGAGGCGGAGCGTGGGGAATCGCTAGGAGCGCTTGCGCGACTGGGCGAGTTCCCCGGAATACTGGCTGCCGAAGGCAGACTGAGGGAGCGCTTGAGGCACTTTTTGTCGATACACTGAAAAAGAGGGCGCATGCGATGAAAAAGAAGACGGCTGAAAAGAAGACGATGAAACAGCTGATGACGCGCTGGGGAAAGAACCTTGACCGCGAGCATGTCAGGGAGGAGTATCCCCGGCCGAATCTGGTGCGGGACAGCTATATGAATCTCAACGGCAGCTGGGATTTCTGCATCAATGAGGAGGCGGCGTGCGCTGCGTATGACAGGACGATCCTGGTGCCGTTTGCGCCGGAGTCCGTGCTTTCCGGCGTGGGGGAGAGCGTCCGACCGGAAAACTATATGCACTACCGCAGGCGCTTTGCGCTTCCGGAGGGGTTTGACCGCGGACGGGTGATCCTCCATTTCGGCGCGGTCGATCAGGAGTGCACCGTGTATGTCAACGGCATATGCATGGGCAGCCACTGCGGCGGGTATCTGCCCTTCAGCTTCGACGTCAGCGGCGCGCTCGGCGAGGGCGAAAATGTCATCGAGCTGTGCGCGCGTGACCGGACGGAGAAGGCGCCCTATCCGCGCGGAAAGCAGAAGGTTGACAACCACGGCCTGATGAACTCGCTGTTTTATACGCCCTGCAGCGGTATCTGGAAGAGCGTATGGCTGGAGAGCGTGCCGAAGGCGTATGTATCGGGCGTGGTGATGACGCCGCGCTATGATGACGCGCAGATCGAGATGGAGATCATGGCGTCCGGCGCGGGCACGGCAAAGGTCACGATTGCCTTTGAAGGTTCGATTGTGTGCGCAGGCGAAGCGGACGTCAACGGGAAGACGCGCTTTGATCTGCCGGGTTTCAGGCCGTGGTCGCCGGAGGAGCCCAATCTCTACGACGTGACGATCGAATACGGCGAGGACGTCGTGCGCTCCTACTTCGGCATGCGCATATTTGAATACAAGCCGGACGCCAGAGGCGTTCTGCGGTTTTATCTCAACAAAAAGCCGTTCTTTTTCAATGGCCTGCTCGATCAGGGCTACTGGAGCGACGGCCTGCTGACTCCGCCGGACGAGGCGGCGTATGAATACGATATCCGAAGGCTCAAGGCGATGGGATTCAATACCCTGCGCAAGCACATCAAGATTGAGGAGGAGCGCTTCTACTACCTTTGCGACAGGATCGGCATGGTTGTCTGGCAGGACATGCCAAACGGCGGCGGCGAGTACAACATGCTTTTCTGTACTGTGGCGGCCAATATGACCGACCTGATTGCCCGCGGCGTGAAGGACAGCCACTATAATCTCTTCGCCCGCGGGGATGCACAGGGGCGCGAGCAGTTTTATCGCGAGATGGAGGGCATGATCCGCCTGCTGTACAACTATCCGTGCATTGCGCTGTGGACGCCGTTCAACGAGGGCTGGGGCCAGTTTGACGCGAAGAAGGCGACGGAGAGGATCCGCAGGCTTGACAGCACCCGCCTGATCAACGAGGCCTGCGGCTGGTTTGACCAGGGCGGCGGAGATCTGTATTCCATCCACAATTACCTGCGGAAACTGAAGGTGAGTCCGAAGAAGGACCGTGTCGTTGCGCTGACGGAATACGGCGGCTACGCCTATCCGGCAAAGGGACACATGGTATGCGAAAAGGAATTCGGCTACAAGGCGTACAAATCCAGCGAAGAGCTGACGAGGAACTACGAGCGCCTGTGGAATGAGGAGATCTATCCAAACCTTGAGCGCGGGCTGTCTGCGGCGATCTACACGCAGGTGAGCGACGTGGAGGAGGAAATCAACGGCGTATTCACATACGACCGTGAGATTGTGAAGCTCGATGAGGAGACCGTACTGCGGCTTAACTACAGGCTGTATAATGCGTTTGACGGGCTGACCGGATCAGATGCGTCAGAGGGCGTGTGAAGAGGGGAAGAGCGATGATGAATGCAATAAAGCACACTGGCGGTATGGACAGGAGCAGGCCGGAGATTTTGTTTGCTGCTTTGCAGACGATGCTGGATTCTTCTGCAGATACGATTTTTGTCAAGGACGTCAACCACGTCTATGTGGCATGTACCCTGTCCTTTGCGAAAACAGTCGGCAGGGCATCCGTACCGGAAATCATCGGGCACACGGACTGTGAGATTTTTGATAATGAATTGGCTATGCGTCATATGGAAGATGACAGAAAGCTGTTTGAAAGCGGAGTGGATATGATCAACTGTGCAGAGCCGCTCACGGTTGAGCGTGACGAGGCGCGCTGCAGCATGACGTCCAAATACATTCTTCGTGATTTGAATGGAAATACTGTCGGTCTTCTGGGAATTTCGACGGATATTATAAATGAATCCGCGGAGGACGATCAATATAAACGGGATATCGAGTATTTTCTCACACTGTCTAAGGATATGATTTCCTCAACCTATATGGATGTTACAGCCTGGAGGGTGATCGGACAGCGCTGCCGAAAAGGGCAGACAATTATTCCGCAGTATAGAAGCATGGAGCATCTGCTTGACGTGATGCGCGCGAATCTGATTGATCCGGAGGGAAAAGCGAAGGCGTTTTATGAGCTGTTTTCACAGGATTACATTCGGGATGTAAAGGAACAGGGCGTCAGGGATATCAACTTTGAATATCAGCTTAAAGGAATAGATGGAAAAACACATTGGATTACAGAAGAGCTGGAACTGCTGATCAACCCGACGACAGGACATCTGGAATTGATGAGCATGCTCCGGGATATCGATTCGGAAAAACGGGAAGAGGAAAAGCTGGTGCGCATGGCGGAGACGGATGGCATGACCGGCTTGCTTAATCGTGCCGCAGCATTCGAAGAGGCTCAGGAGTATCTGCAGGGAGAAGGCAAAGACGGAATCCATACTGTGTTTATGATTGACATCGATAATTTTAAGTCGGTCAATGACAGATATGGCCATCAGGAGGGCGACAAACTGCTGACTGAAATGGCGAAAGGGATTCAGGAGTGCTTCAGAGAAACGGATATCGTGGGCAGAATCGGCGGTGACGAATTCTTCGTGCTTATGAAGAATGTGAAGAATATTGAAGCGATTAAATCGTGCGTGAAGCAGCTGCTTGACGTGGTGAACAAGAAGATTGAACCGCACATTGCCGATATGATTTCGCTGAGCATCGGCGTCAGCAAATATTCTTTGGACGGAATGACGGTGGAAGAGCTGTATAAAAAGGCAGATGATGCGCTGTACAAGGCGAAAAAACTTGGCAAGAATCAGGCGATGTTTGCTTCATCGGAGATAACGGTTTATGAATCCAACGCATCAGCGATGTGCTGAGTGGTCGTGCTGCGTGAAGGCTTTGAGCATTTGAATGCGTGCGGCATTTCCCTTGGCTGCGCATGATGCGAGTGTAAAGAAAATGTGCGGATCTTGCTGGTGCAAGCGAGCATGCTGCATGAAAGCGAAGGGGAATCATACGTCCGGAAACGAGAACATAACAACATACTGAAGGTGCTGCCTCTCATGGCTTCTTTGGCCATTTTGAGACAGCGCCTTCGTATTTGGATTCCACAGGGAGGAGCAGTTGACTTTTTTGTCTTCAGGATGGCAGGAAAGACAATCCGGGACAAAAAAACCGCGCCGCAGCGCGCGCGGCACGGGCAAAGAGAATCCGCACAGAAAACAAGATTAATACAGCGGTTCAAGATGACTCCTCTTCAGGGCGGCGTTTACGTCCTCAAGCGTCATGCCGGAGGCAAGGCCTTCGATGATAAGGCAGTCGCGTGGATCTGTCCTGTTGAGGAAGGCGCGGCGGGCGATGCGCAGCAGGCGCTGCACCTCGGCAGGCTTGAGATGGAGTGCAAAACCGATCTTCAGCAGATCGTCCTTTTCAAGATCGTCGCTGATGGCGTCAAGTACGTCAAAATCCGCGTCTCTGCCCGAAGCGGGCAGAATTTTCATGAACGCAGGCGTACGCAGAGCGGCGCGGTCGAGCAGCTGATCGAAAGTGACGCCGCCTGTGAACGGCGCAAGGCATTCGGAGAGTTTCTTTTCGATAGGCGTCAGGGGAGCGAGGCTGCGCTCCATGAGCACCTCGTCCATTTCATCGAGCGTCAGGTGATTGTTCAGGCCGACAATCACGGCGATATCGCGGGGACGGGAGGACGTCAGCAGAGCGCGCTGAGCGGCCTTGAGCAGCTGCTGCGCCTCCTGCGCCGACAGCTCCAGCACAAAAGCCATGCGCAGCAGCATGTCCTGTTCGGGCAGCTGCTTTCCGTTCAGGATTTTGTAAACGGTGGAACGGCCGATGTTGGCCAGGGAAGCAAAGTCCTCGTTAGAAAGATCCCTCTGCGCCAGCAGATTCATCAGATGGGAAGAGAACTTCGGTGCAGGCCTGACGTCCCTGAGGAGGCTGTCAAGCTCATTAAGAGAGATCTGCCCGTTGAGGATGATCTGGGTTTTGGAGATCCTCTCGCTTGAGGAGGTCTGCCTGCCTGCCGTCTGTCCGGAATACCGCATAAAGAAATCCCCTTCTTTCTGTCGTCGACGTCTGGTGATATTATACCATCAGGCTCGGCTTGCGTAAAGGGAGGCCGGGTGCGTTTGTCCACTCGGAAGAGACAGATGAGCGCCTGCCGGACGCTACAATAGACGCAGAGATACGCCATGGCAGAGAAAAGGAGCTGAAGCGGAATGAGAGGCAGCAAAACGGTATGCGGCGGACGCACCGCCGCTCACGGAGCGAAAGACGGGAGAAGAGAACGGTTTGATCAGGTGATCCGATGAAGAAGCCGTGCATATTTGAACATGGAACGCGGGGAAAGGTCATCCGGATGGAATGTTCTCTGACGGATGTATCAAGGAGATTGCAGAAGCACCTGAACATGACAGAACACATGGATACAGTACGCATGCTGACGCCAGAAGGCAGGCATGTGCTGCATGCGAGGGCGCGCCTGAGCGGCCTTCGCAGATGTATAGGGCTTGACCGGCGGATCGTGGTCACGCTGGAGGAGACCGGAGACGGCCTGTGCCGGATGACGATAACCCATCCGGCTGTCGCGGACAAGATCGCTGCATCCGCCGTGTCGCTGCTGGGAATCTGGCCGCTTGCAGTCGCCGCTGCTGCGGGCATGATCAGCCAGATCATGCTGTGTATCCGGCTCAACAAGGTGTTTTTGCGGCAGGATGCGCGGTTTGCGGAACATACGGCTGCGTGCTATAATGATACACGGAGGTGATTGCATGGATATTGAAGGGACGTATTACTGCTCCAGATGCATGAAGCAGATGGAAGAGGACGGCGCATGTCCGCATTGCGGCTATGACGCGGCGCAGAGCGAGAAAAATGCCAGCCATCTGGACAGCGGAACGCTGCTTCATGACCGGTATCAGCTCGGCGCGGTGATCGGCGCGGGCGGCTTTGGCGTCACCTATGCGGCGTGGGATCACAATCTGCAGATCCCGGTTGCGGTCAAGGAGTATTTCCCGGCCAGATTCGCATACCGGAATACCGCTGATTCCGATGATATCCGTGCGTATGAAACGCTGGAGACGGTCTATCAGCTGGGGTTGAACCGCTTCCGGCAGGAGGCGCAGGTGCTTGCGCAGTTCAGGAATCTGTCCGGCGTGGTGCAGGTCAACGAGTATTTTGAAGAGAACAACACCTGCTACATCGCCATGGAGTATGTGCACGGCGTCGCGCTTGATGAGTATGTGAAGGAAAACCACCCCGATGCAAAGACGCTGATCGGGATGATGAAGCAGGTAATCGATTCCCTTGAAATCATACACAGGCAGGGCATTCATCATCGTGATATCAAGCCGGAAAACCTGCTGGTGCAGGAGGACGGAAGCATCAAGCTGATTGACTTCGGTTCTGCGCGAGAAATTGAGCATGTGACCAATCTGATCGTGGTCAGCGACGGATACGCGCCGGTCGAGCAGTACGACCTGCAGCAGGTGCAGGGCCCGTGGAGCGATATCTACAGCCTGTGCGCAACGATGTATCATATGCTGACCGACGAGATGCCGCCGGTATCGATCGGGCGCGTGAAGGTGGATACGCTGAAGCGTCCGTCCGCACTGGGCGTGCGGCTGAGAAAACACGAGGAAAACGCATTGATGGCGGGCCTTGTGGTGGAGCCGAAGAAGCGGGTCCACAGCATCGAGGAATTCCGCTCGATGCTCTATAATATGCCGCTGCCGCAGGAGGCGCAGCGCAGACGGGCGCTGCTGCGCAGGGTGTATGCGGCTTTTGCCAGCATGCTGCTGATCGCCGCTGCCGCCGTGGTCAACTTTGCCGGCGGTTTTCCGCTGGGCGAAGGGCTGATGTATACGCTCCATGCGGACGGATGGCACGTCGTTTCCGCGAAAAAGCAGCAGGCGGTCGTCGATATCCCCGGGCGGCTGCTGGGCATTCCTGTGTCGGGTATTGCATCCGGCGTATTTGATGCGGAATGCGGAGCGCAGCATGTGAAGGTTCCCGGCACGGTGCGCAGGCTCGGCGGGATGACGTTTGCGGAGTGCCCGGAGCTGAGCACAGTCACGCTTGAAAACGGTGTTGAGCAGATCGGCGCGTATGCGTTTGCCGGCTGCGCAAAG
Source organism: Clostridia bacterium (assembly GCA_017412025.1). Next base: position 3,731 of record JAFQOY010000137.1, on the reverse strand, counting down.
CTGCACACGGTGAACGTTCCGCCGAGCGTGACGGAAATGGCGGATACAGCATTTGCCGGAGCCTGGGAGCGGATGATGCTCTGCGGAGAAAAGGGTTCTTACGCACAGGCGTTTGCGCTTGAAACGCAGACGGGTTTTTATGACAGACGGGATTACGCCTATGAGCATGTCGGCGGCAGGGTCCGCTTTCCGAAGGGATCCTGCGTCAGCGCGGACGGGCAGGCGGATGCGGACGGCTATGAATATGCCGAGGTGGAAACGGGCGTCAGGCTGCAGCGGACCGCGCAGTATGACGCGGCGGAGGCTGCGCAGGAGAGATTTACCGTGCCCAGCTATATCGACGGTCATCCGGTTGTCCTGCTCGACGATGAATTCGAATTCCCGGGGGAATGCGAAGAGATCGTACTGCCGGTCAGTCTGCAGTATCTGGCACGGGGTGCGTTTGACGACTGCGGATACGGGCTGACGCAGGTTGACTTCGGAGCAAAGCTGAAAAACGTGCCGGACGGCATGTTCTGGGATCGACAGGCGATCAACGACGTCGTGCTTCCGGATACCGTGGAGATCATCGGCGGCAGTGCATTCTGGAACGTTCCGCTGCGCCGGATCAATCTCCCGGCATCGCTCAGGCATATCGGAGATTCTGCGTTCTATCGTACGCAGCTCAATGAGGTGGATTTTCCCGAGGGACTTGAAACGATCGGGGACTCTGCGTTTTGCGATACGGCTCTGTATGAAGCGGAGTTTCCGCAGAGCCTGCGCAGCATCGGCGACGATGCGTTTGCGTTCACCAACATCCTGACGCTTGATCTGACCATCGACCTTGACCGGCTTGGCGAAGGCGCGTTTTCCTATGGGAGCGAGCTGAGGGAGGCAGCGATTCATGCGGTGGATTCCGACCCGGCGCATCCGTCTGTCGGCGTGCTGCCAGCAGGCTGCTTTGAGGGGTGTGAATTCCTCTATCAGGCGACGCTGACCGGTGCGGTCAGGGCGATTGCGCCGTATGCGTTTGCCAGTATCGAGACGGGAGCGACGAGAGTCTCCCTGCCGGAGGGGCTGACGGTTATCGGCGAAAAGGCATTCGCAGGCTTTGACGGCGATGTGGTCATCATTCCGGATTCCGTCGTGAGCATTCACGAAACGGCGTTTGATGACAGCAGCGTTAAAATCCTTGGCTCTGCCGGAAGCTATGCGCAGGCATATGCGCAGGCGCACGGGATTGAATTCTGCGATTACCTGCAGGACGCCAAGGCGGAAAACGGAGGACGAATTCCGGCGGCGGGAGAGATCGTGCTGAAATAATTGAAACGTCATCAGGGCGCTGCTCCCCGATAGAAGGGAAGCGGCGCCCTGTTATGTCTGGAACGCCTGTCAGGCTGAAAGCCCGCCATGCCGGAATCGGTGATTCTATCGGTTTGAAGGCATACATTGCAGGGGAGAAACCGGCTGAAGAGCCACGCGCAAAGAAGTCGCGGTTTTCTTTGGATTTCCCCTTGACCTGCGCATTCTTTTTGTCATAATAGAGGTAACATACCGATCGTATACCATTCATCCTGAAAGGAGCGATGACCATGAAGAGATCCGAAGTGAACGCCGCCCTGCGCGAGCTGGAGGCGATGTGCGAAAAATATCACTGCTATCTGCCGCCGTTCTGCCATTTTACGCCTGAGCAGTGGCAGACCATCGGCCATGAATACGACGAGGTGCGCGACTGCATGCTAGGCTGGGACATCACGGACTACGGTCTGGGCAATTTTGATCAATTCGGCTTCTCGCTGATCACCATCCGCAACGGCAACCGTGCGATGGCGGAAAAATATCCCAAGGTCTATGCGGAAAAGCTGCTCTATCTCAAGGAGGGGCAGTATGCGCCCAATCACTTCCACTGGTATAAGACGGAGGACATCATCAACCGCGGCGGCGGCAACGTGCTCATCCGCGTGTACAATTCCCTCCCGAACGAGGAGATCGACTATGAATCCGACGTGACCGTGCATACGGACGGGCGAACCTATACCGTCCCCGCCGGCACGCAGATCCGCCTGACGCCGGGCGAAAGTATCCATGTGCAGCAGTTCCTCTATCACGACTTTGCCGTGGAGGAGGGGACGGGCCCCGTGCTGCTGGGCGAGGTGAGCCAGTGCAACGACGACAACACGGACAACCGCTTCAATCCGCCGGTGGGCCGCTTCCCGGAGATTGAGGAGGATGAAGCGCCGTACCGTCTGCTGTGCAACGAGTATCCGGCGGCTGAATAAGGAGGAACTGCGATGATTGACGTTGTCGCTCTGGGCGAACTGCTCATTGACTTCACCATGCTTTCCGCAGACGCCGACGGATATCCGACGATGGCCGCGCATCCCGGCGGCGCGCCGGCGAATTTTCTGGCCGCGCTGGCAAAATTCGGAAAGAAGACCGCGCTGCTGGGCAAGGTGGGCACGGACAAGTTTGGCAGGCTGCTGAAAAACACGCTGGAAGAGGCAGGCATCGATACGCGCGGATTGATTGGCGCGGACGATGTATTCACCACGCTGGCGTTTGTGACGCTGGATGAAACCGGAGACCGCGAGTTTTCCTTCGCCAGAAAACCTGGCGCGGACACCTGCCTGCGGTTTGAGGAAATCGACCTTTCCCTGATTGACGAGGCGAAGGTGTTTCACTTTGGCACGCTTTCCCTCACAGACGAGCCCGCGCGCAGCGCGACGCAGCAGGCTGTGGCCTATGCCAAAGCGCTCGGCAAGTTGATCACCTATGACCCGAACCTGCGAAAGCCCCTGTGGAAGAGCGCTGAAACGGCGAAGGAGCAGATGCTCTGGGGGCTTGCCCAGGCGGACGTCGTCAAGATCAGCGACGAGGAGGTGGAGTTCCTCTTCGGGATGAGACCGGAAGACGGCGCCAAACACATCCTTGAAAACTATGGCGTAAAGCTGGTGTTTGTCACCTGCGGCGCAGACGGCTGCTTTTACAGCAGCGGCCTCGTGCGCGGAAAGGTTCCCGCCCTTTCGGGTATTCAGGCCGTGGATACGACGGGCGCGGGCGATATCTTCGGCGGCAGCGCACTATACCGGCTGCTGGAAAATGGAAAAGCGGCGGATACGCTCAGCGGAGAGGAGCTGGAGGAGATCGTGACCTTTGCCTGCACGGCGGCAGGGCTCTCTGCGACGAAGCACGGCGGTATTTCCAGCGTGCCTTCGCTTGAAGATGTGATGAGGAGAATGATCTGATGCTGCATGCGATTTACAATGCGTATCTGACGGTGACAGCCAGCGAAGACGGCGCGGAGCTTCAGTCCATCCGTGCTGCGGATGGCACAGAGATTCTCTGGCAGGGGGAAGAGCGATACTGGAACGGCCGCGCGCCGAATCTCTTTCCGTATGTGGCCAGGCTCTGGCAGGGGCGCTGTGTGATGGACGGGGAGACGCACAGCATGCCGATACACGGCTTTGCGCCGTACAGCCGGTTTGCGCTTGCAGAAAAAGGCGAAAGCCGCATGGTCTTTGAGCTTTGCGACAATGCGGAAACCTATGCGCAGTATCCCCGGCGCTTTGTGCTGCGCGTGGTCTACGCGCTTGAAGAAAACCGGCTTAACGTCACCTATGAGGTTGTCAACCGGGATGAAAGGACGATGCACTTCGGCCTTGGCGGGCATCCGGGATTCAATGTGCCGCTGGAAGAGGGGAAGCGGTTTGAGGACTATCAGCTGCGCTTTTCAAAGCCGTGTTCGCCGGTGC